>NZ_DAOTZQ010000027.1:0-5709 GCF_034434295.1 Chloroflexus sp.
GATATTGAATTCAGTCCTGATGGTCAGTTTATGCGTCTCGGATTACGTGATCGAGTTGGTGATTTAGTCTTCTTTGGTGAACCACCGCAAGGTCACTATACTGCAACGTCCCAGGGAGATACTCTTAATTATCGGTTTAGTGGCGGTAGATGGATACTGCAATTATCAGGCACCAATCGTCTTGATCAGGTGCATATCCGTGACTCGAGTAGAAGACTCTCCGCAAATCTGGCTGACTGGGTGAATGACCACTTGCATGGATATCCTGAAAGCGATGATCCAGCGCATGTTGAAAATCACATGGGTAGCTTACTGGCTATCCCAAACCCTGATGGAACCGAGACAATCGTGGCGACATCGTTGCTGGGTGACAATGCATCAGGGCTGATGTTGTATACCTCTAATCAGCCGCATCCATTCCGTGCGATTACCCTGATTCCGTCTGGTAGTAATAAGTCAGCGGCGCTCGGTGATCTCGAACTTCTCTGCACGTATGCATTTATCAGTGGACAACTCTGGCATGACCTTAACGGGAATGGCATTCGTGAAGCGGGTGAACCACCATTGAGTGGTATACGGCTTGAGGTTTTTGAACCCGGTCAATCCTTGCCGCTTGGTCACGTGGTAACGGCTTCTAACGGCAGCTATACCGTTGCCGTGCCACCCAACCGGGCATTGCATGTGCGTGTGGCTCCGAATCAATTCCTGAGTGGTCAGCCGCTGGCCGGGATGACCTATTCGCCACAACGTGCCGGTCCTGCAACCCTCGATAGCGATGCCCATCCCGTCTTCGGCGTGGTTGAGTTTGCCGGTCGTCATGCCGGAAACGGCGTGACCGGTAATGCGCTGATGATGCCGGTGCGCAGTGAACGGGTTCAGTATGTCGATATTGGGCTTACCCGGCAATTTCGTCCGGCTACCATTGGTGATCGAGTCTGGCATGATCTCAATCGTAATGGCATACAAGACGCCAATGAGCCTGGACTTGCCGGTGTGATGATCCGGCTGGAACATCTACCCGGCTCTTCACCTGTCGTACACAGCTATCCCCGCACAACTTCCAGTGATGCCCAGGGGCGCTACACGTTTACCAACCTCGAACCTGGTCAGTATCGCTTGTTTGTGACTTCACCTGAAGGTTATACCTTTGCGCCGGCAGGCCGTGGCGGAAATGCACGGCTCGACAGTGATATTGATGAACGTAGTGGTTTCAGTCAAGTAATAGCTATCAATCACGGTGTAACACAAACAGATATTGATGTCGGCCTGATGACGAATCAGGCGGCGATGGATCTCAGCGTAGAGCTGAATGCACCTGCTGAAGTCGTAGTTGGCGACGAACTTCACTACACCATCTTTTATCGCCATACCGGTCAGGTTGCAGCAACAAATGTGGTTCTCCAAATGACATTACCGGGCGGAGTGAAGTTGATTAGTGCCAGTATGCCGGTTCAACAGCAGGGATCAACGCTGGTCTGGCAGATTGGACAACTGAATCCGAATAGTAACGGTAGGATTGAAGCGCGGGTACGTGCCCCAACAACGATTGGCAGCAATCTGAGCCAGACCGTTGCTGCTACTGCTGTTATTAGTTCCCGACCGGCTGACACAAACACAACAAACAATAGCTCTACACAGTTTACTCGCCTGACTCGCGCCGAGGTTAGCATTTCTAAAACTGCACCGGCAACAGTGCTTAGTAGCGACATGATCCTCTACACCCTGCGGGTCGCGAATCGTGGTAGTGCAACGGCGTCACAGGTAACAATTGCCGATCGGTTGCCAGATCAGGTTGATTTTGTCAGTTTGTTGCAGGCACCGGCGGGAGCGTGTCGCTATGCGGGAGCAGAGCGGACACTCCGCTGTGTGATGAGCAGCCTGGCACCACAGCAGGAAGCAATCATCAGTTTTCAGGCCCGCCCGCGACCAGACGCAGCCAGCCGACTTGATAACCGGGCGACAGTAACGACAACAACGGCGGGCGACTCTCTAACCGATAATTCGGCGATGGCGAGTACTGCTTATCTACGGCCAAATCCAGCAATTCGTTTGACCTTCGTGCCAGCTCCGACGGCAGCAGGTGAACCGGTCCATCTGTTGATTGGCTATCAGAATCGCGGTAATGGTTTGGCACGTCAGACAACGATTACTGTACTCTTGCCAGCAGCAGTGAAGCTCTCCACGCCACCGAACGGATGCCAGCAGCAGGGGAATCAATTGCTTTGTGCGCTCGGTGATCTGGTGCCTGCGGCCAGTGGTGAGCTGCGGCTGGATATGGAAGTACCAGCCACACCAACCATTGATCAGTTGAGTGTGCAGGCATCGATTAGTACGATAACCCCGGAACGAATTGTTGATCAGCAGGACAATCAGGCCAGCGCAACCATAGCTGTTGTCCGTCCAAATCCGTTTGTCCTGCTCCGTGCGCCGACCAGCATTGTCGGCCAGGGCAGCATATTTGCCTACACGATTGATTATGGCAACCTCTACCGACGCCGTCCAGCCCAAACGCGACCGGCAGCCAACACCGTGCTTGAATTTGAGTTGCCGTCCGATGTGCAATTGGTCGGTGCCAGTCGTACACCCACAACCCAACAAGGGCGTTTGCTGCGATGGGATCTGGGAACGCTGGCAGGGCAAACTGCGGCAAGGATTGAGGTCGTCGTGCAGACTCGCGTTCCGGCGGGTACAGTCTTGCCGGCAACAGCACGTATTGCTACGCTGACACCTGCCGATGATCCAGTTGACAATGTAGCTTCGTTGAACATCAACGTTGTCCCACCACCGACTACCATCGGTACTGCAACCGGCGATCTGAGGGTTGCCATTCGCTCGACCCTGGACCCGGCGGCACGCGATGGCAGTCAGACCAACGGTGTTTACCTCTCTGAAGATGCTGCTATTGCATGGCCGACTGGCGAAGTGCTCGATCTGACGCCCCAACTGACCAATTTGCAATTCAGTGATGAACCATTACCGTGGCCCTACGCCTATCAGGTGCGCGTGGTCGGCTGGAGCCTGACTGAAGTTGAAATGGATGGTCAGCGCTTCGATCCGCGAGCCGCTGATAGCCGTGGTATCACCGGTTGCCGTCCGGGGGCGCGACCGCTGCTGACGCCAAAACTGCTCAGTGGCTGTGTGTATCGCTATCTCGGTGGGGAAAGTCGGGAACAACTCAGTGCAGCCACTATTCGAGAACGTGATCTTGATGATCAGGTCCATCTCTACTGGAGCAGACCTCCGATACCGCCCATGCGCTCTGATGTCTATCTGTACGCCACCGACCAGATAAACCGGGCGCGGCTGACGATCCAGGTGGAACTTGAGGTGCAGATTATCAATCAGGCACCGGGCAGTATCGGTGGCGTACCGCTACCCCCCATTCCGGTGGCACCACTGCCTGATCCAGCACGCCAGATCGTGTCCGAACAGATTGACATCACCCTGCTGGCACCGCGATCACTGGTTGGGCCGGGGAGTTGAGCGATGAATCGCGGGCAGAATGTGTGTCCGGCGAAACCGGAGGAGCCTGGCAGGTACAGCCGTTCGCTACCGGTGGAGATATGTCATCTGCTCACAAAACCCAGCCGGTCAAGACCGGAGGATTAAGCGATGAATCGCAGGCAGAATGTGTGTCCGGCGAAACCGGAGGAGTCTGGCAGGTACAGCCGTTCGCCACCGGTAAGGGTGTCATCAGATGAACAAAGCCCAACATGACAGACAGTTGGCACAGGCTGGTTTCAGGACCGGATCGAGCACTAACGCGCCGCCAGTACCAGCCTGGCAAGCCAGACAGTTGGTACAGGCTGGTTTCAGGCCACGCAATAAAGCGTTTCACTGCCTGCAACTAGTTGAGAAAAGGAGCACGCGATGAAACACTATCGTCCGCCGGGACAGACACTGATCGAGATGGCACTGGCCCTCCCGATCTTACTCACACTGGTTATAGGTCTTTTTACGGTGGGGCAAATTCTGCTCATTCATTATGCCGTCAATCAAGCGGTACGTGCGGCAGTGCATCAGGCTGCCCTGACCGGAGGTGATCGCACCGCAACTGAACTCGCAGCCCGGCAGTCACTGCACGGAAGCCTCGGTATTGACGTATCGGCAAGTGAGGTTGTCATTTCGTGTCCACGCCGACCGTGCCGGCGCTACGACCCGATCACAGTTGAGGTGCGCTACCGGGCCTCACTCTGGGCACCAACGGCATTGCTTCCTTTTAGCGAGGACATGGTGGTACGAGCCAGCGCCACACGGGCTGCTGAGCGCGATCAACAGTAGGAGAGGTGTATGTGGCACCGTCATCACGGGCAGGCATTACCGATTCTGGCGCTGATGTTGCCAGCGCTGACACTCTTCATTCTGGTGGTGATTGAGGTCGCTAACCTCTGGCTTAACGTGGCGCTGCTTGAAGATGCACTTCAGCAGGCAACGCGCTCGGCTGTGCAACACCTCGATTACGCGATGCTGGCCCGTAACACGCAATCGCTACGCGGTCACCGCACCTGTCAGGCGGTGACCGTCACGAATCCCGGTCATTGTGCGGCCATTGTCAACGTAGCACATCAATTTTTGATCGCCAACCTGCGGACTGCGCGGCTGGATGGTCATGATCCAGACAAACTGGCTGCGGCTGTGCGCTGGACAGTGTTACCACAAGGAGGGACGTGTGCGTATGTGACCAGCTCTACTCCACTGCTCTGTGCTGAAGTGCAACCAACCCTGCACGGCCTGTTTGGTTTAGGAGAGATTCGCCCGCGTATTCGGGCCGCTGACACGATTGATCGCCTGAGTCGGCCTTAACCTTGCAATGAAAGGAGCACTCGCATGTCTGCAATTGGTACGCTTCATCAGGCGCTGAGCCGCCGGCGCAGCAATCCCCTACCGGCGATTCTCATCGGTCTGGGTTTGCTGATCACGGCTGTTTTTACCGTGATTGCTTTTATGGAGGCAAGTCGTAGTGAACCGGTGGTGATTCTGGCGCGGGATGTGCCGTATGGACAGCAAATCAGTGCCGATGATCTTGCAGTTGTTCTGCTTCCCCGTCATCGTCCGGTGCAATTGACCGGCATTAGCTCGCCGGCATTGGCCGTCGGGCAGTATGCAGCCCGTCATCTTGCCGCGAACGATCTGCTTCAGCCCTCGATGTTGATGGAGCATGCACCGACCCAGCCGGTCTACCCGAACGGTGAGGCGTTGACGTCGGGGATGGTTGCGGTGCCGTTCAGCACCGAGACGATTGGCCCGCTCACCCATCGTGATCGGATCAATATTGGCTTTAGCGATCCGAATGGGTCGCCCGATGTTTGTGATCAGGCACGGCAGGCAGCCGAAGGGCGCGAGCCAACCGTGAATCCGCCAGCCTCACCGTTGCAGCCACGACCGTATGCGTGTCGTTTGCTCAGCGGTGCACGAGTGCTCTACGTGGATGGAGAGGCAGGCATTGCATATCTGGAACTGACGCCGTACCAGTCACACGTGATCCAGGCCGTACAGGCTGCCGGTCTGCCTTTGTGGGGTGAACGCTACGGCAGTGACTCTCCGATCTTGCCGGCGTTGGATCGACTGGACATTGGTCAGATTACGGTTGAGGAATTGGTTGCGCCGGCACTAGCGGTAGATGATGTACAACCGTGAACGGTTGCGGGGGTGTACAGGATGTGAGAGTGCAGACGCATGGAGATGAGGTAAACGCCCTCACCCCTGGCC
>NZ_DAOTZQ010000028.1:0-9683 GCF_034434295.1 Chloroflexus sp.
ACCCTGGAACGGATAGTCCAGATATGGCGTGCTGCACCACTCCCAGACATTGCCGGCCAGCTCCTCGGCCCCACAGGCCGCTGCGCCGTGGGGAAAGATGCCCACCACCGAGGTGCCGCTGATCTTGCTTTCGTCGATGTTGGCCCGGATGCCAGGAATGCCCTCACCCTCGGCACCGCTCCCGTGCGCGAGGCCGTCCCAATCGCCCCAGGGGTACTCGCGCCGTCCGGCGCGGGGGTTGCCACCCGACAGGACCGGTGGGTAGGCCGCCGCCCGTTCCCATTCGGCCTCGGTGGGCAGGCGCACCTCCTCGCCTGCCGTCAGCACACCCAGGGTGTGCAGCCATTCGTTGACCCACCAGGCGAAGGCGGTGGCCGCGTACCAGGTCACGCCAACCACCGGGTGGTTGCCCTCGCCAGCCCGGTAACGTGCGCCGGGCCAGAAGCGTGGGCGAAAATCCTCCGGTTTTTGCCTGTGCTTCTGCATCAACGATAAGAGCTTCCGCGCCGCTGCAACGGCCTCAGGCGTGCCGCGTCCGGCCAGCGCCTCGATAAACAGCAGGTATTGGCGGTTGGTCACCGGGAAGCGGGCCAGGGCGTAGGGCCGGCGGATGGTGTAGTCGAACTGTGGTTCTTCATTGCGATACAGCCCATTGTCATCACCCATACTGAACGTACCCGGCTCGATGCGGGTTGCCCAGTAATCGTCATTCGTCAGATCGAGGCCGGGGCGGTCGCTATCGGCATCGAGCCGGTCGAGCATGGTCGCGGCGCGGTTGCGCAGCACCGGGTCGGGGTGGGCAGTGCGCCGCCAGTCGTCGGTGAGCGCAGCGAGGGCGCGGAGGCGGGCAATGGTCTCATCACGCAGGGTGGTCAGCTCCTCGACCACCCCGATATCGACAAGCACGGCGGCAGTGAGCAGTAGGCTTTCGGGATCGTGCATATCGAGCAGCCCGCGCAGGAGTCGCTCCGTCTTGGCGATCTGCTGACCATTGCTCCAGGAGCCGGCAGCCAGCAGCAGGGTCTCGCGCCAGCGCGGATCGCCACTACGCTCCAGGAGAAATGCCACACTATCCGGCGCCCCGGCACGGTTGTCGAGGCTGTCGAGCGCCCGCGCCGCCAGGTACTCCTGAAACGTGTAGTGCGAAAAGGAGTACATGTCATCGCGGCGCTGGATGATCCCGCTGTCTACGGCAAGGCGGTGAAGTAGATCGCGCACCCGCTCATCGGCAGCCTCGCGGTCGATCTTCAGTCGTTCAACATAGAGTGGGCTGAGCCACTCCTGCGCCTGGCTGAGCGTCACCTCGCGCACCTGCTGCGCCTGTTGCTGCATCGAGAGGGCAAGCGCCTCCAGGCGGCGTTGCTCGGACGCCAGTTGCGCAACGCTCATTACCAGCGTGTCGTTGGCAACATTCTGCTTACGCCAGAGGTCGAGGAGCAGCTCGATCAGCTTCTCGTACAGCTTCGCACGCTGGTCGGGCAGCTTCACGTTATTGAACTGGAGCAGCGCCATCACCGTCAGCAGAAGCGGGTTCGTCGCCATTTCTGAGAGGCGATCATTACGCTCGATGGCACTCCAGAGCTGGGCGGCCTGATCCGCGGCAGCATCCTGGCGACGACGCCCGATCTCTGCCAGGCGCTGATAAACGGCAGCGAACCACTTATGAAGCAGCGCTTGAGCCTCCCGCTCATTCAGCGGACTGAGGTGCCGTTCGAGAAAATCGGAGAGGTAGACTCTCCCGCCATAGCCTGCGGTTCGGCTTGCAACAACATAGCGCAACGTCGCATACCGGCGTGCGAGATTGTCGATCACCTGCGCGAGATACGCACGGCGCTGATCATCGCCTGCCTCATCCAGCCCATCGAGTAGGAGCAGAACACCCCCGTCGTTCTTCTTGATCAGCGACGAAAGCATGCATTCCGGCATCTCACAGTACTTCGCCATCTCGCGATCCAGCCAGTTGAGGAAGAGGTCGGGCGGCGCACCGGCATAGTTTTGCCGCTCTTGCGGCGGTAGTTCCTTCAAATCTGGTGGGATGGTTGCGGCAAAGAGCGTCAGCCGAACATAGATCGGTAGTGGCGTCTGCCGGAGATGGAGGCGCAGACCGGTATCGGCGTCTGCCAGCAGTGAGGCATCACCCTTAAGATACGCCTCGGCAAGGCGGAGTGCGGCGTAGCGCAGGGTCATTGTTTTCCCACTTCCCGCATCGCCGAGCAGCAACAAGCGCGTCGTGGTCACAGGTGGCGGAGGCTCATCATCGGTTGGCATGCCGCGATTCTCCTGTTGTCGCCGCCGGTCGCTCAAAGACGCCCGGCGTGCTGCCAGCAGATCTGGATCGCTTAGCAGCTCAAACACATAGCCACTGCTGTTCTCCGTGTTGGACCACGCTCGCCCCGACATCTGCCGATCTTCACCACGCATACGCCTGCGGTAGGACTCAATCGCATCTCGCTCGACGACCCGCAGCGGCACGTGAACAGCTTCAAGCCTGAGTTGCACCTGCTCGGTGGCAATACCAAGTGGCTGCGTGGAGCCGTATTCTGCCTTGAGCCATTCAAGATAGTTTGCGATACCGGTCGGCAACACCGCCCGGAATTGTCTCTCTCGCCGTTTGGCTTCGATATCCTTCTTATCCTGTTCGCGTTGCACTTCATCCTCAATGTCAATCCGCTGGCCGCCTATCATCCGGTCAAGCCAGCGGAAGAAACGCTCGCGCCAGGGTTTGACGGCAGCGATGAACAGGACGAGCACAACCAGCCCGGCGATCTGCAACAGCGAACGCTGAGCGATCAGGGTGACGAGGGTTTCAACCGGCTTCTCGCCACTGATGATCCGGTCAATGGCCTCCGGCACAGTGAGCGTCGGCTCAGGCATGGGCGGCGCGGCAGTGGAAGTGGGAAGCACAGCGGTGGATGTTGGCAGCGTGGCAGTGGACGTTGGCAGCGCCGTCGTTGGGGTCGGCGGTGCCACGGTCGGCGCCGCAGTGACAGGCGGCGGTGTCGTCGTTGGCGCGGGCTGCTGCGCCACGGCAGGGTTGAGTGCGCCGAACAACAGTACAACATGTAGCGCACAGGCGACGAGTACGCGGGCAGGATGTGCTCTCATACGTATCAATGTTTCTCAGCCAGGATGGCGCGTTGATTCGAATGCGGGCGATACATCTATGATAATGATAATCGAGTACGTGTTGCATGGCAATTGCAACCACGGTTCGGTATCGGGGAACAGAGGGAGATGTCGTGCCAGACTGTGGGGCAGGATGCGCGAACGTGTGTTATAGCTGTGCTATCGTGCGCATGTTGCCTGCGTGCCCCTGATGACGGGGATGGCTGAACGCAGGCCGGCAGCCTGCCCCACAGCGTGCTAGTGGTGGTGCGGCGGATTCCGCAGGGGCGGATCTGTAGGGGCGGGTTTAGAACCCGCCCCTACGGATGGTGCCTGTATCGTTCACCTTACCATCCAAGGGAGACGGTGAATGAGGGACATCACCTGATCAAGCCAGGAGTGATCACAGCCACGGCGAACGGCATTTCCGCTGCACACGCCGGCGTGGATACGGTTTTCCGGTGAAGTTACCCGTGGCGCAGGGTTTGGAGTGCGGCAGCCATGCTGCCGCGCCAGCCGTGCTCGCAATTCGGCGCGTGGCATACCGCTACCCATCCTGGTCACGAGATTGCTGAATGTGCTCGTGCCGATCAGCGAGTCGGTCAGACATGAATGTGATCCCTGCGCGTAGACGGTTATGTTGCACGCGATTCGTGCCTGCGCACCAGCGGCCACGGCCAGCACCTGACGGCGGTCGAGAGGATGCATCCACGCAGGCTGGAAGCCTGCGCCACGCCACTCGCGCCACGGGGAGTGCTTGCAGCCAGCCTGACGCAGCGTGACATGTGGGTAATGCATAGCTCCCAGCCTCCCCCCGCTGGGGGGAGGAGACGCCCCCCTCCCAACCCCCCCGCTGGGGGGAGGGGCAGACAGAACACAAGAACGAACCTGCCATCTAGTGCATTAGAAAGCCCCAACGCCGGTCACTGTCTTCCCCTCTCCCGCGCTGCGGGAGAGGGGCCAGGGGTGAGGGCCTTCTCCCGCCCCCAGCAGGGGCGGGGTGTGGGGTGCTCTCCGCACAGCTTCTGATCTGAAGCGCCCAAACCATCTCACAACAGAACCGAAGCGTGTTTTTATTCAACCACCGTATCTGCCAGCGGCGCGATCTCGATCCAGGCCCGTTCAACCCCTCGTATGTTCATAAAGAAATCGAACATCGCCTTCATCAGACCATATTTATCATCAAGCGCTTCCCGGGCGATGCGGGCCTCGTCGGGAGGCAGGATGCGTGCCCGTGCTGGCACAGTTGGGCCAAGCGGCTTCCCGGCCCGGTCGGATGGGCCAATCTCGACCTGGGGGTTATTGCGGATGCGCTTGACCTTGCCCGCATTGGCGGTCGTCATCACGTAGATTTTGCCGTTTCGTTCCGCAAACCAGACCGGCGTCACCACCGGCTGGCCATTTTTACGGAACGTGATTAAATTTGCGTACTCGTGCCGGTAAAGATTTGCGAAATATGGTACTGTCTGCTCAGCCACACGTGCCTCCGCTGCTGTTGTCACGATCAGAAAGGTCTCCCTTTATAACTATACCCCCGATTCGGACAACAACGCGAGCAATTTTGCCCATTCCGCCAGGGTTACCGTTTCGGCACGCCGTTGCGGATCGATACCGGCAGCCTGAAGTGCCTGCACGACGTGCTCACGACTAACCGTTACCCCAAGTGCGGCCAGACCACCGGGCAAGGCATTCCCTAACTGCTTGCGGGCGTGAAGGAACCCGGCTTTGATCAACCGGAATAGCTTATTCACATCGTCTACTGCCACCGCCAGTTGTGGACGGCGGACGAGGCGCAGGATTGCCGAGTCGACCGCCGGTGCCGGGAAGAAGCTGGTAGCCGGAACGCGGGCCACAATCGCCGGTTCGGCGTACAATTGCACCGCGTGCGCCAGGATGCTGTAATCGCCAGGGCCGGCGCAGATACGTTCGGCAACCTCCCACTGTACCAGCAAGACGCTCAGATCAGGGGGCGCAGTCGCCTCAAGAAAATGGCGCAGCAGCGGGGCGGTGATGGCGTATGGGATATTCGCAACCAGTTTGTACGGTGGCATGGCAGCAGCCCGCGCTAGCAGATCGGAAGGCGTAACCTTCAAAACATCACCCTGGATCAGATAGAGATGAGACTGGTCGCGGAACTCAGCAGCCAGCCGGTCGGCAAGCCGGTGATCCAGTTCAACACAGATCACCCGCCCGGCACACTGCAATAGCTCCCAGGTCAACACACCGAGACCCGGCCCGACTTCAATGACAGTATCAGCAGCGTGGACGTTCGCTTCAGCCACAATCGTTGCCAGCACCTGACCATCAAGGAGAAAATTCTGCCCCATCCCACGGGTCGGGCGCAGATTGAGCGCCCGCAGGGCAGCACGAATGCGTTGTGGATTCAGATATGGATTCACGACTCAACCGGAACAAAAATGGTAATCTTTGTACCTTTGCCAGGGACCGAATCTATCTCGGCCCGCCCCCCTACCAGACGGGCACGCTCATCGATATTCAGTAAGCCAAAGCTGCCGCGCCGTTCGTACGATTTAAGTACCGCTGCCTTGTCAAAACCAACCCCATCATCCTGAATCACAACCTCAAGCATTTGGTTATTCACCAGACGGAGACGAACCCAGATATGATTTGCCTGCGCGTGCTTGATAGCGTTCGTCACCGATTCCTGGATCATATTGAAGAGAGCGCCTTCAACTTTTGAACCGAGGCGAATCTGGTCAATATCGGTTCCTTCAAGCACAATGGCCGTATTTCCGGCTTTGGCCCGCAAGCGGTCGAGGTACTGTTCGAGGGTAACTTTCAGGCCCTGTGCTTCAAGCATCAACGGACGCAATTCAAACAGCATCGTGCGCACCTCGTAATTGGTACGCTTGGCAATACTGCTCAGCTCATCGAGTTCAGCCAGCGCCTGCGCCGGGTCGCGTTCAAGCAGCCGCTTGATAAACTCAGCTTTCATCGTAATCACTGCCATAGCCTGGGCCGGGCCATCGTGCAGATCACGGGCCAGTTGATGGCGAACCTCTTCTTCACGCGAGAGCAACTTTTCTCGTTCTTCTTTTAGATCATAGATGAGCTGTGCGTTATGCAAGGCCACAATCGCATAATTGGCCAGCGCCATCAACATCTCTACCTGATCGGTACTGAGCGTCTGATCAGTCGCAACGACAAACAATCCATACGCCCGCATACCGGCCTGCAACGGCAACAAAGCAGCCGCTTTACAGGTATGCAGTGAGCCAAGCTGTTGCAACGAGGGAAATTGCGCAAATGATGTAATAACTTGAGCGGTACTGGAACGGAGGGCCGCAGTCAGGCCGGTATCCATTTTCAACGACCGATTCAAGTCGCCTGGAGCCAGATTTGAACCAAAAGCGACGTACAATTCATTCGGTTGGCCCGAAGAGAGCAGAACGATCCCGGCCCGGTACGGCACAATTTTCTGACTCTCTTGCAGCAGTGTATCCAACACCTGTCGATAATCGGCAGTACTGCCCAGGGTCAACGCTACCCGGTACAACGAACGCATCTGATCGCGATAGGCATGGGCTTCGCTGAGCGCCTGCTCAGCCTCGCGTTGAGCCTGAGACACCCGTTCCCGATTGACTTCGCTCTGCCGCTCCACCAGATTGCCGGTCACCCACGGTACAATCGCCAGCGTCGATCCGCGCAGGGCCAACGCAACGTAGTCGAGTAACGTCATCAGCGCTTCAGGAGCGATCAACCGTCGCCAGCCAACGAAGGCAGCGATGTACGCCACCGCAGCCAATCCACCAGACAGAAGGCTCACCGAGAGCGGTTGACGGATCGCAGCATAGGTGAGCGGTACCAGGTACAGGGGAAAAAAGATGACGATCCGCTCGCCACCGAAAAAGGTCATAAGCGAAATGAATGCAATATCAAACAGGTATGAAATACTCACCAGACCGGCGGCAAACGGTACGAAGGCCAGAACGGTGAAAACGAGAGCAAAGCCGACGTACAACCAGAAAATGCTCTCTAACGGGCCTATCTCATCGGTAATTGGCCACAAACCACCATTGGTCAGAAATTGGGTTACGACGCCGAGCAATATGATCAACACCCAACGGGCAGCAGCATAGAAACGCTCACCACCCAGCGGACTCCATGCCGACAGTGATCGCTGCGCTGATGAAGAAACAGTGGTTGATGATTTTGCCGGACTGGTCATACTCGTACCCGCAGTAAACAGAGCGACGGCGCCCTAATGACGCCCGTCGCTCCGGTATTCTTAGAAAGACTTCAGCGTATCGAGGGTGGCACGTACCGCTTTTGCCGATGCGTTCAGCAGCGCCATCTCCCCTTCGTTGAGTGGCAACTCAAGAATTTTCTCTACTCCACCGGCGCCGAGGATCACCGGTACGCCAAAGTAAATATCATTCAGTCCGTACTGACCGGTCAGGTAGGCTGCCACCGGCATGACCCGCTTCTTGTCTTTGAGCACAGCTTCGACCATCTGCGCTGTGGCGGCTGCGGGAGCGTAATACGCACTGCCAGTCTTCAGCAGATTCACAATCTCGCCGCCACCCTTCCGGGTGCGCTCAACAATCTGGGCCAGACGATCAGGCGCGATGAACTCGCTCACCGGAATACCGCTAATGGTCGAAAACCGGGGCAGCGGTACCATCTCATCACCGTGACCACCCATCAGCATCGCCTGCACATCTTCAACCGAAACCCCCGCCTCCATAGCGATAAAGGTGCGATAGCGGGCCGCATCGAGGACGCCGGCCTGACCAATGACACGCTCTTTGGGGAAGCCACTGACCTCCGCAGCCAGATAGGTCATCGCATCCAGCGGATTATTGACCATGATAATCACCGCATTCGGCGAGAGCGGGGCAGCCTGACTAATACAGGCACGGGTGATGTCGGCGTTGACCTTGATCAAATCCTCGCGGCTCATGCCCGGCTTGCGCGGAGCGCCTGACGTAACCACGATGACATCAGAGTTGGCAGTATCGGCGTAGTTGTTCGTGCCGGTAACCCGAACATCAAACCCTTCAATCGGCGATGCCTCGTAGAGATCAAGTGCTTTACCTTGTGGCACACCCTCGACAATATCAAGCAGAACGATGTCACCCAATTCTTTAGCGGCCAGCCAGTGAGCTGTCGTCGAACCGACAAATCCTGCCCCAATAATACTAATCTTCTTGCGCATAACTGTCTCCTCCTCTAAGCGGCGCCAGCTATGGAATGCAACGAACGGCGTCGTACTCATCCCTGCGCATTGTAGCATATTGCAGTCTCAATGGTACGATGCCCGATCCTGCAACTGGCGCAGTACTGTCTGTAAATCGGCGGGCAGCGGGGCAGTGTACTCTTGCCATTGACCACTGCGTGGATGAACCAGACCAAGGTAAGCGGCGTGCAAAAACTGGCGCGCCAGGTGAAGGTGTGAACGGCGTGGCCCATACACCGGATCGCCGACAATCGGATAACCCAGATGGCGTAGATGTACACGAATTTGATGGGTACGTCCGGTTTCCAGTTGTACTTCAAGCAGACTGTAATCGCCGAACGTGGCCAGCAGGCGGTAGTGAGTACGCGCTGGGCGGCCGTCGGGCACAACCGCCATGCGGAGACGGTCACGTGGATCACGGCCAATCGGGGCATCAATAGTACCAGTTTCAGGTGGTCTGCCAATCACCAACGCCTGGTATATTTTGCGCATACGACGGGCCTGCTGTTGTTCGACTAACGAGCGCAGTGCCTGATCGTGGCGGGCAATCACCAACAGCCCTGACGTGTCACGGTCAAGGCGATGGACAATACCCGGACGTAGCTCACCACCAATCGCCAGATCGGGATACCGGGCCAGGAGCGCATTGACCAGCGTACCTCGTGGATGGCCGGGTGCCGGATGGACGACCATTCCCGCCGGTTTGTTGATCACGGCAATATCCCTATCTTCATACACAACATCAAGCGGTATTGGTTCGGGAATAAGTTCGGTGGGTATCGGTGGCGGGATGGTAAGCTGAATGACCGCGCCAGGACGTACCGGTTGACTGGCTCGTGGTGAACGACCATCGTAGATCACAAAGCCCTGCTCAATCAGACGTTGCACTTGTGCCCGCGAAAGATCGGGCATAGCACCGGCAAGAAAACGGTCAATACGCTCAGCGGTCTGGGTAGGCGGTACAACCAACACCCGCTCTTCCGCTTCGAGCAATTCAATCTCACCTTCTCCGCTCATGATAGCGACTCCGAACTGGAAGTGCGTGCGTCGGTTGCTGTGGGAGGCGAGGGATCGCGACTCAACAACTCACTGAGGAGTTCATCGTCAATCGGTTCGGGTTCGGTCGGCGCAGGCTCTTCACCGATAAAGATGATATGAAAAGCCAATGCAGCAACCCCGATAGTAATCGCGCTGTCGGCAAGGTTAAAGACCGGCCACCAGCCAAATTGAATAAAATCGACCACGTATCCCTGGCGGATCCGATCTACCAGATTGGACAAACCACCGCCGAAGATCATCCCAACCGCTACCGTTATCCAACGCGAGTCGGCTGGAAGGATATACTGGTATGTGAGCGCGAGCAACAAGAGCACCAGGC
>NZ_DAOTZQ010000029.1:0-2066 GCF_034434295.1 Chloroflexus sp.
AACTTGTCGCCACGCCAAAGGTTTTGTACAATGCGAGTAATCCGGTATTATGAGGTTGCTGCATCCGTATGCCGAACAATCGCTACTATCAGGAATACGGCCCGATCTATCGCCGTCGAGCCGGACAACGTCCGTCGCTTGCCGACGGCAAGCCAACACTTGACGAGCCGCGACGCCCTCGTGTGCGGCGGCCAGTGCGTCATCGGCGGCGGGTACCGGTCTGGCTATGGCTGGTGATAGGTTTAGTCATGCTTGTCGCAGTTCCCACCGGTGCGCTGTACGCCGTGGATATGGTGTATCCCGAAACGATTTTGCCTGGCGTTTCGCTCAATGGCGAGTCCATTGGTGGGTATACGCGCACCGATTTGATTATCGAGTTGCGGCGACGCTATCGTTCCTTTGAGCAACAGCCGGTGACGCTTACCTTTCGTGATCAGCGATGGCAACCGACACTCGCCGAGTTGGGGGTCGCCTTTGATATTGAAGGGCTGGTGAATAGTGCCTTTGCGCTTGGGCGGAGCGGTGATCCGCTAACCCGTGCCTATGAGCTGTGGTTACTCTGGCAGGAAGGTATTGATATAACCCCTCGTCTGACCGTCGATCTTGGACAAACCCAACGCTATCTACTGGGGCTTGCTCCACAGATCGAGCGATTGCCGGCTGATGCTGTCCTCAGTCTGGCTGATGCCCGCGTGGTTGGTCAGCCTAGTCAACCGGGTACGCAGCTTTTGGTTGACGCAACCGCAAATGATGTGCTGCTGGCTATCCGTGCGCTCCAACCACAAACGGTGCCGATCCGCACTCGTCAGGTCGCACCACTGATCGATGATACCGATCTGGTGGTCGCCCAGCAGATTGCTGACCAATTGCTGCGGAGTGCGCTCGAATTGAAGGTTGACGACCAGACTATTGTCTGGACACCTGAACGCCTGGCGGAACTACTGCGGGTAACACCGGTTGACGGTCGCTTGACAATAGAAGTTGATCCAGATCGTCTTGCCCGTGCAGTGGAAGGGCTGGCGCAAATAATCGACACTGGTACCGCCGAACCGCGCCTGCGCTTCAGTGATGGGCGGGTGCGGATCGTCGCCGAGGGACAGCCAGGGCGACGGCTGCAGCAGGCTGATGCGGTAACTGCCATTGCCGACGTGCTGATGCAGCCTTCACCGGTAACCCGCACGCTGACTTTGCCGGTTGAGCGGATTGAGCCTCAAATTACGGCAGCAACCCTCGACAATCTGGGCATTGTCGAGCTGGTGGCGGAAGGACGGAGCAGTTTTGTTGGTTCAGCTCCATACCGTATCACCAATATTCGTGCCGGTGCAGCCCGTATGAACGGCGTATTGATTGCACCCGGCGAAGAATTCTCATTTAACCGCCAGTTGGGTGAAGTCAATGCCGAAAATGGCTTTGTTGAAGGGTATGCAATTATCGGCAATCGGACTCAGCTCGAATGGGGCGGTGGGGTATGCCAGGTGAGTACGACCGTTTTTCGAGCTGCGTTTTGGGCCGGTCTGCCGATTACCGAACGCCATGCCCACTCATTTTACATAAGCTGGTACGACCGCTTCGGACTCGGTCCGAACGGCGATGGTCAGGGTCTCGATGCCGCAATCTTTACCGGGGTGCAAGACCTCAAATTCATCAACGATACCGGGCGCTGGCTGCTGATGCAAACGAGTATTGATGAACAGGCCCAGGTACTGGTCGTCCAATTGTATGGCACTCGTCCTGAGCGCGAGGTGCGGATCGAAGGTCCGATCATTACCAACGAGGTACGTGCACCGGCTGAGCCGGTCTACATCGATGATCCTTCGCTGCCACGTGGTACGATACGGCAAACCGATGTCGCACGCAGTGGTCGTGATGTTTCCATCTACCGCATCGTGACCGAAGCAGATGGTGAGGTGCGGCGCGAGCTGTTCTTCACCCGTTTCCGCCCCTGGCCGAACATTTTCGTTCGTGGTAGCGGGTAGGTGTGCTCGTGTAGTGATCGGTGTGTGGATGTGTTTCCACAGGTGCGATTTGTGTGTAAGCCTGGAGAAAACTTTTACGTATCGCACAGC
>NZ_DAOTZQ010000030.1:0-4465 GCF_034434295.1 Chloroflexus sp.
CATAGCGTCGGTCAAGAATGCACGAGATACCTTCCAGGAGATGTTTTGAGATAGGTTCTACACATTCAGAGTCTCACCGTGCTCACCCTCTCCCTCACAACACCTGCACCGGATCAATATCGATCACCCAACCGTACAACGGGCCAACCGCATCCAGTGCCAGGCGTATCTCCCGGATGTCTGTGGCCGGTGGCATCCGTAACAATACGTGCCAGCGCCACCGATCACGTTGTCGGCGAAAGAATGCCGGTGCCGGCCCGATCAGACGCCAGCCGACCAGATCGCGACCGGTAATGTACGTCTGCAAGGTGACAGCAAGCTGTTCGGCCTGTCGTCGACAGATTGACTCGCTGGCTGCGGTCGTGACGAAGCGCACCAATCGGCCAAAGGGAGGATATGCCAGTGCCCGCCGGAAGGCGATCTCTTCCCGAAAAAATGCCCGGTAGTCGTGCTCGCATGCGGCCTGAAGCGCATAATGATCGGGTTGATAGGTCTGAATGATGACCTGCGCCCCTTCACTCCGTCGCCCTGCTCGTCCGGCAACCTGAGTCAGAAGTTGAAATGTCCGCTCGCCACTACGAAAGTCGGGCAGGTGCAGACCGGTATCGGCTAATACCACGCCGACCAACCCAACCAGAGGTAAATCAAGCCCTTTCGCAATCATCTGCGTACCGACCAGCACATCGATCTCGTGGCGTACCATTGCTTCTAGCAGGGCATCATGGGCATTCTTTCCACTGATACTATCCCGATCCCAGCGAGCTACCCGGGCATCGGGAAACAATTCACGTACCACTTCGGCAACGCGCTGTGTGCCGATACCCGAGACGCGAATGCGGTGACTGAGACATTGCGGACAGACTACCGGCGTAGCCGTGCGCTGACCGCATGAATGGCAGATTAAAACGCGCACCGACTCGCCGGCTTCAGCAGTGGTTGATGTATCGTAATGAACGGTGAGTGGTGCGGCACACCGTCCACAACGGGCAACATAACCACAATCTCGACAAAAAACAAAGGAAGCGGCTCCCCGGCGATTGAGAAAGAGGATCGCCTGTTGCCCACGGGCAAGGGTCTGCGCCAGCGCGTATTGCAGTTTGATCGAGAAGATGGATGTGTTGCCCTGCTGTAGTTCATGCCGCATATCAACAATACGCACCGGCGGCAACGGCAAGGGGCGACTGTGAACGAGACCATCGACGCCAATCTGGGCACCAATTCGCTCTGGTAATTCGAGTAACTGAATCTGACCATTGCGGGCGGCATAGTAGGTTTCAACGCTTGGCGTTGCACTACCAAACACGACCGTTACTCCGGCCAGATCGGCAAGGTGTAATGCTGCGTCACGCGCATGGTAACGAGGTGCTGCATCGCTTTTGTAACCAGGTTCATGTTCCTCATCGACAATCACCAGGCCGAGATCGGGTAATGGCGCGAAAAGTGCGGAACGTGCACCGATAGCCACCCGGGCTTCACCCCGCCTTAATCGCCGCCACTCATCGTAGCGCTCACCATCACTCAACCCGCTATGCAAGACCGCCAGTTGATGACCGAAACGAGCAACAAAGCGACGGACTAACTGGGTGGTGAGGGCAATCTCCGGCGCCAGCACCAATGCCTGTCGACCAAGCCGTAACGCACGAGCGATCAGGCGCAGGTAGACTTCAGTTTTCCCGCTACCGGTGATTCCATAGAGCAGAAACCGTCCGCCCGTACCGGCTTCAAGCGCAGTCACGATTGTCTCATACGCCACCCGCTGAGCAGTTGTCAGTGGTGGCGGCGTATCGGTGGACGGATGTACTGTTGCCAGGGGATCCCGATAGATTTCACGACCAACCAGTTGCACAAAACCCCGCCGTTCAAGCGCACGTATCCCTGTATTGTCAATACCTGTCGCTCGCCGTAGCTCCTTCAACGTAGGAGGATCGCTTGTCGTCCGTTCAGCCAGCCAGCGCAATGCTGCTGCCTGTCTGGGTGCACGACGCAGTTCGGCTATCGCTTGATCGAGATCGTGCAACGTTAACCGGACAAACTGCTCTTGTTGGGGACGTACTCGCGGTGGATCGATACGCAAGCGGCGCGTAATCAGACCTCGTTCGGCCAATGACCGATACGCAGCCCGCAGATTTGCATCACTTCCGCGCAGCGCCGCCCGCAAGTCGGCCTCACTCAATTCCCCATGCCGACGCAAATAAAAGAGGATCGCCCGCTCACGCTCTGGTAATGCACCCAATTCACACGTAAGACCTGCCACCGTTGCCCGCCAGGTTGTCACCGCCTGCCGGATCATGCCTGGCGGCAAACAGAGATCAAGCACCGCTGCCAGCGTTGTATAGCAGTTCTCGGCCACCCAATGCGCTAATTGAATCGTCAGTTGTGGGATCGACAGATCAGGATCGACCAGGTCAATCAGATCGCGCAACCCACTGACAGTGCGGCGCTGCATTGTCAGAACCACCCCCTGAACCTGCTGTTGGCGCAACGGTACCCACACCAGTTGTCCTATCGCGATGGCCGCTTGCAAATGATCAGGTACACGGTACGAGAAGATGCCCTGGTGTTGGGATGGCAAGGAGTCTGTGAGGACGGCCACATCAGCCACCAGTTCAGAGACAGGATTCATAGACAACGAATCACCTCAGATTGCAGCGATATTCCGGCTTTATGATATACTATCCCTTCGGATCGCTGGAGGGTCTCGGGCCGGCAACGGGCTGGCTTCTCCCCTCCGTAAATACTAAAGAGAGGCAAACTATGGCAAACGTTACCCTGACAGCTCAACGGCGCCACATCTTTGGCAAAAAAGTCAAAACACTCCGTCGGGAAGGAATTTTGCCGGCTAATTTCTACGGCAAAGGCGTTGAAACCACGGCGATTCAGATCAACGAACGCGATTTCGAGCAGATCTTCCGAACGGTGCCGAAAGGCGAGTCCTTCAACCTCGACATCGAAGGTACGACATATCCGGTCGTGATTTATGTCGTGCAACGCCATCCGGTAACCCGCAAATTCCTGCACATTGACTTCAAGCTGGCCTGATGAGCAGCACCGGTGGGCCGACACCTATCGGCCCACCACCCCGGCTAACCGGCATACCGTCGCCCCTTCCAAATCACTCCCTGTCCTAATCGAACGCGCAGAATGCCATACCCGGCAATCAGCAAATACATCAGCAAACCGACCGGCCAGAGAACGGCGTGCAGTGGGGTGAGCCGGTAAAACCGTTGATACAGCGTTCCCCAAAACAGCAGGCCAACCAGCCACGATACCATTCCGACCAGCAAAACCAAACTTCCTGCCCAGCCACCGGTGAACCAACCACCGATCATCAACAGCAATGGGCCATACGCCTGTGCCAATAGCAACGTCATCCCGATTAACGAACGCCAGCCACCACTCCGCGATCCTGCCGAGGCATTTTTCATCAAACCCTCGATCACTTCAGCCGCATTCGTATACATCCGTACTGCCAGATATTCCATCCCAATCGCACCACGCACCGTGAAACCGGCGGTGCGCAAACGCTGGCCAAGACGAACATCTTCCAACACCTCAGCTCGTACCGCTCCGTGACCGCCAATCGCTTCATACGCCGCACGCCGCACGAAGATGCATTGACCGTTCGCCAACACCTCTTCTGGGCGAACATCAGGCTTAGCCAGGCGCTCGAAAGGAAAGATGGACACGATCAAGGCCACGAATGGCGGCAAGATCAATCGTTCAGACCACGTTTTCAACTCAAGAAAGGGAAAGATCGTCACCATATCGCCATTAGTTGTCAGGGCATGACAGAGTAAGGCTGCTGCCAGATCAGGTGCCGGAGCCGTATCTGCATCAAGAAAGAGCAACCATTCACCGCTCGCCACACTACTGGCCTGCTGACAGGCATGGCATTTACCAACCCAGCCCGGTGGCAGCGGTTTCCCTGAGATTATCCGTAACCGGGCATCGGCAACTGCCAGATCGGCCAGAATTGCCGGTGTCCGGTCGGTTGAGCCATCATCAACCACTATCACCTCAATATGAGGATAGCGCTGAGCCAACGCTCCCTGTACACAACGGCTAATTCCCCGCTCTTCATTGCGCGCAGGAATTAAAATCGAGATCAACGGCGGATCATCGGGCAGGCACGGCGACGTTAACCGTGGAATTTGACGCATTCGTCGCCACTGGCCGAGAAAACTACCGGCAAGACCCAATCCGACCACAACCCAGAGTAGAGTGAGCCACATGGATGCACCTCTTTCACGAGCACAACTATGCATAGTATAACAAAGGGGTGGATCGGCAAAGAGGAGAGAGGCTAGGCAGAAGACGAGGCAGTGGATCTTACATAGAACGATCCGATGGTTAGCAGTCTTCTGGGCTCTTTACCGCTTCCTGAAGCGATCTGGCGTGTGCGTTGCCTGCGATGACCTTGCCACTTGACAAGCTGACGACCTTCGAGTATACTACGCAGCGTTGC
>NZ_DAOTZQ010000031.1:0-39675 GCF_034434295.1 Chloroflexus sp.
CCGTCGGGGCATCGGCGGCGGCAGGTGCGGCGGGAGGCGGCGGGATAATCGTCGGCTCGTTCGCTGCAGGCGGTGGTGCGATCACCGTTGGCGCATCGGCGGCGGCTGGCCCAGCGGGAGGCGCAATTAATGTGGCCTGATCGTTGTCGGTAGCAGGTACTGGCGGGGTCGCCATCAGGTCAGCCCCACAAATACTACAGAATCGTTCACCCGGTAACACAGTCGCACCGCAGGCCGGGCAGGATGGCGCTAGTGCAGTTGGTTGGTCGGGAGATACCGTAAGCGGCACTGATGAAGAAGTTGGCTCAGCCAACCGTCTGCCGCATTGGTCACAAAAGCGATTGGTTGGATCATTCTGGGCACCGCAAGAGGGACAGATAATCATAGTCGTTCCTCATACTGGCTAGCAGTCGCTATAGTTAGCGACGAACGAAACACATCAGGGAACCATGTTCAGAACATTTCTCTCACATCAGGAATGGCATGATCCGTAAGATGCTCTCTCATTTTGTACCACCGCACTCATTGCCGTGAGCGTATTGTACGCAAGACTAGAGGGCAAGGGTATGATTACCATATTTCCACAGAAGTGCGATTCCGTGACAGCAGCATTTGCCGGATACATCAGATTACGTACCATTCGGTCCTTCAATGATGCAAGAGAAATGGCTAGTGATCATCTAAACGTTGCGTGAGCCGGCGTGTCGCATAGCGCAGCTCTTTCTGGGCTTGCGGGCTGAGTTGTTGACCCTGTTCGAGCGCTACAGCCTGTTGCTGGGCCTTTTCTGCCAGCTCCAGTTCGCCGAGATCAAGTAAACGAGTGGCGGCTGCACGCAGTTTCTGGGTGGCGCCGGCCACATTGCCAGCAGTCATTTCGTTAAGCGCTTGTGTTTGCAGCTTAAACGCAGTAACCCTCTCAACCAGATTCATGACCGCCGGGTTGTAACTTTCTGTACCGACCTGATCAGCTACATCGAGCAGAATGTCTTGCTTGATCACGATCTCACTGCCCTGATGAACCGGTTTGGTGTGAAGTTCTGCCTGCGCGATCCGAAACCGCCCTTTCGCCCGCGGTGGAATCATTAGATCAATCAGAACTGCTGCTGGCTGTCCACCAACCAGATCACCGAGGCGCACAGCAACAGTTGATTCCCCAATCGGCTGATACCCAAGATTGTTAATCATCGGTTTGGCACGATAGACAGCGCGTGGTGTGGCATCACGCACAAATCGCAGGAGCAGGCGGGTATCGGTTGCCACTGTTGCCTGGGCTTCATGCACGGCTTGCTGAAAGAAGGTGCTGATCTGTTCTGGTGCAGCAATATAGTCGCTATAGCCGTTACTGGCTGAGGCAATATCCTCAAGAAGCTGCTCATTCCATTCGGTGCCCAGCCCAAAAGCGACAATCTGTACCCCGGCCTGACCTAATGATCGAGCCAGATCGCGGCAGAGTGGTTCATCTCCCCAGGTCTGACCGTCGGTGAGCAACAGCATGCGACTGAGTCGGTCAGAACCGAGGTGTTTCTGGAGTTCGACCTGACCGGCCTGCATGCCCAGCGACATCGCCGTACCTCCGGCCTCGCTGATCGAGTCGACAGCGGCCAGCAGTGCCGAGCGGTCACCGACAGGAGTAGCGGGGATCAATGTCTGTACCGTATCATCAAAGATGACGATTGCTGCGATGTCAGTTGGTTGCAATTGCTCAATTACCCGGCGGGTTGCAGCCTTCAAATTGTCGAGCTTTGCCCCCTGCATCGACCCCGAACGGTCGAGCACGAAGCAAAGGTTGAGCGGAAGGGAAGGGGCCAGAGTGACCGGCGCTGCCGCTTCAACGAGCAGGTATCCAACTTGCGGGGTGGTCGAGGATGGAATCGGTGCACGTCCCCACTGGCAGGTCAGAGTTATTGCATCAGCCATACGCTTATGATCCCATCTGTGCAATCATGAAACCTAATACACAACAGAGCAGAAAGGCGCCGCTACTACTCGTAAAGCCAACAGCCGCATCGCGCCGCCCGTGTAGTGTTTGAGCCGTATTCGGACTGACCAGAGCAATCAGGCTGAGTGTACCACCGATGAGGGCAAACAGGATTGCCCCCATTGCGAGAATTAACCCGAAGCCGCCGAACAGCTCATTGGCGCCGAACAAAGTAAAGCTAGCCAGGACGATCGCAACCACCATCAACACATCACTAATGATTCCGATCCAGCGCCCGGCGATAGCCATCCCAGTACTTGGCGTAACGGCAGTAACCTCACTGCCAATGGGGCCGGAGCGAGCAGCTACTGATGCGACGCCTGGTTGCACATTGACCAGTTGTTGGCTACCAAACAGTGCCTGCTGAAACTCGACCACACTGGCAAAACGGCGGCTCGGATCGTTATCCGTGGCGCGGGTAATCGCCGCTGCTATATACGCCGGTACTGAGGGATTGAGTTGCGTGATCGGCGGTAAGCGAAACGGCGTAGTGCTGGGATCGTGACCGGTGAGCAGGTGGTGTATCAATACGCCAAGGCTGTAAATGTCGGAGCGGGCATCGGTTTGGCCACGACCGTACTGTTCGGGGGCACTATAGCCAGGGGTGCCAAATGTCTGCGTATCGCGCTCTTTGTCTGGCTTGAAAAGCCGTGCAATGCCGAAATCAACCAGCTTGATCGTGCCTTCCGGCGTAATCATAATGTTCGTCGGTTTCAGATCACGAAAGATGATCGGCGGCTGCTGGGTGTGCAGGTAGGCCAGCACCTCACAAATCTGGGCTGTCCAGCGTAAGACTTCGTGTAGTGGACGAGGCAACCCTAAACGGTTAACATAATCTCGCAGGTTCTCGCCCGGTACAAACTCCATAACCAGGTAGTGCCGACCATTCTCTTCAAAGTGATCGGTCACCCGCGGTAAAGAAGGATGGCTCAATCTCGCCAGCAATTCTGCCTCTTGCTGGAATGCAGCCTGAGCCTGCTGGCGCTCAAGCGGTGAGGTGATAGCGGTGTCGCTCATCTCCTTAACCGCCCATTGGGCTGTACTGAGTCGTCGATCTGTGGCCAGATAGACCGATCCCATTCCACCTGCGCCGAGGCGTCGTCGCAGCTCATAGCGTCCCTGCAACACCTGGAGTGGCGGAGTTGTTGCTGGTACTTCTTCTCTGCGGATCCGTGCTCCACATTCTGGGCAGAAGATTATCTGATCGTGTAGATTAGCGCCACATTGTGGACATCTCATAAGCTTAATCTCACCAGAATCACCGCGATGTTGTCTTCCCCACCTGCCTGGTTTGCCGCCGCTACCAGCGCTTGGCAGGCTTGTTGTGGATCGGCTTCCTCGGTAATAATACGTTCCATGACCGGATCACGTGTCATTTCCCACTGACCATCTGAACAGAGCAAGAGCGCATCGCCAGGACGCAGACGAACCTGAAACAGATCAATCTCTGGCTCAGCGCGATCACCGAGTGATCGCAAGACGGCATTTCGCTGCGGATGCGAATAGATCTCGTCTTCGCGGAGATGTCCAAGTTCGACTAGCCGCATGACCAGCGAGTGATCTTGACTGATCCGTTGCAGCTTACCGTCGCGAAAGAGATAGGTGCGACTGTCGCCGACGTTAGCTACCACTGCTCGATCACCGATCACCAGTGCCATCGTTAAGGTTGAACCCATATCGTTTGCCTGAGCACGGCCCTCGTTGTAGATCGCCTCATTCGCTGCCAGCACTGCCTGACGTACCAGTGATTGCATGTCGGCTTCGTGATACAGACGAGGGCCGGCCAGCATTTGTTGCAGATACGAGTCAATAATTGTCTGGGCAGCATGCCGTACTGCCAGCCCGCTGGCCACTTCACCTGCGGCATGACCTCCCATACCATCAGCAACGATGTACAGACCCCAGCTCTGTCGTTGACCGTTGTTTTCCAGGCAGAGGGTAAGTTTGAACAGGCTATCTTCGTTGTGATCGCGCACCAGCCCGACATCACTGTATGCGCCGGCTACCTGCACGAGCGGTACCGGGTGTGTTCGTTCATCACGCAGCGCTTCCAGTCGCCTGGCAACCACAGTTGCATCAGTCAGTTCACCGGTACGAATCTGACGCAGGATAGCCCCCAGGCTATCAGTTGCCTGTTCGGTACCGATGATAGTAGCTTCGTCTAGTCGCTGGGTGGTTCGTGGGATGGCAGTCAGTCGTTCCAACACATCGGTCAGTACGCGCAGATCGGTTTGAAATGCTGTTGGCCGTTCATCATCACTGACCAGGCGCAAGTGATTGGCGTGGCGAAGGCAAATCTGAGCCGGTCCACTGAGACCGAGATCGTCGATGGTGAATGTTCCCAGGCTTATACCAGCACTATGGAGACTGACCAGTAACCGGGCCAGAGCAGCACCTATCGTAAGCGCCGTTGTCTCATCGAGAGGAATGTTCAGTGGTTGCAGTTCCTGATCAAGCAAGACCGTCAATTGCCACTCATCAAATTCATATTGGTCGACAATATCAGGTAACATCGCTCGCGCCAGGGGGTCAGCCAGGCGCGAGATGAGTGCTGGCCCTTGTGGCATTGTGCGTACCGATAAAAAAGCTGGATATGTACGGACTTCGAGGGCGGCACCACAATCGATGCAATACGACTCATTGGCTTCATTCGCGACCGAGCCGCAGGCCCAGCACCGCTGCCACGGTGCCAGATCACGCACTTCCAGTGGCCCAACAGGCCACGGGTCGGGCAACGGATAGGTTGGTGCAAACCGATTGGCAAAGAGAGGCAGGTTCGCTTCCATCATCTCCTCCTCACCGCTGAGCGGTGATGTGAGTGGATCAATTGCCTGGGTCAGCATTGCACTCAGGCAGTCGTCGGTAACCGGTAAGGGTTCTCGCCCTGGTAAAGGTTGACCGCAGCCAGCGCAGCAACGGGCATTGGAACGATTCTCGGTACCACATGTCGAACAGCGCATATCGTCCAACCTATGTTGTTGCAGGTATACCGGTGAAACGAGCCAGGACAATTGAAATGTTATCGCTCCCCCCCCGTTGATTAGCCAGATCTATCAATCCGCTCACCGCCAGACCCGGCTCGTGCGCGATAGCCATCTGCACCAGCTCCTCATCGGTCACATGGTTGAACAACCCATCTGAGCAGAGCATCAGCACATCCCCGGTCGCTAACGGCTGAACCAGCGTATCGATTTCCAGGGGTTGATCGGCTCCCAGTGAGCGGTAAAGGATGTGGCGTTGCGGGTGAGTGCGGGCTTCTTCCGGGCTAAGCTGACCAACATCGACCAGACGTGCCACTATGGTGTGGTCAGTTGTAAGCTGATGCCAGACTGGGGTCTCATCACCCGTTCCAGGGGTAATCAGATACGCACGGCTGTCGCCGACGTGGGCGATGTAGGCCCGGCGATGAATGATCAGCGCCAGGGTCAAGGTTGTTCCCATACCGGTACGCTGCGGATCGTTGTGCGCTACTGCAACAATGTGGCGGTGGGCTGTCTGCACTGCTGCTCGCAGCAACGATAACCAGTCATCATCGGTCGTGGGTAATGCCGTATTAAGTTCCCGTTGCAGAAAAGTCTTAATCATTTTACTCGCCAGTTGTGAGGCAACCTCACCGGCTGTCGCTCCCCCCATGCCATCAGCAACCAGCAGTAAATAGCCAAGTGGTTCGTCACCCAGGCTGAACCTGCCGGCGTACACCGTATCTTCGTTCAGCGAACGCACCTGTCCGGTGTGACTTCGCACGGCAATCTCGGCTTGCAGTGGTGGAGGTAGCAGAGTGGCCTGCCACGGTGGTTGTAGCGCTGCTCCACACGAAACACAGAAGCGGGCCCCAGCACGGTTGCCACGACCACAATGGGGGCATGCCAGCGGATAGCGTCGTTGGGCTGGTAGGCGGGTTGTGATCCGTACTGTCTCACGCCCTTGCCGGATTTGTTGTGCCAGACTGGCCAGAATCTGGGAGAGTTCGTTCAGCGCCTGGGCTGCCTGTTCGCGAGCGACACCGGCAGAGTTCTCGTATTGCTGACGCCAGAAAGCAACTCCTGCTTCCACGATCACCAGCAGATCTCGCAGACTGATCGTATCGGCGGTGAGGGTGAGTTGTCGCTCACCGGTTATAATCACCTGTTCGGGTAATACTGACAGGGGGGCACCACAATGAGGGCATACCTGTTGTACAGCCCCGAGTGCTTTGCCACAAATTCTGCATTGCCCGCGCTTGTGCGTTGCCACCGGTTGTCCTTATCGTTCCCGAACGATGGTTGTGTTCCTAAACCGTATGACGTTACGGATGCGATATTGGATGCAGCACCCGATTCTTTGTCTGCGGCTTGATGTTTCGGTTTCAGGGTATTGCAAATCAGGACAAGATATGCTATCACAAAACAGGATTTATTTGCTTAAAACGCCCTGCATTATAGCACAGGAGCTGCGATTGTGGCACCCGCTCAACCATCAGTGTGTCCCTTTTGTCAGGCCCCACTAGCCCGTTCGGATGCGCGATTTTGCCCCGCTTGTGGCCGCTCACTACCGGCTCCGGCGACGACCGGTCCCTCTACCATCATCACCACCGGTGGTGCGACGCTCCATATCAGTGAGCCAGGTGTAGAACGTGATATTGTCTTAGGCGTGCAGCCGCTAACTATTGGTCGGGCGCCCGACAACGACATTGTCCTGCAATCACGCTTTGTCAGTGGGCGGCACGCTCGTATCGAACCGAACGGACAGGGGCACCGCATTGTTGATATTGGCAGTCGTAATGGTCTGCTGTTCGCCGGTCAACGCATTACGACGCATGAACTGGCAGATGGCGATGTATTGCGTATCGGTGATCCGGCTACGGGTAATTTTGTCTCACTGACGTATCACAATACGGCTCTGACCACAGCGGCAGCGTTGCGCGAAGTACCCAGCCGTTTTCCCCTCGATCCCAACGATCCAGAGATCACGATTGGTCGCGTTGGTTGCGACATCATTCTCGATAATCCGCAGGTTTCACGCTTTCACGCCCGGCTTGATCGCGCCCCCGGTGGTGGTGTGCTATTGCGCGATATGGGCAGTACCAACGGTACGTTTGTGAATGGTCAACGGGTAACGACGCCGGTCGTACTCAAGCCGGGCGACGTGATCCAGATCGGGGCATTCAAGCTGGTGTACAACGTCACCAGCCTTGATCGCTACGATCAGCGTGGTGCGCTTAGGATCGATGTGCGCAACCTATCGCGCGTGGTCAGTCGCAATGGAGTACAGCGTGTCATCTTGCATGACGTGTCACTTTCAATTGCCCCGCGCGAATTCGTAGCGATTGTTGGTGGCTCTGGTACCGGCAAGAGCACACTAATGAAGGCGTTATGTGGCTATGCCCCCGCCGACCAGGGAGAGGTTTTGGTCAACGGCGATGATTTCTACCGCAATTTTGCCGCTTATCGTTCAGTGTTGGGGTACGTTCCGCAAGACGACATCCTGCATCGCACGCTGGTTGTTCAGCGTGCTCTGGAATACGCTGCTCGCCTGCGGCTGCCGGCTGATACAACCGATCAAGAGATCCTAGCCCGGATCGAGCGGGTGCTTGATGATGTCGAGATGTCTGCGCACCGCGGTAAACCCATCGAGGCGTTATCCGGCGGGCAACGGAAGCGGGTGAGTATCGGTGCTGAACTCCTCGCCGATCCCAGCCTCTTCTTCCTCGACGAACCGACCAGCGGTCTTGACCCCGGTCTGGAGAAGAAGATGATGTACACACTGCGCCGCCTCGCTGACAGCGGGCGTACTGTGGTGCTGGTGACACATGCGACCGCAAATATTACCCAGTGTGATCATGTCATCTTCATGGCTGGCAATGGCCGGATGGTCTTCTTCGGTCCGCCGGCTGCTGCGCTGAACTTCTTCCAGATCACAAGTGGCGATTTTGCCGATATTTACACCAAGATTGAGGGAGCCGCAACTGCCGATCATCCAGTTGTCCGACAGGATTTACGGGCAGAATATGAAGCATGGCAGGCGGCTCACCCACAGGCTGCGTCGCCACCGAGTCTGGCTGAATTGTGGGAGATGCGGTATCGGCAATCGGCGTTGTATCGGCAATATGTTGCAGAGCGGCTGGCTGCCACCCCCGCCGGCCCGCATGTTGAGAGTGGTCAAACGTCGCAAACGACTCAACGCATCTCGGCCTGGCGGCAGTTCGGATTGCTGACCAGGCGCTACCTTGACTTGATGCTCCAGGATCGTCGTAATCTGTTCATCCTATTGCTCCAAGCGCCTATCATCGCCTTACTCCTGTTGTTGGTTGCGCGTAGCGATGCACTGACCGGCGTGCAGGCTCAAGATTTGATCCAGCGCAGTGAAGCGAAGAAAGTGCTCTTCATGCTGGCGACCGTGAGTGTCTGGTTTGGCATCATCAATGCGGCGCGTGAAATCACGAAGGAACAGGCAGTTTACCGGCGTGAGCGATTGGTCAATCTGCAGATAGGGCCGTACCTGTTTTCAAAAGTTACTGTTCTGAGCCTGCTGATCCTGGTGCAAACCATCGTCTTATTAGGTATGCTACTGTTCAAAGTCGCGCTGCCTGGCGAAACCGGTATCCTGTTGCCACCCCTGATTGAAACCTTCCTCACTCTGTTGCTCTCGTCAGGGGCAGGCATGGCACTCGGTCTGGCAATCAGTGCGGCATCGGCCACCCCTGATCGCGCCATCAGTCTGGTGCCGTTTGCCCTCATCCCCCAAATCCTCTTTGCCGGCCTGATCTTTGCTATCGAGGGCCTGGCGACACCGCTCTCATGGTTAACGATCAGTCGCTGGTCAATGGATGCCCTTGGCGCCAGCCTTGATCTGAACCGTCTCTGCGATCTGCCCAACACTGATGATCAGGGAAGTATTCCGGCAGGATGCACGCCTGGCTTCCTTGAAATCGAGGCTGCTTTTACTCACGACCCGCTACATTTGATTGGGCGATGGGGGGCACTGCTCGGCTATGCCGGCATTTGTCTCCTGATAACCGCCTGGTTGCTACGGCGTCGTGATCGTGTGATATAATGAGTGCGTAATCAAATACGAACTTTTATGTCATTTGCTTTTATGAAAAGTGTGCATTTTTTGCGTCATCTTGCATCCTTATGAGCTAAAGTGCATTCATTTGCCCTGTGCAACACCTTGACGTAACGCTGACACTGGCGTATAATCACATCTGACGATATGCAACAATTGAGATTGTGGTATGTTCGGCAGCACAGACAAAAGTGCCGGCGCTCGTTTTTCTTTATATAGAGTAAACCTATGTCACTCGGACAAAAGATCGGTCGTCTACGTCAAGAGCGTGGTCTGACCCTCCAGGAGGTGTCAGAGGGATCGGGGCTGACGCCCTCATTCCTGAGCCGTCTTGAACGTGATAAGGTTAATATTTCGGTGGCCAACCTGCGCAAACTGGCACAGTTTTTTAGTGTCCAGATGACGCATTTTTTCGAGGGAGAGGACGATCAACAGCTTGGGCAGGTGGTGCGGGTCGCTGACCGTGTTCGCCTCTCGCTCGATGATGCGCCGGTGCAGGTCTTTTCGTTACTGCCACCCAACAGCGATCTCGATGCACGCCTGATCGAAGCCTATCCTGGCAGCAGTCAGCAGGGGTTCTCATCACGTGGCAGTCAGATGGTGCATGTCCTGGCCGGTCATGTGCGGTATACTTTGGGTGAGGAGCAGTACGATCTCGCCCCTGGCGATACGCTCTTCTTTCGCGATGATACGGCGTATAGCTGGACGAATACCGGCCATTCGATTGCAACTATGCTAACGGTCAGCACCCTCAATCCACGTGATGAGCGCTGATCCGTTCTGGTGAGGTTTCATGAGAATTCTGACCCCTGTGTTCCTCCGTCAGGCTGCCCGCTGGCTGCTGATAGGTTTTTCAATTTACCTCATTGGCTGGCTGCTGTCGGCGGCAGGGTCGGCGGTAACGCCTTTCATTTTCGGTAGTGTACTGGCCTACCTCTTTTTGCCGCTGGTGAATTTCTTCAACCGATGGCTGCCCCGCTGGCTGGCTATTTTGACGGTGTACCTGCTCACGTTTGGGGCAATTGTGGCTGCCATCGCCTTTGTTGTGCCGCCATTGATTGCTCAGATCACGGAGTTGATCCGTGCTATCCCTGATATTGCCACGATCCAGCGTGAAGCCAACCGGTTGATCGATGAGTATGAGCAGTTACTCGCCAGCCTGCCTCCGGTGTTGCAAGCGGAAGTACAGAATGCAATTACTTCCGCAACTGCTGAAGGACTAAGCACGTTACGGGCCAATTTCGTCAGTTATCTACAGGGTATTGGTCAGTTTTTAATTAACAGCGTTCTTTCAGTAGTCAACACGGTTACCTTTTTGCTCGGTTTCTTCCTGGTTCCGTTCTGGCTCTTCTATGTGCTGATGGATCAACAAACCGGGCGGGCCTACCTTGACCGGATGATTCACCCGCGGCTACGCGCCGATTTTTGGGCAATGATAACCATTATCGATTATGATTTAAGTGGCTATCTCCGTGGGCAGTTGATCCTCGGTACATCGGTTGGGCTGGCGTCCTGGATCGGTCTTACAGCCTTGAATATGGCCGGGATGAATATCCCCTATACCGTGTTACTGGCAGTGGTTGCCGGCGTTACTGAACTGGTGCCGGTGATCGGGCCGATCATTGGCGCTATTCCGGCAATTTTGCTCGGTCTGGCCGACTCACCAACGACAGCGCTGGCCGTGACGATACTCTACATCGCGATTCAGCAGCTTGAGAACCATATCCTGGTCCCTCGTATCATTGGTGAGAGTGTTGGTGTGCATCCAGCGATTTTGATGGTTGTCCTGGTGGTGTGCTCACAGGTGTTCGGGTTACTGGGAGCCATTCTTTCGGCACCACTCAGCGCGATGGCGCGTGACCTCTTTCTGTATCTGTACGGTCGCCTGAGCGATCCGCCGCTTCCTGCCGGTGTGTTGCCTGAGCGGCTACGTCAGTTGGTTACCCCAATTGAGGTGTCGCAGACTCCTCCACCATCTCCAGCCCAATCGCTAACCTCTGAGTCGTCAGCGACGCGGGTGGCGCCATTATCTGATCCATCACCTACCGATTCTCCTTCGCCTCCATCCTCGGCGGCTGGTGATCAGCTATCGTGAATGGCGGTTGGCGAGTTCATCGTGCGGCGGGTTAAAACCCTGTCTCAATCCGTAGAAGGTCGGCAGGGCTGGCCTGGCGGCGGGGTGTCGCTAGTCACACCGGGGCTTGCACGCTGTCAGGTGGGTCTTTAGCCTGCCTGACAGCGGGGCTGGTCTGAGGTTGGGGGTGCCGCTAGTCGCACCGGGGCTTGCACGCTGTCAGGTAGGGCTTTAACCCCCTGATTGTCGAGGTATTTGCCGTTACTGCACGAGGCTCTGTGCGGCGCTATGGTGTCTGCCCATCCAGTTTCCACCACGACAGACCATTGCGGCCCAGCCGTCGCCAGAGTGAACTGATTAACCGTCGATGGCGGCGACGGGCACGGCGGGAAGCATAGAATGGATCGCTACGACAAAGCTGGCGCCGGATATGCAGGCTGCGTCCAGAGAACAGGCCACCGATAAATGCACTCAAGTCAGCCAGTGAGGCGAGCTTGTCGGCTACCGCTAACACCCATCCTTCCCGCGTCGTCGGACGGGGGCCGAAGGGGTACATATGACTCACAATAGCTGCTGAGACTGTTTCAGGTTCGCCTAACTCAGCGGCGATCCTGGCTGCAATAGCACCATGAGTGGTTAATGTGCCGTAGCGCGAGTCGAGATCGTGGAGCAGTGCCGCCCGCACACACGTTACCTGGTCAGCACCGAAGAACGGTGCCAGATAATATGAGAAATGTACTGAGCGCATCAGATGATCGTGCTTGGGGACACTGTGGTGCATGTGATAACGGGTCTCAACGACTCGCGGATGGTGCAGCAGGTCTGCGATAGTTTCCCAATACATTGCGGTCCTTTTCCTGGTCTGGTATGTGCCTGTTATGTTATACCATCTCTTCTCTTGCAGTGCAATGATAGCTTCATGATGCTACCAGGGTGTTATCAATCCTTATCTGTCATGATAACCAATTTTGTTTCATTCCTCAGGTATAATATCTACAAAGCCTGTTGTTTGCCGTAATGACTGGAGAAGATGCTATGAAGTTAAAGGGACGTGTTGCGATTATTACCGGCGCTTCAAGTGGGGTTGGCTATGCTGCTGCCCGTCTCTTCGCCCGTGAGGGGGCGACCGTCGTTGCTGCTGCCCGGCGACGTGATCGACTGGAACATCTGGTCAGTATGATCACCACTGAAGGTTATCACGCCTTTGCAATTCCAACCGATATTACCGTTTCAGCTCAGGTTCAGCATCTGGTTGACACCTCGGCTCAAATGTTTGGTCGCATCGATATTGTCTTGAACTGCGCCGGCAATATCGAAAAGATCGCGCCGCTCGAACAGTTTAGTGATGCCGAATGGCAGGATGTGATGAATACGAATCTCAACGGTGTCTTCTACCTGATGCGGGCAGTTGTTCCCTATATGAAGCGCCAGCGCAGTGGTACGATTGTCAACCTCGGTTCGCGCGTTGGGAAGGTTGGGGTGGCAAATATTGCACCGTTCTGTGCAGCGAAGTTTGCTCTATCGGGTTTGTCACAGGCGCTGGCTCAGGAGTTGCGCCCGTACAATGTCTTTGTCACGACAGTATATTCGGGTATGATTAATGCCGATATTACGCCGCTTAATCCTGCCGAAGAACTGCGCAAGCGATTGATGACTGTTGATGATGTCGCGCAGGCACTTCTGTGGGTCTGTACCTTACCGCCAAGCCTGCGGGTTGATGAACTACCGATTATGCCGCGGACAATTGATCTGTGACTGCGCCAGGAGCTGCTATGCCTGATCAGGCCTCTCGTGAATGGTGGGAAGAATTATTTCAAGTCTATGAGTTTGCCCATTATCGCCAATATGCCGATGAGTTGACCCGCCGCGAGGTTGATTTTTTGATCGATGCATTGGGATTGAGCGGCGTTGAAACCGTTCTCGATGTAGCCTGTGGTGGTGGACGGCATAGTCTGGCTCTGGCGGCCCGTGGCTGGACGGTGGTTGGTCTTGATGCTGCGGCATCCGTTATTGCCCATGCTCGGGCGGCGGCTGCCGATCAAGGGTTGAACGTTGAGTTTGTGACTGGCGATATGCGCCAGTTGCCCTATCATGAGCGGTTTGATGTCGTGCTCCTGATGAATAGTAGTCTGGGTTTTTTCGATGATGAGACGAATCAGGCCGTGCTCAATGGGATTGCTCGTGCCCTTGTTCCCGGCGGCAAAGTGGTCATTCAGTGTCTCAATCCCTATCAGATCGAACGCTACCTGCGCGATTTTCGCAGTGGCTGGTACCCGGTAGGCAGTGGGTTCGTGTTGCGTGAGGCCCGTTTCGATCCGCGACGGGCAACCCTCGTTATGAACTATCGCTATGTCGATGCCGGGCGTGGGATTGATGTTACCCATCCCGGCAACCAGATTCGACTGTACGGTTTTCCTGAATTGACGACAATGTTGCGTGTAGCCGGTCTACGTCCACTGAGTGTATTTGGGGATACGACCTTGCCCCCGGTTCCGTTCGAGGAGGCGAGTATCTGGCAGGTGGTGATCGCAATCCGCGACCGACCGGTCAGGAAGGAGGCGGAGGATGCAGATCGCGCTGATCGGTGAGTTTGAAGCAGCGTACCATCCCGACGCAACCCCGGCTTTGGTATTGCACCATCTGATTCGTGGTTATGATGCTGTCGTGTTGAACGCCGATGAAGTGGCTATCTTGCGTGATCTGCTTGGCTCGGTGCAGAAGCGAATTCGTCAATTGGGCGCGTATCGCCTGATTCTCGGTGCTGGTGGTGATCTGACCTTCTACACCGCGAGTGGGCAGCGCAGTGCTTATCTGAATGCCGATCAAATGCGGCAGTTGGCCCGTCTGATCGGAGCCACCCCTCCCCATTTGGCTGCGGTCTAGTACGCACCGAGGCGTACCTGTGCAGCGAGTGTGGAGACGGTGACTGGATCAATTCTTCCTGGTTCCAGTGTCTGGGCGTCGGTAGCGCCGCAGGCGGTAGCCAGGCGCAGGGCATTGGCGAGAGATTCTCCCCGGCTTAGGGCAACGCTTAACCCGGCAAAGAAGGAATCGCCGCATCCAATCGGATTGTGTACCGGGATGGCTGGTGGCGTGGCATGGACTGCACCATTCGCGTCAATCCCGATAGCACCTGCCGCACCGAGGGTAATGACGATCCGGGCAATACCCTCGCGATGAAGCGCCTGAGCGGCTCGATATACGCTCAGATCATCCGGTAAGTCGATACCGGTCAGGTAACTTAGTTCCTGGCTATTTATTTTCACTACGTCCGGGCACGAACTGATTGCGGCCGCCAGAGCTTGACCGCTCGTATCGACCAGTACATGCCGCCCCTGATTACGAATCTCTTTAATCAAGTCCGCGAGTGCTGTCGGTTCAACCCCTGGCGGTAAGCTGCCGCAGATCAAATTCCACGGCGCCGGATCGTCTACAATCGCCGCTGTAAACGCCTGCCATTCGGCACCGGTTAGCCGTGGCCCCATCTCGTTCAATACGGTAACCTGCTGATGTGACGGATCGACGATCAATGTGCAAACGCGCGTTTCATGGCCGATGGCGCTGCCGTGAAGGGTCAAACCTTCCGCCTGAGCCAGATGCCTGACATACTGCCCGGTGATGCCTCCGAGTGGCGCCCGGATCGTGGCATTCACCCCAAGGGCGCGCAGTGCCCGACCAACGTTTAACCCCTTACCACCAGCCGCAACCACTACCTCTTTTACCCGCTGCTCCTGACCAACCCGCAAGTCGGGCGTAATCAGAATGCGATCAATGGCCGGATTGGGGGTGATGATGAGAAATGGCGAGGAATGGATCATAGAGAACCTGTTGCAAAACTGGTACGGGATCGGGTGGGCGACGGTAGTGCTGTTGCCCACCCGTTGCCATCATCGTAATCGCCGGCGATCGCTGGATCAGCCGTCACTCTCCCAGAAATCGGGGTCATACGCCGGCAATTCACAGCGCAAATTTGGATACTTTCGATACCCCATCACGAAATCTGCCTGCAACAGCTCTTGGAGTTCGCGGGTGCCTTCGTAGATGATAGCACCACGTGCATTACGCAGATAACGCTCAACCGGGTATTCATCAGAGTAGCCATAGGCGCCATGGATTTGAATGGCATCATCGGCAGCCTCAAAGCTGCTCACCGTTGCATGCCATTTGGCCAGCGTCGTCTCACGAGTGTTGCGAATGCCCTTATTCTTCATCCATCCCGCACGATAGACCAGCAGACGGGAGGTGTCAAGTTTGCGCACCATATGGCTGATCATCCGCTTGACGAGTTGGTGCTCGGCAATGGGGACGCCAAAGGTTTGCCGCTCGCGGGCGTAACGAATGCTGGCTTCGAGACTGGCCTGGATTAGGCCGGTAGCGCCGGCAGCTACCGTGTAACGGCCATTGTCAAGCGCTGCCATAGCAATCTTGAACCCTTCTCCCTCTTCACCCAGCCGGTGCGAGCGCGGCACGCGAACATCGTTAAAGACGACACCACCGGTATTACCGGCACGTACTCCCAGTTTGCCATGAATGGGATAGCTGCTGACACCAGGCATCGAACGTTCCACGATAAAAGCTGTGATCCCACGCGGACCGGCATCAGGATCAGTCTTCGCAAATACCAGGAAGTTATCGGCCAGATCGGCCAGACTAATCCATATCTTCTCGCCGTTGAGAATATAGTCATCGCCGTCGCGGCGGGCGGTCGCCTGCATAGCAGCAGCATCGGTGCCGCTGTTGGGTTCGGTGAGACAGAAGGCGGCCAGCTTTTCACCCCGCGTCTGTGGTACCAGGAAGCGCTGTTTCTGCTCTTCCGTTCCCCATTGGAAGATCGAGAGCGAATTCAGGCCGGTGTGGACACTCATGACCACCCGCAAGAAACTGTCAACTCGCTCAAGCTCTTCACAGACAACTGCCAGCGCCAGGTAGTCCATCCCGGCACCGCCGTAACGTTGTGGAATACAGATGCCCAACAGCCCCAATTCACCCATACGCTTCAGCACCGGACGTAGATGGGGCCGATCTTCTGGCCCCTCAGCCGCCGCGCCACTCCGATCCCATTCGCGAATATGCGGTGCGACTTCACGTTCGGCAAAGTTGCGCACCGTCTGGCGCAACATCTCGTGTTCGGGGCCGAGAAACATGTCATAATTTGCCGTCAAATCCATTGTGATACTCCTTTGTATCTGGCAGAGCAGCGCCTCTCACTCGCCAATGTACGAACGCTTTGATTATACCGCGGGTGCTCTCACCGTGGATGGCGACGGCGCATACATCTTTCCAAAGATGGAGGAGACGGCTGAACTTCCCTTTTGACGCAGTGCGAAAGATAGTTTACACTTGAAGTAAATCATCATCTGTATCGACGCACCTATCCGAAAAGACCTTACTGAGGTAGACGAAAGCACGGCTTTCGTCTCTTCATCGCTGTTGAACCTGGGTGGACCGTTCGGATAGGTGCCGGGCTATCGTTCACCAGTCGGAAAGGAGGGGCGTGTATGATGCAACCACGTGAGTTTATCATGCCGGCACAGATGATCATTGGTTCGGGTGCTGTCGATCAGGTTGGGGCGCAGTGCGCGAAGCGTGGTTGGAAGAAGGCTCTCATCGTCACCGATCAGATCATGCAGAAACTCGGCATCGTCAGCCAGGTTGAACAGAATCTGGCTCATCACGGCATAAACAGTGTCGTGTATGCCGGTGTCAACACCGAGCCAGTGGTGGAATATGTGCAAGAGGGGTTGACAACATTCCGGGAAGGTGGCTGCGATTTCGTGCTGGCAGTTGGTGGTGGTAGTCCAATTGATACCGCGAAAGCGGTTGCCGTGCTCGTAACCAATCCCGGTTCCATCGAGCAATACAAGGGGATTGGCAAGATTGGTGCTCCCGGTGTGCCCCTGGTCGCCATTCCCACTACAGCCGGCACCGGTAGTGAAGCGACGATCTATACCGTCATTACCGATCAGAAAACCGATGTGAAAATGTTGATCGGTAGCCCCTATTTAATGCCGACCATTGCCATCGTCGATCCGATGCTAACCGTCTCATCGCCACCTAGTGTAACCGCAGCTACCGGTGTTGATGCGCTGGTACACGCAATTGAGGCATATGTTTCGGTCAAGCGGCAGCCAATGACCGATGTGTTGTGTTTGTCGGCAATTGAATTGATCGCCGGTAACATTCGCCAGGCATGGGCCAATGGCAACAATATCGAAGCCCGCGAGAAGATGATGTTGGGGGCAACCCAGGCCGGGATTGCCTTCAGTAATTCGTCGGTAGCACTTGTGCATGGCATGTCCAGACCGATTGGCGCTTACTTCCACATTGCCCATGGCGTCTCAAACGCAGCCCTCCTTGCCGTAGTAACTGAATTCAGTCTGGTTGGTGATCCACAGCGCTATGCCGATATTGCCAGAGCAATGGGCGAGCCAACCGAGGGGCTGTCGCTGATGGAGGCGGCTGATCGAGCAGTTGTCGCCATCCGTCGGCTGGTGCGTGACATCAAAATACCCTCGCTTCGCCAGTTAGGCGTGGAGCGCGAGCGGTTGATGGAACTGGCGCCGGCAATGGCCGATGCCGCCATTGATAGCGGTAGTCCGGCGAACAATCCGCGCAAGCCGACGAAACAAGAGATTATCGAGCTATACGCCAGGGCCTACGATGAAGGTGATCGGATGAGTGTATGAATGGCCTCTGGTTGGGAGTACATCAAATCTGTCGTGATCAAGGGCATGGCACACAATCCATGCTGATTGCGGATGGGCGGAACCGGCCTTCCCGCTAGTATCACTCTCCTGACGGGATACTGTTCCCGGTTCCGGTTGTCCGTGGTGTATCGTTTGGAGTGCGGCAGCCACGCTGCTGCACTAGCCTGCTTGCGATCAAGCGTGTGTCACAGCGGTTTCACCGTGGGTTATGGGGACGACAGGCGTGCAGTGCACGTCCGTCCAGGTTGAGTATTTGTGGTGAGCTGACTGCGCGTGAGCAGTGGTGTGTCCAGCTTGCTGATTAGCCTCCTTTCGCTCCTGTAACCCAACAGTGGCACAGATGAAGGAATGAGTACAGACGCAAAGTTCACCCCTCGAAGCGATGAGCGGCATCAGCAGTAATGTGCCGTATCAATGAAGATTCTGTGCCTTTATCCTGGATCGGGTACCATCGAGTTGATGGTTCGTGAGCGTGATATTGTGTACAAATAGTAGCGCCAATACAATGGGGGCGACATCTTCTGTGCCCCCAAACTCTGACATCTCTTGCGCACATAAACACTGCCTATCAGTTCCGCCACTTCCGACAGACGATGGTTGTGCCGACGCCTTCTTTCGACTTAATATCGAACTCGTCCATCAGCCGTTTGGCGCCTGGTAAGCCCATCCCCATCCCGCGTGAGGTGCTGTAGCCGTCTTGCATCACCAGATCGATATTCGGAATCCCAGGACCTTGATCTTCGCAAATAATTTCAATCCCCTTGCGGGATCCTTTCTCTATATCACGCACCGTCACATTGCCGGTACCGGCGTAGAGAAAGATATTGCGGGCCAGCTCGCTTACGGCTGTCGCAATACGCGCCTGATCAATCGGCCCGAAACCGAGCGCCTTGGCCATATCGCGAGCCATGGTGCGTGCGATGACAATATCAAGGTCGCTTCGAATGACAGCAGTCTTACTCTGCGCCATCGTCGCTCTCCTCACCAGTCATCCGCTGCATCATGGCCAACCCCTTTTCGAGGTTAAGAGCCGTGAGTACACGCGGTAATTCAAGTCCTAATTCAACCAGGGTGATAGCAACGGCCGGTTGTAAGCCGGTAAGGACTACGCGGGCACCCATCAGGCCAGCCATTGCGGCAATGTCGGCAATCAGGCGACCGATGAAGCTATCAACAACATCAAGAGCGGTTAAATCAATAATAACACCACGGGCACGGGTGTCGTGGATTTTTTGCAACAGATCATCTTTAAATTGAACTGCTGACGTATCGTGTAGCGCCACCTGAATTGAGGCGATTAAAATGTCGCCAATTTTCAAGATTGGAATACGAAGATTATCCAAGCTGCGCTCCTCTACAACTTCAGTGAGCGTTGCTCCGCCAGACTAATATTATCACACAACTCCCAACATTCCGGCAATAACTGCGCCGGCTAATAGTGGTACACTTATGTTATCGGTTCCATGCGGTGAAACACCTTCGGCGATTGTCGCCACCAGTCCTGCTACAATACTGGTGATCAGTGCAGCACCAACATCTATCGGGGAACTCTGCGGGCTAAGCGCCGATCCCGGTGTCAGTAACAGGGTCAGCAGAATTGCGACAGTGCTAGCGATGAACATCGCCGCCGAACCTTCAAATGAACGGCGTCCCTGCCCAATCTGATAGTAGTGGCGCCCCCAACGTTTGCCGACAATCGCAGCCAGCGCGTCTCCCCAGGTCATGGCCATAGTGCCGGCTGCTGCAATGTAACCGCGATCATCGGGAGAATTGGTACGCCAGAAGATTAAAAAGAGGATTGTTATGGATAAGGCAAAGTAGACTGTGCCTGGTGTACTGTCGGGAGCATCAACTGCGGCCAGTAAGCGAAAACGGTAGAAGATGAAATTGAGAGCAATGAAGGTCGCAAACGGAATGATTCCAATTGTCCAGTTTTCAAACAGGGCCAGTACCCCAAACACCCACATACCGGCACCGATGTGGACAAATTTGCGGGTGAAATCTTGCGGATACCCTCGCCAGCGGCGAATCACCTCGGCAATGATGAGCAGTCCAAATGCGTACCCGAACGAGACAATTAGTCCAGTGAGATCGCGTGTGCTCATAATGGTGCCGGTGCTATCTATGGCGATACTTGGCTTTTATTCTATCTGTAACCTGACGAATCGTCAATTGATTAGCAGTAGTGTACGTGGTGAATATTTAATGACAAATCTTTGTATGAGACAAGTATCGCGATATGGCTACACTGTGTGCAATCGAGTCGGTCATTACTGGTGATACCTTGCACGTTTTACTATTCAGGAGGCATCTATGCTGGTTGCCGAGTCGACGGCTGCGATCAATGCAGCCGGCCTGAATGCCGACCATATACGACCGTTGTACGATACCTTCGGGTTTGCCCAAATCCCAGATACCATTCGCTATCTGTTAACCGGCAAGGCTGTGTCACCGTTACCTGAGGTTGCTCTTTGTGGTTTACCCGATTATCCGGCGACGGTGGTGATGGTGATGCTCGATTCGTTCGGGTGGCATTTCTTCAGCCGGTATCTTGAACGGGCACCGTTTTTGCGCCGTTTTCTCCATCACGGGCGAATTTGCCAGTTGACAACCGCTTTTCCCTCCTCTACTCCTGTCCATATAACTTTACTCCACACCGGTCTGGCTGCCGATCAGAGCGGTATCTACGAGTGGTATGTCTTTGACCCCGATCTTCGGGCTGTCATTGGCTCACTGCTCTTTTCCCCCGTCTTTGATCGCAAGGCTGATGGTCTGGTCGCGTATGGTGTTGATCCGCTGGCTATCTATCCTCAGAGCCGTTTCTACCAGCAGTTGCAAGCGGCAGGTGCGAGTAGTGTTGTGCTCTTGCCGGCGGCGCTGGCCCATTCAGTGTATACCCGTACCATGTGTAGTGGGGCGTTGGTCGTGCCATTCCAGGATATTCCTGATGCGACGGTCCGTCTAAAGTATTTGTTTGAACATCAGGTGGCACCCACCTTTTACCATCTGTACATCGACTCTGTCGATGCAACGATGCATCGATACGGGCCGGAGTCGGTTCAGGTTGAGAATGAAATTGTCACCACGCTTGATCATCTTGAACAGTATCTCTGGCCACTCCTCCACATGGCACCGCAACCGACCGTCTTGTTATTAATTGCCGATCACGGTCAGATAACGGTTGATCCACAACAGGCGATTGTACTTAACCGGATATGGCCCGACCTGGAGCGCTTCCTCCGGCAGGGTGGTGATCGCCGACCGCTCCCCCCGTCGGGTTCGCCGCGAGTGACAGTCTTGCACGTTCAGCCCGCAGCCGTTGCTGATGTGCAGACAAAGTTGCAACGTCTACTCGGCGAGCGGGCAACGGTGGTGTTGAGTGCCCGTATGGTAGAAGATGGTTATTTTGGGCCGCAACCCGGTGAACGGCTGCGCTCTCGGTTGGGTGAATTGATTATTCTCCCTGCCCCAGGGGAAGTGATTGTCTGGGATCATCCGCAAGCCAAACCGTTTGCATATCGTGGTGTACACGGAGGGCTTACGCCGGCAGAGATGTTGACGGAACTGGCCTGGATGGTGGTATAGGATGGGGGATGATGTTTTCCTGCCAGCTATGTATCTGCTGTCGCTGATACATGCACGCAGCCCTTGCCACGATGTGATAAGATACACGAGAGACGTTTGCATTGTAGCGGAGGCCAGTCTGTGTCTGAGACCGAACCCTCACCTGTTCCGTCAACGCCAGGGCCGCGACTGAGTCGTGACACGTGGTTGTTGATTGGTGCGTTGGCTTTGCTCGGCCTTGGTGTCGCACTGACGTTCATCTTCTCACCTGGCACCAGTGTTGTTGACACGACCCCTACCACAACTTCACCAATAACTCGTCCACCAACCCTGAGTGCGTCGTACCAGGCACCTACCGCTGCCGCTGGCGGAGCAACAACTGGCCCATATCCGGTTACTGTACCAACGATTGATGTGGCTCAAACCCAGACCAGTGTGGTACTTGAGATGACTGCGCTGGCCGCTACGCTACAGGTTGAAATGACTGCGACTGCGACCAGTGTATCGGCATACCCGGTTCCCGAAGGTACCCCGCCGTCAATGCCGACACTAGTGCCAACCGCTACAATTCCTCCACCGACTGTACCACCGCCGCCTACAGTACCACCACCGCCAACACCAACCAGCGCCGATCTGATCATTGATGACAGTCCGACGAACCCACCACCGCCAACTGCTACCCCTCTGCCAACGGCTACGCTGGCACCAACACCGATCCCGGCACTGGTCTTACGGGGTAGTACGCGCTGGGCTAGCGGGCAGGGACCAATCGTGCTCAATCGCGATGTGCAGATTCCCCCGGGCAGTGAGTTGATTATCGAGCCGGGTGTGGAGGTACGTTTGGCGCCAGGAGTGTCGATCTATGTTGATGGTGGGCGAATGATTGCCCTGGGCCAGGCTGGAAGTCCGGTGCGTTTTGTGGGAGCAACCGGCGCACGCTGGAGTGGTATCTTTGGCCGTCCTGGGAGCTTTATTGCGCTGGAACATACCGAAATTCGCGGCGGTGGACTGGCGGGAACGGTGTTGGTCAGTGAAGAGGGAGGTTTGGTCGTTCGCGCTACCCGTATTACAGACAATGGTGGTGGGGTGTTGGTTGTCGACTCGCGACTTGAACTCAGCCAGAGCGAAATTGCCGGCAATGACGTTCCTTTTGGAGCAGCCCTTGATGCGTCGTACAGTCGTGGGAATAGTGTCACGTTAACCGGTAATCGGATTGCCGGTAATTTGCTCAGCGCGGGTGCTCCAATGGTGCGAATTGCGCATCAAAATGCGCGCGATACCTTAGTTCTCTCTGTTGAAGGCAATCTCTTCCGTGGTGGTAGTATCAATCTCCAGCTTACGACCAACGGTATCTTGCAGGGAACGATCACCTGCAATGCCTTAATCGGCGGCGATTTGGGATTGGGTCTGCGGAGTGAAACGCTGCAAGTGGCACCTGATGGTGGCTTCCTGATGCCGCTGCGAATTGAGCAGAATCTATTGGAAGGCCATACACCGGTTATTCGTCCAACCTATCTCACCTTTGGTATCGGTCGTGGGGCAGCCAGTGAAGTTGCATTGGATATGCGCAATAACTGGTGGGGGGATGTGTCTGGTCCGTATGAACCGGATGTCAACCCGCAAGGAATTGGTGATGCAGTCGGAAGTAATATTTCCTTCGCTCCCTGGCTGACAAGCCGTCCTGATTGTGTACCGGTGCCCTAATTGAAGGAGGATTCTGTTGGTTGCACGAATGGCTCGTCTCCTGATCTGTTCGTTTGTAGTAGTGCTGGTGGCGTGTACGGCTTCAGTACCGGTAGCCGACATGCCGTCGCCGACAGCCGTCGTGCCAACGACTGCTCCGTCGGCGTCATCCACATCCACAACGGCACCAACGGTTGCTGCGCCGACCGTAGCACTGCCGACTGCCACTGCAGTACCGGCGACCGTGGTGCCGGTGGTAACCTACCGTGGTGCTCTGGTCGGGCGCGATGCAAATGGTGCGTACACGCTGGGTGATCCGGCAGCACCGCTCACTCTGACCGACTATTCAGATTTTCTTTGAACGACATGTCGCCGTCACGTGTTGACGGTTGAACCGGCATTGATCGAACGGTACGTGGTGACCGGGCGCGTCCTGTATGTCTTCCGTCCGGTGTTGAACCATGGCGTGGTTTCTCTGATCACGACTGCGGCTGCCTTCTGTGCCGGTGAGCAAGACGCTTTCTGGCCGATGCATGAATTGCTCTTCGAGCGACAGGGCGAAGTGTCAGCGACTCGTGATAGTGACCTACCGGCGCTTATGCGGTCGTATGCCGCTGACTTAGGGCTTGCTATTGAGCCATTTAATGCCTGTATGAATGATGGTGCAGCGCAACGACTGGCTGAGACACTTGATACCGAACAGCGTCAGCGTGGGATTCGCATGCAGCCAGTTTTCGAGATCGGAGATATTCGCCTGGTAGGCTTGCAGACACTCGAACGATTCGCTGGTCTGATCGAGCGACAACCCTGACCTGGCAGGCTACATTCGGCGTAAGTACGGCGCCTGCCATTCAACGCTTAACACCAGGAACCAGCCGATCAGCGCACTACCGGCAACTACCAGCGGAACACTCCCGACCAACTCAGCAATACTACCGGCAAGCATGCCGCCTAACGGACTCAGCCCCATCAACGAGAGGGTAAACACACTCATCACCCTCCCACGCAGTTCATCGGGCACGATCAATTGAATCAGCGTATTGGTCAGGGCCATCGTGGTCACGCCGGCCCAACCACACAATCCAATGAACAAGAGAGCAATCGGCACTGTGCGTGCCTGCGTAAAGCCGATCAAGAGCGGTGCATACAGCAATGAGGCCGCAGTCAGGAGCTTACCGCGTGGTGCATCATCACGTAATTGAGCGAGCGTCAGTGCTGCGACCAGAGAACCAAGACCACTTGCTGCCGACAACCATCCCAGTCCGGCGGCACCGATCTGGAGAATATCACGGGCAAAAACGGGCAAAAGAGGGATATGCACGAAGCAGAAGAAACTAACTGCACCGGCCCGCAAAAGCAATGCCCGAACTGAAGGTTCACTGGCAATGTACTGCAAACCGGTGCGCAACATATTGCCACGCTGCATACCATTGACCTGACGAGCATCCAACTGCATCAGCGAGAGACTGGCTAATACTGCACCAAAACTCAGGGCGTTGAAGAGAAACGCCGGTCCTTCACCGATCCATGCCACAACAATACCGGCAACTGCTGGCCCCATGGTGCGGGCACCGTTGAAGATGGAAGAATTGAGGGCAATCGCATTCAACAAATCTTCACGCCCTACCATCTCAACAGTAAACGCCTGACGGGTTGGCGCATCAAAGGCATTAACACAACCGAGCAGAAAGGCGAGGATCAGCACATGACTGATATGAACCATACTGGTCAGCGTAAGCCCGGCCAGGGTTGCCGCGAGTATCATGGCAACCGATTGTGTGACCAGCAAAATGCGCCGCTTGGGAAAACGATCGGCGACTGTCCCGGCGAAAAGGGTCAGAAACAATACTGGTAGCGAATTGGCCGCCGCGACCAGACCGAGGAGAAAAGGCGAGTCGGTTAATCGTAAGACCGGCCAGCCCTGTGCCACACTTTGCATCCACGTCTCGGTCAACGAAATCAGTTGTCCGAAGAAGAAGAGGCGATAATTGCGATGACGGAGTGCCCGAAACATTGCCGGGCGACTGGACAGGGTCTGGGTGGATCGCATAGTTATTCAGTGTCTTCTTGATCTTGATGCGTGAGCAGAGCTTCGTATAGGTGCTGCATCGCTTGCTGAAAGGCTGCCAGTTCTTCTGCCGAAAGATAACTCAGACGCCGTTCAACCAATCGGCGGTGGCGTGGTCGCAATTCGTCAATTAACGCCTTACCGGCTGGAGTCAGTTGTACCAGGGTTACCCGACGATCTCGCGGATCGGTTGCCCGACGTACCAGTCCCCGCCGTTCCAGACGATCAACCAGCCGGGTCAGGTTCGAGTTGTCGGTCAGCATCTCGTTACAGATGTAACTGAGCGGAACCCCTTCTTCGGTCGCGTAGAAAAGGATTGCGTACTGTGGAGTCGAAAGATCGTAGGGCCGAAACTCTTCACGGTTAAGCTCCTGAAACCGACGGTGCAGCTTCAGGAAGAGTCGGTAGGCTTCAATTTGTGGTGAATCGCAGGTACTGATTTCAGGCATAGCTTACATCCTGGACTTATCAACTATTGTATCAGAAAACATAGATTTAGCAAGAATAAAATTGCGCCTGCCCACGAACCGGGTTTCAGGCGCACCGTTAGTCTCACCATCACCAGTAGAATGCAAAGAGCCAGACCATCAACAGGAACGCGACCATGCCGGTCAACGTCACTGCCAGGAATACCGGTTTCACTTCTGGATCACCGCTCCATTCAGGTTGCATTCCTCTCTCCTTTCCAGCGTTGTGCTATGAGGTATTCTGATATGACACATTGTACCGCGTTTTGTTGTGGTATGTGGCAGCATCGTACCGTACAGATATATTAAGAACTTGCATGGTTCACACAACAACCATATAATATCGCCTACCACACACTGTTCAACGTCATCTGCACTGATGCACGTTTTGATGGCACGCCACGTCTGTTGCGGCAGTCGAGTGACGAAGACGGTTGTGGTAGATGGTTGGGGGTTATTTGAGAAAGGAACAGCAACGATGCTACGAAAACGCACCCTGTCGTGGATTGCGCTGGTGGCCTTGTTGGCCACAGTGCTGGCTGCGTGTGGCGGCAGCCAGCAGCCGACTACCAGTACCGGTGGTGGAACGGGAAGTGGTGAACAGCAGTCGATAACGATTCGCTGGCGCACACGTCCCGGTGATGCTGCCGAGCAGCGCGTCTATGAGGAGTTGAATGCGCTGGTGAATGAGAAGCTGAAAGATAAAGGCATTACTGCGGTCTACGATCCAGCGCCTAACCAGGGCTATTTCGAGAAACTAAAGACTGAGCTGGCTGCCGGGAACGCACCTGACATTTTCTGGATCGGTGGCGTTGAGCTGGCAGATTTCGTGAATACCGGTCAGATTCTCGATCTGAAGCCGCTGATCGATGCCGACAGCAGCTTCCAGTTGAGCAATTTCTATCCGAACGTGATCGAGCAATTGACACGCGACGGTAAGATTTACGGCCTGCCGCGTGACATCTCGACCATGGTTGTCTACTACAACGAGGACCTGTTCAAGGCTGCTGGCCTCAAGACGCCGAAGGAGCTGGCTGCTGAGGGGAACTGGAACTGGGAGACCATGCTGGATGCAGCACGGAAACTGACCGATCCGGCCAATCAGCAGTACGGCCTTGGCTTTGGTAACTGGTGGGGGCCGGCGTGGGGATACTTCGTCTACGCTGCTGGTGGTAGCCCCTTCACGCCTGATCGTCGTGGTTGTGCTTTGAATACACCAGCGTCGATTGAGGGCGCGAAGATGGTGCGTCTGCTCTACGACGAGAAGCTGTTGCCGGCTGGCGATGCCGATGGTGAAGCGCTCTTCAACGCCGGTAAAGTTGCGATGTACTTCAATGGTCGCTGGTTTACCCCCGGTGTGCGCACGAATGCGCAGTTCAACTGGGATGTAGCGGTGATGCCGGAGGGGAAGGTGAAGAGTACCTGGCTCTTCTGGGGGCCGTACCTGGTGCATGCAAAGACGGCCAACCCGCAGGCAGCCTGGGAAGTGCTGAAGGTACTCACCAGCGCCGAGGCAACGGCGAAGGTGGCTGCTTTGGGTACTAACATCCCGCCCCGCAGCGATCAGGCCGCAGTCGATGCCTTCCTGGCCTCGACACCACCCGCTAATAACCAGGCCTTCCTCGATGGCATCCCCTATGCCGCGCTCGAAGCACCGGTCTGGGATGGCAACTGGGCTGATTTTAGTGGTACTGTGCAGAGCCTCTGGGATCAGATGATTGCCGGCCAGATTACGCCAGAGCAGTTTGGTCAACAGGCCTGTGAACAGACGGCCAGCACATTTAAGTAGATCATAACAGACGGAGCGAACGGTGGGCGTGCACCGTTCGCTCTTGTTGATTTATAATGCTTCCAGGTCATTAATTGCTCCTACGCATGTGCGTTTCAGATATTCCCCGGAGGTGATACATGGCCAAACAGGCACCGGCAGCGTTGCCTGCCGCTTCCTCACGCCGGCTCAACGGTCGGCGTGTTCGGCTGTGGCTTGACGCTTTCGGTATGTTGTTACCTACGATTTTGGGTGTGCTGATCTTTTTCCTGGTGCCACTCGGTATCTCGTTCTACCTGAGCTTCACCGATGCACGTCTATTTGGTGACCCAAATATCATTGGTTTCAGCAATTACCAGCGTGCGCTATCTGATCCAACCTTCTATCGGGCGATGTGGAATACCGCAGCCTTTTCGATGGTGACGCTGGTTGTCTCGACCGTCCCGGCATTGTTGCTGGCAGTGATCCTGAATGAACGCATTGTCGGACGCACCTTTTTCCGGGCAGTGTTTTTTATTCCGGTCGTGGCTTCGGTCGTTGGCGTGACCCTGCTCTGGCGATACCTGCTCAATATTGATTTTGGGTTTGTCAATTACGCTCTGCGTCTCCTCGGTTTGCAACCGATCCCCTGGTTGACCAGCCCGGAATGGGGATTGATCAGCGTGATTCTAGTCTTTTCGTGGAAGACCATCGGTTACAACATGGTGATCTTTCTGGCCGGTTTGCAAGGGGTACCGCCCCAACTCTACGAGGCCGCCAGTCTTGATGGCGCCAGTCGTTGGCAGCAGTTTCTTTTCATTACGGTGCCAATGCTGTCGCCGACGACTTTTTTTGTACTGGTGACGACCTTGATCAATTGTCTGCAAGTGTTTGATGTACCAGTTGCTCTGGGTCTGACCCGTTCCAATACGGTTGGCCCTGCCGACTCGATGCTAACGGTGGTACCGCTGCTCTGGCGCGAGGCATTTATCGGTGGTCGGATGGGTTATGCGTCTGCACTGGCATGGTTGTTGTTCGTTATCATTTTGCTGTTGACTCTGATCCAGTTTCGGATTTCACGGCGCTGGGTGCATTACGAATAAGCGAGGCCGGACATGGCAAGTGCAATCTTACGCCGACCATGGGAGCGATTGCTGGCGTATCTGGTGCTGAGCGTCACAGGCTTCATCATGGTTTTTCCGTTTATCTATATGGTATTATCCTCGCTGAAACCGTCAACGGAAGTGGTACAGGTACCACCAACCCTGTGGCCGAGCGAGATACGCTGGTCGAACTATCTGGAGGTGTTGAGTATCGTGCCTCTGGGTACGCAGTTGATCAACACGATTATCGTGACGGTGTTGGTCGTTTTGGGGTGGGTGTTTACCTCGGTGCTGGCCGGTTATGCCTTTGCCCGCCTCGATTTTCCCGGTCGCGAATGGCTGTTTGGCGCGTACCTGGCGACGTTGATGGTGCCATTTGCGGTGCTGATTGTGCCGATGTACCGTCTGATGCTGGTCTTTGGCTGGGTTGATCGCCTGGAAGCGCTCATCATCCCGTGGTTGTTTACCGCTTACGGAACGTTTCTGCTCCGTCAGTTTTTCATGAGTGTACCGAAAGACCTGGAAGATGCAGCGTTAATCGATGGTGCTTCGCACTGGGGTATTCTCTTTCGTATCTTTTTGCCGCTGGCCCGCCCTGCTATTGCCACGCTGGCGACGTTTGCCTTTCTTTACGCCTGGAATAGTTTTCTCTGGCCGCTGATTATCATTAGCAGTCCGGATCGTAAAGTTGTAACGCAGGGGTTGGTCGATCTCCAGGCCCTCTATGCTGCGCGAGTTGATCTGATCATGGCCGGCTCCACCCTCGCTGTTCTACCGACCCTGATCGTCTTCTTGTTTGCCCAGCGTTATTTCATCGAGGGGATTGCAACCTCTGGTCTGGCCGGGCGCTAAACAAGCGAGATGTGCATGGAACAGCAAGAACTCTTTCTGCGACCGCACCGCCGTCTGAATCGACTGACCGGCGAATGGGTGCTGGTGTCGCCGCATCGCACCCAACGTCCGTGGCTGGGGCAGGTGGAGTCATTGCCACCGGCCGAATTACCGTCTTACGATCCGGCCTGCTATCTGTGTCCGGGAAATACGCGGGCGAATGGTGTCCAGAACCCACCGTATACCGAGACGTTTGTCTTCGAGAACGATTTTGCTGCTCTTTTACCCGATATTCCGTTGGATCGGGTCAGTGTGCGGCTGCCCCTCGCCGATCAGCACGACGCGGGGCCAGCGCTGCTCCATGCCGAGGCCGAACGTGGTATGTGTCGCGTGGTTTGCTTTTCACCTCGTCATGATCTGACGCTGGCCCAGATGTCTCAGGCAGAGGTCAGGCGGGTCATTGACGTGTGGGTTGACCAGTACAACGAGTTGGGGGCTATCGATTGGGTGCAGTCGGTGTTGATCTTTGAGAATCGCGGTGCGATGATGGGCGCATCCAATCCACATCCTCACGGTCAAATCTGGGCTAACGAGCAGTTGCCAAACGAGATGCGCAAAGAGCTGGCGACTCAGACGGCCTACTGGCACGAACATCAACGTTGCCTGCTTTGCGACTATCTGGCGCTGGAGTTGCAGCTTGGTGAGCGGATCGTGTGTGCCAACGACGCCTGGGTAGCGCTGGTGCCGTTTTGGGCTGTGTGGCCCTTCGAGACGTTGGTGTTACCGCGGGTGCACGCCGGTGCCATTGGTGATCTTGATGAGAGTGGTCGCGATGGCCTGGCGGCGATATTGCGCGAGTTAACCGGTCGCTATGACCGCCTCTTCAATGTGTCGTTTCCCTACAGTATGGGATTTCATCAGCGCCCAACCGATGGCCTTGCTCACGAGGGCTGGCATCTGCACGCACATTTCTACCCGCCATTACTCCGCTCGGCAACTGTCCGTAAGTTTATGGTGGGGTACGAAATGCTTGGTCAGCCGCAGCGTGATCTGACGCCGGAACAGGCAGCCGTCCGCCTGCGCGAGCTGTAATCTGTTGTTTATATCACATCGGACACATCGTTCGAGGGTACGTTAACAACGTGCCCTCTTTGTTTTCCTCATTTGTCATCTCCTGCTCATCTAAACATCTTCTCACTCACAAGCCCTCTTCCTACAATGCAGCGCAGAGGGATCGAAATCAGTATTCGTTGCGCGGCGTCACTACGTCAGGTAGCGGTGAGTACCCAGGATGACGAGCGCATCTACAGACAAAGCGAGGAAACTATGATCGCGCCTGTAATGACACCTTCTCATCAATCACCCCGCCTTCAGGCGCCAGTGGTAGGCGATGAGGTTGCTATTGACGTTACGACGATGGATGTTGCGGAGCTGGCCCAGCGCTGTGCAATTGAGAGTGAACGGTTTTACCGTGGTCAGTCGCACGACTCGCGCTATAGTTATGAGCTGTTTCGGCGAGCATTAGTTGAACGTGACGAGCTTGCCTGGAGTTACCTCTTTCAGCACTACAGCTCGCTGGTTGAAGGTTGGATTCGTCGGTGTAGTGCGTTTGTCAATAGCGATGAAAGCAGCGAATATTTTGTGGTGGGTGCCTTTACCAAGTTCTGGCGAGCGGTGACTCCTGAACGGTTTGCTGCCTTTCCGAACCTGGCTGCGCTGTTGCAGTATTTGCAGCTCTGTGCATCCAGTGTGGTGATTGATGCGGTGCGTGCACAATCGTGGGCGGAAATGATGCCCGAAGAGCGGATCGATCTTCAGCGTATGCCCCTCTCAGCACCCGATGAAGAGGCAATGCAACGGGTTGATCGGCAGGAGTTCTGGCGCTACATTGATAGTCAGTTGCACAGTGAGGGTGAACGTGTTGTGGTGTATGGCTCGTTCGTCCTGGGTTTGACGCCGCGTGCAATCTTCGAGCGCTACAATACGCTTTTCGAGAGCGTCTACGATGTGTACAATATCAAGCGTAACGTGTTGAGTCGGCTGAGTCGGAATAGCCATCTGCGCACTATTGCCGACCAGATATAGAGCCGGTTGGAAAATGATGGTAACGGGGACGTAAAAAAACGTCCCCGTTAACGTTTCTTTCAACAGGAAATGTGTGCAGATCAATCTGCCGGTACTATCTGGAGGCGCGCCGGTATGGAGAACGATCAACGAAGTGACGGCGCAGGTCATCTTTCTGGTCTGGAACTTGTTGCAGCAGTCGATGGTGAGCTTGATGAAGCCACCGCTCAACACCTTCACCACTGCGATCTTTGTCGTCAACGTTTAGTAACTCTGCGTAATCTCCAGCAGGCTTTACGACGACGGTTATATCGGGTTCTTTGCCCGTCTACCGATCAGTTAATCGATTACTGCCAGGGCCTGCTTACACCTGCTCAACAGGCTACTATTGCTCATCATCTGACCTCCTGTCCCTATTGCCGGTCTGAGGTTGATCTGTTGATGCAGCGTGATCCGCTGATTGACCGTCTGTTGCTCAGCAGTTTGCTTGATGGGCGGGTGTTACGTTTCTTGCGCTGAGCAAGGTTTCGGCATAAAAGCCGTTTGCTGTCCGCCATTGTTCGACGCACCGATAGATTGTTGGCGGGAACCTTTTCAAATCATCGGCGACATGCGTCTGGTATCGATGTAATGGGTGCGAAGGCTATCATGCTTCCTCACGCCAAAAACATGGCTTGTGCCTCACAGATCGTGAACGATTGTCAATCTAGTGCGTAATTCTATTACATCCCGATTACTGCCAGATCCGCTGCATCAGGTGTTCAACCTCTGCCACAGTGCTACAATTGCTCATGATCCTCATGGTAAGTTGGGCGGCGAAAACTATGGTGTCTCCGGTATTTTCCTCTCTTACATACCAGGGCTGCACCAATTAGAACCTCGCTTCTATCATTGGGCTTGCCATTAGTGTCCAGGCTGGTAGTTCCCGTCATCTCCAGCTTTGCCAGAGGATTGCCTGTGAATTTGCCTATTGTGCGCTACAATACAGGTAGTTGCAACCGTTGCCGACCTCGCATCGTCGCATAGGCGAAGTTATTTCGCCGAATGGCCGTCATGCAGAGATGAGGAGTTTGCCATGGCAGGAGAAGTTACCCTACGTGCTGCACTGGCGCGTCCCTTTCTGGCCGCAACAACCACGCCACAGGTAGCGTATGTATTGCTTGAGGCACAGCCGGGTGCGGTATTGACACAGGTACGAGTACCGATTCACGTCTGTTTTGTGCTCGACCGCAGCGGCTCGATGAAGGGCGAGAAGATTGAACGGTTGCGACAGGCGGTGGTTCGCGCAATCGAGCAACTCAATGAGCAGGATATCATTTCGATTGTGATTTTCGACCATCGGACTGAGGTGTTGGTACCGGCCCAACCGGTGCGACAACGGGCAGCGATCCTCGATCTGGTGCATCGGATCCGCGATGCCGGTGGTACCCGAATCGCTCCGGCCCTGGAGAAGGGGTTACAGGAATTACAAAAGATGCCGCAGGGAGTGCGCCGACTGGTACTGTTAACCGATGGTCAGACCGAACACGAGAAGGAGTGTCTGCTCCGGGCAGACGATGCCGGGCGGTTGGGGATTCCGATTACAGCGTTGGGAATCGGTAAGGATTGGAACGAAGACCTGCTGATTGAAATGGCAAATCGTTCGCGGGGGGGGGCTGATTACATTGCGCAGCCCGGCGAGATTGTGCAATACTTTCAGCACACGGTACAGCGTGCCCAGCAGACCACCATCCAGAACAGTGTCCTCACGCTGCGCCTGGTGCAGGGAGTGACACCACGGGCCGTCTGGCAGGTGACACCGCTCATTGACAATCTCGGTTATCAGCCAATTGCTGATCGGGCTGTCAGTGTCAATCTCGGCGAGCTTGAGAGTGGACAGATACGGGCATTGCTCATCGAATTGGTGATCGATCCCCGTCCTATGGGAACATATCGGATCGGTCAGGCGGAAATCAGCTACGATGCACCGGCATTACAGATTCAGGGTGAGAAGACGAAAATTGACATTATGCTCACCTTTACCGCCGATCCAGCCCAGTTGCAACAGGTCAATCCCAACGTCATGAACATTGTCGAGAAGGTCAGCGCCTTTAAGCTACAAACGCGCGCCTTGCAAGACCTGGCAGTCGGTGATGTCAGTGGGGCAACCCAGAAGCTGAAGAGTGCCGTCACCCGCTTGCTCAATCAGGGTGAAGTAGAACTGGCGGCAACGATGCAACAAGAGATTGCCAACCTCGAACAGCACGGCCAGATGTCGAGTGAAGGTCAGAAGACTATCAAGTTCCAGGGACGGAAGACGGTTAGGTTAACCGATATTGAATTACCGAAGGAGTGATATGTACTTTTTGGTAACCAACGATGATGGCTACCAGAGTCCGGGTCTGGTAGCACTGCGTGCTGCTTTAAGTGACATTGGCGAAGTGGCTGTTGTTGCGCCGGATCGAAACTGGAGCGCTGCCGGTCACTATCGTAAGCTGTTTGATCCATTGCGAGCCTGGGAAGGAACGTTGAGCGATGGCTCACCAGCGCTGATCTGCGATGGTACGCCGGCTGATTGTGTGGCACTGGCGGTTATGGGATTGCTCGACCGCAAACCCGATCTGGTGGTGTCGGGGATTAATCTGGGTGCGAATCTGGGTACCGATCTGCTCTATTCAGGGACTGTCGCCGCGGCGATGGAAGGGCTGGTGTTTGGCATTCCCGGTCTGGCGGTATCACAGGTACGCCCGAAGGATGGGAAATGGGATTTTCGGGCGGCGCAAATAGCGGTATGCCAGTTGGTTACGCTGATTCATGAGCGCTCCTTGCCTTCAGAGGTGCTGTTAAATCTGAACATTCCGGCAGTGCCACCCACCGGCTTGCGTGGGATTAAAGTTGGCCGCCTGGGTCGTCGGGTGTATCGTGATGAGCTGGTGGTGCGGTATGATCCACGTGGCCGACCGTACTATTGGATTGATGGCGCAGAACCTGAAGATCATTACGAGGAAGGCACTGATATTGCTGCCATTAGTGACGGATATGCCAGCCTGACGCCGGTACACATGGATCTGACCAGTCATCGCTGGCTGGAAGAGCTACGGAGTTGGGAATTGGATGGGTGAGATCAGGGCTACATCAAGCCATTGGGCTTCGTCGCAGGCACGAACACCCCAGCCTAGTTGCCCGGTTGGACGCACAATCGCGTATTGATTGTCAATCCAGATCACGATACTGAGCGGGCCACGAGGTGAGGGTGCCCGTAATGTTGTTGTACCGTCAACCAGAAGTTCGCTTTCATGCAGCCCCCACCGAATTTCATACTCGTGCCACTGATCTATGTCCTGGCTGATGACTGCTTCGGCGACGCCAACATCGCGCTGGATGCATGGCCAGATGCGGCGGTACAGCAGGGGAATGTTGAGCAGCGGGACAATGAACGGCGCAAGCGGTATCCATTTGCAGGCCGTCGGACGACTTGTGTCAACGACAGCAGCTTTCCAGCCGTGGCCGGGTATGCCCATTGCCAGTGGCATATCGTGTGGTGGTGCACCGAAAAAGAACCAGACTGCCTGTGGCATACGAAGCGGTCTGGCCCACGGGTAACTCCACAAGCCAAATCCGGCAGTGCCAACCAGCCGGTCTGCCGGATGTGATGTGCGTGCACGAAGGCGAAGGGTAAACGGTGGCTGCAATGCACGGGCAGATCCAGGCCACTGCCGGAAATCATCGAGCTGCGCATTCCGATAGCGGTTGGCAGGACCGGCTGGTCGAATCAGACGCAAGCCCGTCTCCGTCTGAATAACGCCTGCGCCACCGCTACAGCGTGGTCGTAAGTGCCATCGCGATACCATCATCGTCGCTTAACTCCGCTTTTGAATGCACCACAGAGACACGGAGAACACAGAGGTCTTTTGTTGGGTGTCCTTCACTCTCCTCCTCCCTCTGTGACCTCTGTGCCTCTGTGGTGTGATATAACCACTGAGACACGGAGAGCACAGAGATGTTTTGTTAGATATCTTCCGCTCCCCCTCTGTGACCTCTGTGTCTCTGTGGTGTAATATAACCACAGAGACACGGAGAACATAGAGGTACTTTTAGATGATTCGTCGGCGAATACCATTTTTGAGCACAGGAACATTAAAGTTGATGAGGAGGCCGAGTCGCCATCCGCCTAATTTCAAGTACGTTGATAGTTGTGCTTCGTGAATAGGTTGTATTGCTTCGACAGACTTGATCTCTACAACAATACGTTGTGCCACAAGCAAATCAAGTCGATAACTGCAATCAAGTTGTATGCCTTTATATTCGACAAAAAGCATTTTTTGACGTTCAAAGGGAATGCCTCGCAAATCCAGCTCTCTACACAGACACATTTCGTAAGCAGACTCAAGAAGACCTGGCCCTAGCTCTTTATGAACCTCAATAGCTGCTCCAATAATTTGTTCGGTTAAACTATTCAGCTCCATTTCTCTATCTTCCCCTCTGTGACCTCTGTGCCTCTGTGGTGTGATATAACCACAGAGACACGGAAAGCACAGAGATGTTTTGTTAGATATCTTCCGCTCCCCCTCTGTGACCTCTGTGCCTCTGTGGTGCCATTCAACCACAGAGACACGCCGAGAGCACAGAGGTTTAAATTGGCGCTACCCCGCTTTCACCACGCCGACTGTCAGCTCACCATCACCGAATTCGTGGGTTTCGGTGTAGGCATTGGTCGGCGGTGTGCCAACAGTGAGTTCCAGGGCCAGTGTCTCGGTCTTGAGGTATTGATCGTACTGGGCCAGCGTACTGGCAAGCAACTCACTCTGGTTGGCAGTGTGGAGGAAGAGATGGATGCGGTCACTGATCGCCAGCCCTGCACTCTTACGCGCATCCTGCACGTAACGTACCAGATCGCGTGCTGCGCCTTCGAGCCGCAGCTCTTCGGTCACGGTGGTATTCAATGCAACCAGCATCCCATCGGCCTCGGCAACGACGTACCCTGCCGGTGCACTACTCTCAACCAGGATTTCCTCTGCCAACAGTTCCACCGTCTGACCATCAACTGTCAGGTGGACAGGCTGGCCGGCTTCTACCGCCTGGGCCACAGTCCGCGCCGCTTCACCGTTCAGGTCGCGCAGGGCAGCGGTGAGGGTTGGTACCAGCTTACCAAACTTCTTGCCGACCAGGCGCAGATTTGGCTTTAACCGATATTCCACCACGGCACTGCTGGCGTCAAGGTAGCGTACTGCCTTCACGTTGAGTTCATCACGCAACTCACTCTCAAAGCGCCGTACACCGTTGAGGACTGCTGGCGTGCTGGCCCGCAGCCAGATTTCACTCAGCGGCTGGCGAACTTTCAGGTTGGCCTGCTTTCGCGCTGCCCGCCCCAGCGAAACGGCGGTGAGCAGTGCTTCGGTATCGCTGACCAGTTGCGCATCGAGTAGTGACTGATCGACACGTGGCCATTGAGCAAGATGCACACTCTCGGCGGCGGACGGATCACGCTCGGCGACCAGATTACGATAGATCTCTTCACTGACGAACGGAATAAACGGTGCCGCCAGCTTCGCCACCGTCACCAGACAGGTGTAGAGTGTCTGGTATGCAGCTTCTTTGTCAGCATCAGCTTCACTCTTCCAGAAGCGACGACGATTACGGCGCACATACCAATTCGACAGCTCATCGACGAAATGTTCGATGGCATTGGCCGCCGTATAGACATCGTACTCCTCGAAGCACACGGTGACTTGCTGGACGAGCTGATTGAGTGCCGCCAGCGCCCAGCGATCAATCGGTTGCAGTTCGGCAGTACGATTGCTGCCCGGCTGCCACTGATCGAGATTGGCGTAGGTCACGAAGAAGGCATACGTATTCCAGAGGGTCAGCAGGAATTTCCGCATACTCTCACTGACCAGGGCCATACTGAAGCGGCGGGCATTACCGGGAGGTGCAGCGGTGAACAGGTACCAGCGCAACGCATCAACACCGTAGGCATTGATCACCTCTTCCGGCTCGATCACGTTGCCCTTGCTCTTGCTCATCTTAAGACCGTTCTCGTCGAGAATATGACCGAGACAGATCACATTCTTGAACGCCGGCCGGTCGAAGAGCAGCGTGCTGATCGCGTGCAGGGTATAGAACCAGCCCCGAGTCTGATCAACCGCCTCGCAGATGTAATCGGCGGGGTGGGCCATCTCGAAGATGTCGCGATTCTCAAATGGATAGTGCCACTGCGCAACCGGCATCGAGCCACTGTCAAACCAGCAGTCGGCAACGTCGGGAATACGCCGCATCAGGCCGTGTTCGGGGTCTTCCCACACCACCTCATCGATGTAAGGACGGTGGAGATCAACATCGCGCAGTGAACGCCCGACCTTCTCTTCCAGTTCGGCCAGTGAACCGATACAGACCATGTGCGAGCCATCGGCGTTGGTCCAGATCGGGATTGGCGTTCCCCAGTAGCGCTCACGACTGATTGCCCAGTCGATGTTATTCTCAAGCCAGTTACCGAAGCGGCCATCGCGAATATGCTCTGGAACCCAGTGAATCTGCTGGTTATTGGCAACCAGATCGGCCTTGAACGCGGTTGTGCGAATGTACCACGAGCGCTTGGCGTAGTAGAGCAGCGGTGTACTACAGCGCCAGCAGAAGGGGTAGTAGTGACGGACCCGGCCACTGCGCAGGAGTAAACCCCGTTGTTTCAGATTCCGCGTAATATCGGGATCGGCCTCTTTGAAAAACTTACCGGCAAAGCCGAGTTCGGTGAATTCAGGCAGCACGCGCCCGTCCAACCCAACCGAGAAGAGGGTGGGTAGACCGTGTTTGCGTCCAACCTCAAGGTCACCGTAGGCCGGCGCGATGTGCACAATACCGGTACCATCATCGAGACTGACAATCTCGTCGGCGATTACCCGATAAGCAGTGTCCCAATCGACGGTGTCACCGGCACCCGGCACACCCCGGAAGAGTGGCTCGTAGCGCAGACCAACCAGATCATTGCCGCGGAAGTGGCGTAACACCGTAAAGCTCTCAGCCGGCAAGACATTGCCGACCAGAGCGGCAGCCATCACCAGCCGCTCGCCGTTGTGTTCGACTTCGACGTATTCTGCATCATGCTTCACGGCCAGGGCGACATTAGCCGGCAATGTCCAGGGCGTAGTCGTCCAGGCTACCAGAAAAGCTCCTGCGAGAGTACCATCAACGGCAGGTGGCGGTGTGGTGAACCCGTTTACCCGGAACTTGATGTACACACTCGGATCATCAATATCATCGCGGGCACCGAGGCTCACTTCGTGGTCGCTCAGGCTCGTACCACAGCGCGGGCAGTGCATCGTCACTTTGTAATCGCGGAAGAGCAGCCCGCGATCCCATAGTTGCCGGAAGATCCACCACGTCGACTCGATATAATCGTTTTCGTAAGTGATGTAGGCATCTTCGCTGAGCCAGAAGGCGATGCGCTTGGTAAACGCCTTCCACTCCTGAATATACTCCCAGACGCTTTCGCGGCAGAGACGGTTAAATTCGGCAATCCCAAAGCGCTCGATATCCGGTTTGCCGCTGAAGCCGAGCTTCTTCTCAATCTCGATCTCAACCGGTAGACCGTGCGTATCCCAGCCTTCGCGCCGACCGATGATCCGATAACCCTGCATAGCGCGGTAGCGCAGGATCACATCTTTGAAACTGCGAGAGATGGTGTGATGCAGGCCGGGGCGACCGTTCGAGGTTGGTGGTCCCTCGTAAAAGACAAACGGCTTGTCGCCGGCTGCCAGCGATTTAGCGACAATGTTGTTCGCTTCCCACCAGGCAATTACCTCTTCTTCGAGCTGGGGAAACTTCACGTTAGTATCAACTGGTCTGAACATGAAACCTCCATCCGAACCAAACCAAAAGCCTCGTCCCCAACAGGGGACGAGGCAGATTAACCCCGCGGTACCACCCCAATTCGATGCTGTGGCACTTGCCACGAAGCACCGCACTTTGCGAGCGTCGATCAACGCTCTGCCCCGCTAACGGTGGGCGTTCCGGGCGCGGTTACTGCGCGGACGAAACCATCACGCGGTTCACCTGCCAGCTCAGGGGTGATGTTCACTATCGCCGCTTCTACCTGGCTCACACCGTCCCAGGCTCGCTGAAGAGCTGGCGATAGCTACTCGTCCCCGTCATCGCCGTTATCTGACAGTATACGCCGTGAGTTGCGCTGCGTCAAGCAGGATGCCGGGTAAGGATAGTGATGTGGGGAGTGGGGAGTGGGGAGTGGGTGGAGAGCTGTTTCACTGCCTATTTGCAAACCTTTGCAAGCAGTCTCCGTATGGGTTATTCAGATTGTCCTCCCTTGAAGAACCCCCTCATGTCGGTTAGCAGTACATACCTGGAGGTGCGAGCCA
>NZ_DAOTZQ010000032.1:0-54766 GCF_034434295.1 Chloroflexus sp.
ATGGTTCTCTGCGCCTGGACATTCCAGCCGCTGCGACCATCACCGACCTGGCCGGTAATGCCGTCGGCGGGCTGCCGTTCACCGGCGGCGAGAGCTATACGGTGGATCGTAACCTTCTGACCGTTACCATTAACCAGGCTCCTGCGCAAACCGATCCGGCCATCGGCAGCCCAATCCGCTTCATCGTGATCTTCAGTAAACCGATCAACCAAACCACCTTCACCACCAGCGATATTACGCTCAGTGGTAGTGTACCCGGCACACTAACCGTCACTATCACTGAGATTGCGCCAAACAACGGTACCACCTTTGAGGTGGTGGTAAGTGGGATGACCGGCAATGGTACGGTCATCGCCAGTATCCCCGCAAATGCCGTGCAAGACCTGGATGGAAACGGGAATACAGCCAGTACCAGTACTGACAATGAGGTGACCTACCAGCCCGAAATTCGTATCTACGTGCCGGTGATTATGCGGTAGGACTGTTGCATCATTGCTCCCTGACCCCTCCCTTCTCCAGTCTTGCCGGAGAGGCGAGGGGTCAGGCCATTGCGCAGCAGGGTATTCGTTACAATAACCCAGGTTGCCACCTACCCTGTGGGCAGGCCACGTGAGACTGGCTGCAATGATAAACAGCACGAGGCTGCGCACAACACCGCGAAGCGTAACCGTATGAACCATGTGGGTAGCAACCCGTTCACATAGCTGCGCTACTTCGTGCCCTGAGATAGCAACTCAGATTATGCCCATCCTCTATGTCCTCTGTGCCTCTGTGGTGATGAAGGTAGCAACTTGGGTTACAATAAAACCATAACCCGTACTTGGGCACACATTTGTCACCTGCAAGCTACCTGCTTAATAGCCACTTCTTACTAGCGCGATCCTGTGATCCGCACTCCCAGAGCAATTACATGACCCTGATCTGTGAGACTTGAAAACCTGCCAGTTGTGATACCTGTGATACCATGGAATAGTAGAAAATCGTAGAGAACAGACAGGTAGTGATATGCATGACGGGTATCTGTTTACACTGGGGATTTGTGGTAGCGCCGAAGAGGATGATCCGGCGCCGGCAATGTTGAACAGTTTGCTGGCCGCACTACCGCCAGTCAAACGAGCTGCGTTTCTAGGGACAATCCCATCAGATCACCCTGATCAGCTTATTGCAGAGATAATCACCGACATGCGTGACGCCGAGTTGATCGTGATCGTAACTCCGGCTACCACACCACAACTCCCAGACCGCCTCAACAACCTCTTGCGTGCAGCTTATGCTGCCGAGGTTGGTGGTCGCTTTGCCGCGCTGATCGCCGTCGGCCCGTATGCGGCTGCTGTGTTACCTGCATTGCAAGCTGCGGCAGCCACGTGTGGCTTGCGGATAGCCAGCACCTGCGCTGCCAACATTGACGATGAACTACCCCTGGCCGATATACAGGCGGCTTACACCACTGCTCGCGCCGTTCTCGCCCCTCGCGCACTACCACACTGAAAAAGCATATGCAGGCTATGGTAACCCCGCGCATTCCGGCAAACAAAATCTGGATCGCCGATGAGGCTATCTACTACCTGCTCGCACGCCCGGCGCTCAAACGGAGCTTCGATCACGTCTGGTTTGCCCAATACGGCCCGCGACCCGATCCACGTCACGGCCCGTACATCTTCTACCTCAACCATTCGGCCTGGTGGGATGGGTACATGATGATGTTGCTCCATCGCGCCATCATGCACCGTGCGTTTGACAGTTATGTCATGATGGAAGAGCGACAACTACGTGCTTACCGCTTCTTCACCTGGTGCGGTGCATTTTCTATTGAACGACGAGATCCGGATGATGCGCAACGAGCACAGCGCTACGCGGCGAATCTGTTGCGCGAACGACGTGACCGGGCACTCTATATCTTTCCGCAGGGTCGGATTCAGGCAAACGACTATCGGCCACTTACCGTTTATCCCGGTATTGCCCGCATTGCCGCTCTGGTCGGCGATGTAACCCTCTGCCCGATTGCCCTACGCTACGAATTTCTGGGTCAGCAATGGCCACACGCTTTCGTCCAGATTGGCCCTGCCCATCCACCAGCCAGTCGCGATGATATTGAAGCAATCCGGCATGATGTGGCAATGCGCCTGACGGATGCGGTTGACCGATTACGTACTGATGTGATCGAGCAGCGGCTCGGTCGCTTTCAGCCGCTGCTCAGTGGACGCTGGGGCATTGACCGTACATGGGACGCAGTCAGGGGTTGGTTTCGGCGACGCGGCGGAGACGACGGGCCAGCCGCGGCAGCAGCCAATCGCCTGCGAGCACGATCATGATCAAACCACCAATCAGAGCGGGCAAGACCTGACCACGGGCAAGATTGACTACGACAAACATCGTCAGATTAGTCAGGTAGAGTATCGGTGGTAGCCAGATCATAAACGGCTGTGGTGTATGGCCACGACGAGCGGCTGATCGGCGCTGATGGAGCAACACCCACGACAGGATCAGACTCGTCACCCACCACGCGATAAAGTTGGAAGCCGGAATGCCGTAGTAGAATCCACCCTCTGCGCTTGACCAGACCCAGTAACGGTTGATATAAACGGCAAACGGCTCAATAGTTACGTCAAGTAACAACGCAAATGATGCCGCTGTCAGCACGCGAGTCGGATGAAGCTGATGATCATTGACCGGCTTACCATCGCGATGGCCGATGCGCTCGGCGACACCCACTGCTGCAACCACGATCAAGAGCCAGGCAAACGGGATTGCCAGCGGCACAACGCCAAAAATTTGTGGTTGCAGTACATCGGTATACGAATAGCTACCGAAAGGAAAACCTGTGGTTGCCCCCACATGCTCAACCGCCCAGGACACGAACAGAATCAGAGCGGCAGCAATTGCCCCCCACCACCGATAACGAACCGTCAACCAAAACCCCATGAGCGTGCCTTGCAAGATAAGCAGCGCTCCTCCCATCCACGTGCCCCACACCGGCACCTTATCAAGCGCCACCAACACGATTGCGAAAGGATAAATGAAGAGGTAGACAACCAAGAGCGTGACAACAGCACGACGCAAATTCTGTAGTATAGATTGATCGGAAAACATAAAGTAGTATATCCCTGACAAATGGGTCATACCATTCGGTAGCCCCTATAGTTGATTATAGATTCGCTTTCATGGCCTGTCAAAGCCATGGCGTTATATTGAAATCTGACGGTGAAGACAGCGACTAATCAGTAGACCAGAGCATGAGATTGGTAGAGTCGCGGTCATATCGCTGGATCACAGCGCTAACGTTAGCAGGCTATTGAAAATGAGAATTTGCTTAATACCTTTTCCGCGTAATTGACGGGCAGATACCCGGTACAACGCGTAGCCCCAAGCACACTAACGCATGACCCCTCACCTGCTGCACATACTACGTAATATCAAACCCTCATTGATACTACTGATAATCGCTGTTCATCAGTCCAATGATGACGGTTGCCTCTTTTCGATGGATTAACTTCCAGCCCACACTCGTCCATCACCTGTACCACCGTCACGGGATGAGAGCGAAAGGAAGCTGATGGACAGGCTGGACGTTTGCGCTACGAGTGGTACACATTTATATGACACAACGAAGTATTACCATGACACAGGTTTACGAGATACGTTCGACAAACCCACAAACCAGAACCTATTTCAAAAAACATCTGGTAGAAGTTAGCACATTCACTCCTGACCAGCTCTATGAACGTAACGAGTACATCCAGCCTCCCCGTAACCAGTAGGGTCAACGGCGTGCCACGCACCGGATCATGAGCACGGCTGCGGCGGCAGCGTGGCTGCCGTACTCCAAACGCTGCGACACGCGCATGACGAGCGGGCAAGGCAACCCATCCAGCGCGTGATGGCACGACTGGAGCTGCTTTCTGCCAACAGGCCAGGAGCAGGATAAACAGTCTATAGTGATTGGACGACAATCTGGTAGCACGATAACATAACTTTTGTGAAATAAGTTCTACTTGTGAATTTTCTGCTTCATTCCTCATCCTGAACAGCTATTTCTTGACAAAACTGTTATTGTGTTTGGGTACCATTTGTGCTAAACTGAATTTAGGAGAAAAGTACTATTGTCACCGGCGCCACCTCTCAACTCAACTGACAACCTTTGCAACGGCGCAGGGTAGGGGTCAGGGGGTGTCTCATGGTTAACACAAATGGTCATCCGGTGCGGATTCTCCTCGTTGAGGATGATAATAATATCGGGCGGATTATTGAACTGGCAATGCGCAGCATTAATACGCCCTACGAGTTTGAGTCGGTTCTCAGTGCAGAAGAAGCGCTCGAACGCTGGGAAGCGCAGCCATTCGACTTGCTAATCAGCGATTACAATCTGCGGGGTATGAATGGTGTGCGATTGGTCAAGACGTTGCGTGAACGGGGCTATTATCCGGCAACTCTCATGGTTACCGCCTACGATTCAGCAGAAGTTCGCCAGGCGGTGAAAGAAGCAGCTATTGATAGCTATATGACCAAGCCCTTCTTTATCGACGAACTGATCGAAAATATTAAGCAACTTCTGCCGGCCAATCAACAAATGCGAGAACGGATCATTAACGGTTAGTCTCAGTCACCGACTATCTGCAACCCTGCACAAGGCTCAACAGCTCTCATTGGGGCAACCCTGGAGGTTGCCCCGTAGCATCTTAATCCAGCAGAGCAGGTGTCCGATGGAGTGGCAGCAGTCCGGCTGCCTGTTGTTCAGGAGAGGGTAACGCAGACTCAGCCGGTTTATCCGAAGCGGCCATCAAGAGAGTACCCTGCGCCTGTAGCCGTCGTCCCAGCGTAAACAGCTCATTACTCAACGTCAACCGTCCATCTGCCATACGCGCCGCGGTCGAGACCAGTTCAGCCCGTCGAAACTGGGTAAACGGTGTAGGATTACCGGCACCAATCTGCTCGATCAATTGCTGGCGTAATGCCTGCAACTCAACAGGCACCTGCTGGGCTGCGATCAGCAATTCGAGCAGCGTTGGTGACAGACCGGCCGCTAATTGCACTTCAATTGCTGGTAGATCGAACACATCAACTGTTGCGAAGAGGGCCATCGCCACAGTGTAATCTTGATTGTCAAGCGTGATCGCGTGCCAATCGCGGCGACACAAAGTGATGTAGTATTGACGAAATATCGTGCGATCAAACCGATCCCCTAACAGATCCGTTGCTACGATCAGGGCCGCTTCAGCTCGCGCATCATCAATCGCCCCGTCAGAACGTCCGCGCGGCCCCAGTAAGGTCTTATCAATATCGATTAACACCGCTGTCTGCGCCCACGACACGCCACGAGACGTCAACGTAGCTGCCCACTCATGCACAAGCGCCCAACGGGTCGCCGTTGCCACCACGCCCTCCCAATCGAGCGTTGCCGGAGCCACCGGGCGATCAACACCAATGAAGCCATACACATCAACCTCAGCAAGCGCCTGGAGGTGTAGAGTCAAAAGTCGATCATTCTCGGTATCCCCGATCACGACAACGTGGGTAAGCGGCGGCCCATTCCGCAACGCCTGGGCAGCACGTGCCAGGGCCAGAATGACCCGTGCATACGCCGTATCACGCTTCCGCGGCGTTGCACTGGCCGGTAAGCCGAGGATCGTGCGCAGTGCTGGCAAACCAGGTAAGCTGGCATCGCAAGGTTGTAAATCGCGATAAATGACGCGATCATCGGTCAGATCAGCAATCGTTGCCCAGGCACTCATGCCAGCCACCCCTGTGCGTGCATCAACTCGGCATTGAGAATGGAGGCACCGGCAGCGCCACGAATTGTATTGTGACTCAGTGCAATCAGCTTGATATCAAACAATGAGCATGGACGGATGCGACCCACAACCGTTGCCATACCACGTCCGGCATCGCGATCACGACGTGGCTGGGGACGATCTGGCTCGTGACGCACAATAATCGGTTGCTCTGGTGCGGTGGGCAGACGCAATTCCTGGGGTAGACCACGGAAATTACTCAGCACCGTCGCAATCTCTGCCGGATCAGCTTTGCGCTCCAGCTCAATCGAGAGACAGACCAGATGTCCCTCTAACACCGGTACCCGATTGCAATGGGCTGAGGTCGTGAACCCAGCCGGCACAACTGTCTCCCCCTCTAACCGACCGAGCATCTTTTGAGGTTCAATTTCCAGTTTTGGCTCTTCCCCACCGATATAGGGGATGACATTGTCAACCACATCGTAGCTGGGCACACCCGGATAGCCCGCACCAGAGAGAGCCTGCATACTTACCAACAGCATCCGCCGCACTCCAAATGTATCAAGCAGTGGGCGTAAGACCATCGTTGCCGGCGTGGACGTACAGTTAGGATTGGTTACAATCGCCCCTGACCAGCCACGGCGCCGGCGCTGGACCGGGATCAGGGCCAGATGATCGGGATTCACTTCAGGAATAATCAGAGGTACATCAGGCTCCATGCGATGATTCGAAGCATTGGAGCAGACAATATGCCCGGCTGCTGCCAGACGCTGTTCAATCGGGCCGGCGACTGTGCTGGGGAGCGCAGAAAAGACGAGCTGAGCCGGTAGATCGGCATCGGCATCGAGCACGGTGAGATTGGCGACGGCTGGAGGCATGGGGGTGTCGAGGACCCATCGGCACACTTCGTGATATTTCTTCCCTGCACTGCGCTCGCTACCGGTCAATGCAACAACCTGAAACAATGGATGTCCTTCGAGTAATTGAATAAAGCGCTGGCCCACTGCACCGGTGGCACCAAGCACTGCAACCGGAATTGTTGCCATCTGTAACCTCCTGGCGATAGCACTTTGTCAACCCACATTATACCCGCTTCTGAACAGTTGCATACACAACAAAATCTGTTGTAATTTGCTCACCAAAGTTATGAAAAAAAGTCGGCAAAGGTATGGCATTTTACTAAACGATGATGTATAATTTCCGTGATACCTGAAACATTTTTCATTTTTGCCCCGTTTCATGCTCCTCCCACGACGCAGGAGTCGTTCGTCAGGTAGTGTAGTACGTGATCATTGTCGATCACAAAGGAGGGAGCAGCACTATGATCGACCCACTCGTCCAACGCTTGCTCGAACAGGTGCTCGACACACCAGCCAAGTTGCACATGCTCCTGATGTTCCACGAGCATCCACGCTGTGAATTGACCGCAGCCGCAATTGCCGAGCGGCTCTTCCGTGATATTTGGAGCGTAGAGCAGGCTCTTGAAGACCTGACCGCTGCCGGATTCCTCTCAGTAGCACAGGTCACAGGTGGTCCACCCGTGTATCGCTACACACCGCCGCCGGAATGGCATGAAGCGATTCGGCGTCTTGTCCGTAGTTACAATGATCCTATCGAGCGTGATATGATTCAGCGTACCATTCGTGATCTGTCTGTATATGCTTCATTCCGGCGTAGCGAGCTAGAACGGTTTGAGTTTGTCTGAAAGCCTGACAGGGGCGGTTCATGCGTCCCCCGCCCCTCTGCCTGAATGGGAATGCAGGGCCAGGTACATTCCGGTTTGACCAGAGCTTTGCCCAGATACACGTTGGACCGTGACACTATTCACATCCGACAAATGATGAAAATAGAACAACACCTTTTACCAATCAGGTAAAGGTGTTGTTCTTATCTGCATTCCCATACGGCATATTGTGTCTCCATCTGTCAGCATTAAGATGGATGCTCAAGCTTAGTCAGTAACCTACGGCCCGTAGGGAAACTGACCCGTCCCGCTTACCAGTTCACCTGGCGAATTACTGCTGTTTGATAGCGTCGTAAACTGTACCGTCTCGACCAGTACGTTACCGTAGATGTCAGTTATACGCAGGGTAAAGGGGCCGAGTTCACCATTTGCACACTGACACTGCCTGATGAAATAGTTGTATGTAGTTCGGTTCAATTGTACCCATTGCCCCTGGGGTGTACGATATTCCATGCGGGCAATCGGATTACGATGATGACGAACCTGAAATGCCAGCCACCACGGATTACTGCCATCCTTAAGCTGAAATTGCACCGGCCCGCTAAGTGGCGGGCTGATCACTCGCCAGGTAATCGGAACTCTCCCCCAGGCGCGTGGGGCAATGCGATCAAAGGCTTCGGGGCTGAGATCGAGATGGTTTTGCCCACAACCGGGATTGTCCGGGCACATATCAACAATCCGTACCACGACACTGCCTTGCGGCCCGAAGACCTCAACATACGCACCGCAATAATCGGCATTTCCGTAATTGAGATAGCTGATCGCAGCAACCATCTGATCGCCAGGAATGGGGTCAAAGAGACAACTGCCACTACCGTCGGCTTCGAGATAGAAGGTAGCTTCACCGCTCAGTAGTGGATTTTGGGCCGGACGTACCACTAATGGCAGATGAACACGATACGGCGGTTGGGTGAAGACTGGTTTGGCAGTAAACCAGAAGATACCTGACAGGCAGATCACAAGAGCGAGTCGCACAGACGTTCCGGCCAACCAATGCATGCAGAACCTCTTTCAACCCCTCCCATTACAAGCGTGCTGACGAGCATCGGATAGAAGTCACCATCTACCGCAGAGACAAAGCCATGCTTCGCCTCTGCGGGTTGGCTACCTCTTCACGTGTCAGTTTAGTCAGCACTCGCCACCAGTTGCTCTAACCGATCAACATACGAAGCCATTACGGCAAAGGTGCGTTCAACCGGTTCGGGGGAAGCCAGATCAACACCAGCCCGCCGTAAAATATCGAGCGGGAAGCGCGAGCCACCGGCTTTCAAAAACTCGTTGATGTAACGCTCGGCAGCTCCAGCCTCGCCAGCAATAATCGGCTCAGCCAGTGCGTGAGCACCGGCGATGCCGGTTGCATACTGGTAAACGTAGAAATTCGCGTACAAATGGGTTGAGAATTGGGCCCAGGTATTCCCAACCCGCGCCCGGTCAACGACTACCCCGGTACCATAGCCCTCGGCAAAGAGATCGGCCATCAGGTCGTTAAAGATGGTAGCTGTCAAGGGTTGACCACGTTCGGCACGCTGATGGATTGCCAGCTCGAAGCGTGCCAGCGTTGGCATGATGAAGAAGTAGCGATGAAAATTGGACATGGCCTCTTCGATAATGGCAATTTGCGCATTACGGTCAGTTAAAGTCTTGAAGAGATAATCACGCACCAGTGCCTGATTGAAGTTTGAAGCAACTTCAGCCAGAAAGAGGCCATAATTTGTGTAGATCACGGGCTGGGTACGTCGGGTATAGTACGAATGCATCGAATGGCCTAATTCGTGGGCCAGGGTACTGAGACCAAAGATGTCATCGTTGTACGACATCATGATAAACGGGTGAGTGCCGGGCGCACCCGTCGAGAAGGCGCCGGCCCGCTTGCCACGATTTGGGTAGACATCGACCCAACGCTGTTCACGCAGACCACGCCGCATAATCTGGACGTATTCCTGCCCCAGTGGTGCCATACCCTCGCAGATCCAATCGACGGCCTGCTCGTAGGGCACAACCAGCGGTGTTGCCAGGGGAGCTTTGGTATCGTAGACGTGCAACTCATCAACCCCCAGCGCTGCCCGTCGGACTCGCCAGTAGCGGTGCCAGATCGGCAGATGGCGCTCGAAGGTCGCGATCAGGTTATGGAAGACTTCGAGTGGAATAAAATTCGGTTTCAAAGCAGCTTCCAGGGCTGAAGTGTAACGACGAGCGCGGGCGATGAAGACATTCTGCTTCACCCCGGCAGCCAGACACTGCGCCATCGTATTTTCAACCGCAATGTGGGCATCAGCATAGCCCTCCCAGGCATTCTTGCGGAGTGTACGATCTGGATGCGTAATCAATGCGTTGATCGTGCCCTGAGTGATTTCGTGGGCTTCCCCATTGCTATCGTATGCCGGTGGAAAACGCAACTCGGCATTGGCTAATACGCCGTGTACGGCACTGGCGGCAGCGAAGGGATCACGCACCTGTCCCAGCAACTCTTCAACCTCGGCTGAACGAATGTGCGCTGCCCGCGCAATCAGACGCTCGAAATAGTGGTAGTAGGTGGTCAGATGCTCATCACGCTCGGCCCACGCCAGCAATTGATCACCGCCGATGGCCAGTAACTCCGGTTCACCAAAAGCCAGTGCTGCACTGGCACGTGCCTGCAAACCAATTGCCCGATCACGCATCGCACTCGCTTCACGGTCGTTGGTGTCAACGGTATAGAACATGGTAGCGAATACCGTAATCTGACCAACATTACGCAGGATGTCCTCACTCAGCGCCAGGAACTCACCAATCACCTGCGGCCCTTCCTGAAGGCGACCGCGAAACTGAGCAGCACTGGCGATCATGGCATCGGTCTCGGCGATGGCCGCTTCCCACGCCGCCTGTGACGGAAAAATGCTGTACGGATCCCACTTGTACTGATCGGGGATTGCACTACGTTCTTTCACTGTCTGCATAGTCATTGTCCCTTCGATACGATAGCGGTTCGCAGGTATTATACTCTCCCAACGACAAACCGTATCTGTAGTATGGCCGATGGTGCCCGCAGCAACATATCAGCACGGGAAACACACCTTCAGATCACAACTATTTCAAATATCCTCTACGGCGTTCGATGCAAGAGACAGCATGACAAAGCCATCTGCACGTTGTTCATCCAGACAGGAGAACTCGTTTCAAAACCGGGCATCGGCGGACAAACGAGCGCCTGGAAATGAGCAGACTACATCCTTGCCTGAAAGCCAAAAGTTGTTTATCGTTACAGTGTCTCCATCATTATCATTATCATTATCATTATTACCAAGGAGGTGACAATGTCATCGGAACAACGTGCCAACCTCTTGCATCGATTCGAGCAGATCAGCGAACTGCCGATGCTCTTGCTGTCATTCGGCTTCCTGATCATCTTCCTCCTGATTGAGAGCAACGCATTTGAAGCAACGATTACCCTGGTTCTTGATGGGCTGCTCTGGCTGATATGGGGAATATTCCTGGCTGAACTGGTGACAAAACTCTATCTGGCACCTGATCGTCTGCACTATCTACGTTCACATTGGTTTGAAGTCATCATCATCTCCTTACCGTTTCTTCGCCCCCTGCGTCTGCTGTGGCTACCCATCGTGCTCGCTCGTCTCTGGAAACAATCGCAGCGTGCTCTGCGGCGCAAGATGCCAGCATTCATCGGGGTAAGTAGCCTGGTTATGGTGTTGTTTACCGCGACTCTGATGTTCATCGCCGAGCGAGGTTCCAATGGCCCGATCACATCGTTCGCCGATGCCATCTGGTGGGCACTGGCCACCATCACAACAGTCGGCTATGGGGATACCTATCCGGTGACCGCATTGGGACGGGGAATTGCCACATTTCTGATGATCGCGGGGATTGCACTCTTCGGGCTACTAACAGCTAACGTAGCGGCCTTCTTTGTTGAAGAAGATAAGGTTGATCGCAGTCAGGCCGATATAGCAATGATTAACGAGCGTCTTGCCCGGATTGAGCAATTGTTGGCGGAGATAGTTCAGCGAGAGGCACGTGAGCGATAACAGTATGGCGGGGCTGGCGCGACTCGAACGCGCAACCATCGACTTAGAAGGTCGGTGCTCTATCCATTGAGCTACAGCCCCGTATGCCCATACTATACTGCAAACCGGGCAATTCTGGCAAGATCGATCCGGCAGTAGAATGCTTAGTTCGCCGCAATCTGCTCAAAACTCAATTGATAATTTCGGGTTGCCACATCACCTAACCGTGACGGCCAGCGCCCGGTTAGGGCCTGAGTGATCTTGCCGGCGTGCTCGTGGGAGTTCTCAATGAATAGCGTGTAGCGCTGCTGAATCCCGGCGGCAACGGTACCGGCCAGATACAAACCCGGCACGTTCGTCTCCATCGTTGACGGATTGTAGAGCGGAACTCGATTCGGCCCTTGCAAGACCACGCCAGCCTGTTCGAGCAAACGCTGATCACCACGAAAGCCGGTTGCCAGCAACACAAAATCGGTCAGGTGGTAAAAATGATCGGTTGTTGGTTGACCCTCTTCGTCAGTATGTGCCAGCAGCACACCGCCGTTATCGATAGCAACAGGTGTTGTGCGTGCGAAAAACCGTATTGTCCCTGCCTCAACCTGCGCCAGAAAATCGGGCAATAACCAGTGCTTCACGCGCTGCGCATCAAGCTGTGATCGGCGATACGCCAACGTCACCTGAACACCGGCACGCCAGCAACGCAGTGCCGCCTCGACCGCCGAATTCTTGCCTCCAACGATCAGCAACCGACGCCGAAAGTAGTCGTGTGGATCGCGAAAATAGTGACTGACGTGCGGTAAATCCTCACCGGGAATATTGAGCCGGTGTGGGTAATGCATATCCCCGATAGCCAGTACCACACGCCGGGCACGGTAACGACGCTCACCGCTGTGCGGTCGGGTAATCAGCGTAAAACCCGCGTGGTCGGGGATCAGATCGCTTACCGGTTCGTAACTCTGGATATGCAGATCGAACAGCTCGACGACCGACCGCAAATACGCGAGGTACTCTTCGCCGGTAATCCGTTGTTGATGATTGTTCGGAATCGGTACCCCGGCAATTGCCAGTCGTTCGGTCGTACTGAAGAAACTGGTATTGCGCGGCCACCACGTCATCGTATAACCAATCTGATGCGCATCGAACTGAATATAATCAACCCCAGCCTGTTTGAGACAGACCGCTACTTCGAGACCAATCGGGCCGGCACCAATGATTGCCACGTCGTGCTCAGCCGTAAGCGGTAATTCTTCGTATCGCATGAACTCTTTCCTCCGTTGACGATCTGAATTGTTCCATGTGTATCATACCCGGAAACAGGTACAACCATCTCAACTTCAATGAGCGTACAGGACGGACGGTAGAACATCCTGGATGATTGACCGACAGGCAATGACCAGGATGTTCGCCGTAACGAATACCCCTCCTTCGCTACCACTACTGAACGGAGCCACTTACCCCGCCATGACAATCCGCACAGGCTGCCAGGATTCCAGCTCATACGAACATGTGTTAAAAATCCCTATTGACACAAACGTTCGAGTGTGATATGGTAGAAGCGTAGTACGAGTTAGTACGTGCAAGGAAGAGGAGGGACCTCGATGCTGACCACAGCAGATATTCCACAGGCCGATGTACTTTGGGATGTAGCGCGTGTCGCCGAAGCAATCGCTCGCGGGCGGATGACGGCTGAGGAGATTGGAGCCTATCTCGGCGCAAAAGGTCAGCGTCAAGGTCTTTACTACATGCAAGCCGCTCGCATCATCGGGTTGATTGAAATCAGCGAGCAAACCGAAACAGCCCAACTCACCAAGTTCGGACTTGCTTTCACCCGTTATAACCGTGCCGATCAGCGCTCCGCACTACGTCGCCAGCTCCTGCGCTACGAGCCAACCCGTTCCGTCATTGCCGCCCTCCGTAACGCCCCCGAAGGTCTGAGCCGCAACGATGTTGCCCGTATCCTGCAACAACTGGCTCCCCTGGCCGAGTCAACTGCCCAACGACGCGCTTCCACCGTCACCGCATGGCTTACCGAGATCGGGCTTGCCGATTGGCGTGATGACCGGCTGTACTACTGTGGGCCATCGTTACCATTACCCTTACCGGCAACCCCACACAATTCAGCATCATTTGCGCCGGGTGTGGGATGAACCGGCATGGAAGACGGACAATACCTCATCTGCTAGCACAGGAAGCAGAGTACGATCCCAACATTGCACCCTGGCGGTATGACTGAGCATGAAATAAGGGGTATTAGCGCTCTGGTGCCTGCGTGGTATCACTACGGGGCTTGAGCAACAGGGGCCGTCGCGGTACAGATGCGAGAATCAGTGCTCGTGCACCTGCGTGGTATCACTGCGGGGGAAGGTACGTCTCTCAAGCTAATGTAGAACTTATTTCATACAAACTGTACTATCGTGATCCCAGTCTGTTGCTCAGGCGCATGAACGATTGCCAATCGCCAATGCAGCATAGCCTGCTCCCACAGCCGGTATGCAGGAGGCGGGCTAACGCCCATCTCCGGTGCCATCACGCCCTGGATGGGGTGCCTTGCCCGCTCGTCATGCGCGTATTGCGCGGTATGGAGTGTGGCAGCCATGCTGCCGCAGCAGCCGTGCTCCCGATCCGGGGCATGGCACGCCATTGACTCTGCTTACAGGGGTGCTGGATGTGCAATCACGTTCATAGAGACTGTCAGGAGTGAATGAGCTAGCTTCTCGTAAATATTTCAGGAGTTACGCAGTTCTTGACTGATGATGTATACGTGAGCCAATGAACCATATCCTTGGTTGTCGTGCTCGGAGATACATCTGCTGTATTCCTGACTGATGATGGAGACATGAACCGATGAACACACCAACGTGAGACGAACTGGATTACAGCTACGTTCTCGTCACAGCGCAGCATGTGGTCAGCACTACCGCAGCAGTACGCTGCCATCCGGGTGCCACCACGAATGGTTCGGCGCACGATGCCTCCACGAGGCTGCGGCACAGGTGTCGTGCGGATGGCAACGCCGTGGAGGAAGCAGTGCAACCTTGTGTTTCGTTGACCACGTGCGTCCTGATTATCGGCGACACGACGCTGGACACGCCGTATCGCCGGGCCAGCGAGCTGGTCACGCACCAGTAGTCGGGGAACTATCAGCGGGTCGTCGTGGGCATCAATCTGATCAGCCTGCGGTAGGCCGATGGGAATCCTCACCTGCCCTGCGACGTCCGTATCGACGACAAAGCACACAACGGGGTGACCACCAATGACCACGTCCGGGCGATGGTAGAGGCGGCAGCGGCACGGGGCTGAGATCCTCGTGCCGCTGGGCGTCGACGGCTGGTATGCAGCCTGGAGCACCTGACGCTGGCACGCGCACTGCACTGGCAGTGGCTGACCCGCCTGAAAGCCACTCGCTTTGGGGATACCGATGGGTCGGGCAATCAGCCGATCAGAGACGTATCGTTTCCGGCTGCGGACGCGTTCGTGCATCCCAGTGGGTAGAAGCCGCCCGATACCGGTGGCGCAACGAAGCATACCATCGCGGTAGTACGCAGTTCTGCGGCATCGAGCACACCCGGCACCGCGCCGCATGCGTCCAGCGGAATCCTATTGGTCTGGCACTCCGTGACTTCCTCCGTCTGGAATATCACCGGTTGCGGAAAGACACGTCGTGGTTTGAGGCCAACGCCGCCATTGTCCTACGGACCTACCCGATCCAACCACGCTCTACTTAAATCGCAACTGCATAACTTCTGTATTTTTTGAAATAGGTTCTACAGTGCTGCTGTTCATCCATACAGCCCTCACGTATCGGATGGGACACCCGTTCAACCCAGGGCTGCCCATGCTGCATCGTTTGGCATGCGAAAGCTATGCTTCCGCACCGGCAGGCACTGGGCGCAGCGCGTACCCGTGCTGGTACGAGATCATGGCACAGGGGATGCATAAGCACGGGCGGGAAGCCCACCCCACGGGAGATTGCTGGTACAACGCCGACAACGCTGCACACCCCGTCGTACAGGGATTGGGCTGACCGCCAACGATTGAACGCCTCGGCGATGATACACCGTAGTGGTCAAGATGTGGTATCACGGATAGTCAAACAAGACGGACATGCTCTGCGTGCATATCGTCCTGTGATCCGCAGAGAAACCGCTGCAACCCGCACCTGATCGTGAGCAAGGCCGAATGCGGCAGCATGGCTGCCGCACTCTATACCACACGACACGGATACTTCTGGCGGGCGACTGTATCGTCGCCGAAACTGATCTCCCTGCGTGCGAAGCGGTAAAGCTGATTCGGCCTTCTGTGCTCAGGGATGGTGGCAGGATGATCGTCGGATCACGGGCCATAAACGCCAGCACACCAGATGTTCTGTCACGCCACCTGGCAACGTCGAAGAGATGGATCGCCATGCCCAGATCACTCTGGCACAACCTGGTGGGCTGATGCTCCGGGCCGAGCGACGAGCGAACCGTACATTGGGCGCGACAGTAACTACTCACCAGACCGTATCAGAAGAGATGCACCGGTGTGATCCGGAGACGCGTGTTCTCAGGCACGTATCTGAACTAATCACGCCACCTGCTCGGCCCGCACCGGCGCCGCCACCTGCCAGTGCAACATTGCCATGCCGATCAAGCCGACGATTGCCAGTAAGACAAAGATCATCCCGTAGCCGGTAAAGGTTGCCAGCACCCCGACCAGAACCGGCCCTGCCGCCGCTACCGGCGCTAATGCCAGATTCGCCACCCCAATGTAGGTCGTGCGTTCCGCAGGTGGGCTGAATGCAAAAACCAGTGTGAAGCCGGAGAGTTGATAACCGGCCTGAGCTGCACCGACCAGCGCAAAGATGATAAAGAACCACGTACTGACAGGGGCCAGCAATGCCAGCACTAATGCAGCCATACCCATGCCGGCTGACAGCACCAGCACCTGTTTGTGCCCCCAGCGATCTGCCAGCGCTCCCAGCCCGATATTGCCGACAGCCTGAGCGGCCAGCATCACGCCGGTGAACAAACCAATATCAGCCGCCGGCACGTGAAACCGCTCTAACGCAGCCGCCGTGAGAAAGCTATGGCCGGTCAAGCCGAAGGCAATCGCAGCCCGACAAACGAGGTAGCGGCGAAAGGCAACATCGCGGCGCAGTAATGGCCCCAGGCCACGCAAAAAGACGTGAAAGGGACGGGCCGGTATCGGCGCCTGGGCCGGCTCTACCGTTAGCGCCAGGAAGATGTATGAAACCACCATCGCAGCAAAGCAGATCAGGGCCAGTATTCCTGCACTCTGGGGAAAAGGCTGTTGCGCCAGAATTGCTGCGGCTAATGCACCACCACCAATCCCGAACAGACCACCCAGACCGGCCTGCAACCCAAAGAAGACTCCCCAGCGCTGCGCCGGAATGATACGGGCAATCAAATCTTGCCACGCGATTGAGGTTAGACCAGCACTCGTTGCGAAGATCGCGTATAAACTCAGCACAATCACCAACAAGACACTTGCCGGTAGATCGGGCATTGTCAGCAGAATAATGCCCAACGCCAGAAACGGTAGCCGTTCACCAATGGTCGCCATCAACACCCACGGTTTGCGGCGTGGCTGTGCGGCAACGAGCGGTGCGGTAAATAATCCCGGTAGCAACCAGCCGGCAAAAAAGATGGCCGGAATCAGTCCCTGCACCCAACGGGCATCGGTCAGGCGCTCGACAATTAACGGCAATACCGTAAAACGCGAGACCAGGCTAATCCCAAACGTAAAGGCACTCCCATCGAGAACATTTAACCAAAAGTTGCGCCGGGCATAGCGGGCTAATACCGCCTCTGACGACGAGGTCATAGTAGCGTTCCTTACCTTATCTCACCGCTGATCATTCAATTATGACAGCTTCTATCGTAGCGCTGTCGTACCGATCACGGATCGTCCACCCGACGGATCGTGTTGATTGCGTAGCAATCAGGGCAAAACCCTGTGAGGTCATCTATACAAAGTGGCGCTCCCTGACATGCTTTGTTGCTGATGTATCAATACCATCATCTGCCAGTACCCGACCATCATCGTATCAACCACCCCAACATCTACCCCCAATCCTTACCAAACCCTAACAAAACCCTCGTAAGACTCTAACGCTGGCGCGGTATGCTACAACTGAACAAAAAAGTATGTCGGTTCACGAAATTGACGAAAGGGTAAGTAAGCAATGACATTCACACCAGAACAATCGACGGTTACTGAAATTTCTCCCCGCGATCTGTATGCCCGCTTGCTGAGTGCGCAACCACTCTTTATCCTCGATGTGCGCAACGAAGAGGAGTTTAAGCGAATGCCGGTTGAGGGTCACGCAACGCTGCGCACACTCAATTTGCCATATTTTGATTTCATCGAGGATGAAGAGGCTGCGCTGGAGCGCCTGCCAAAAGATGTTGAAGAGTTCATTGTCATTTGTGCCAAGGGCGGCGCTTCCCAGTACGTTGCCGAGGTGCTGAACAATCATGGGTATCGTGCCGTATCGCTCAGCGAAGGCATGATCGGTTGGGGCAACTACTACGATGTCCGCGACGTGGTGAAGGCCGATTGGGGACGCATCGTTCAGATTGCCCGACCTGCCCGTGGCGATCTCAGCTTTGCCGTGATCAGCGATGGTCAGGCGGCACTGGTCGATCCACTGCGCCACATCCAGGTCTACCGTGAACTGATCGAGAACGCGGGCGCCCGTTTAACTGCTATTCTCGACACCCACGTCCACGCCGATCACATCAGCGGTGGCCCTGCGCTCAGCAAAGAGACCAGTGCTCCTTACTATATCCACCCCTACGACGCCATTCACCCCATCGACATGCTGCCGGCTGTGATCGCCTACGAGCCACTCCGCGACGGGCAAATCTTCCAGATCGGTCAGGTACGTATCACCACCATCTGGTATCCCGGCCACACCCTCGGTCAGGTGAACTTCCTCGCCGAGACGCCGGATGGCGGACGCTACCTCTTCACCGGCGACGGTATCTTCCTGCGCTCGTTTGGGCGCCCCGACCTCGGTGGTAAGGGTGAAGCCTGGACGCCCATTCTCTACCGCAGTATGTTCGAGTGGCTGCCACGGTATCTCACCGACGACACCATGATCCTGCCAGCTCACTTCAGCACCCTTGATGAGGACGCCGGTAATGGTATCTTCGCCGCACCGTTTGCTCAGGTTCGTGCGCAAAATGACAGCCTGCAACCGCGGTCGCTCGCAGAGTTTACCAGCTACGTCCTGAGCCACCTGCCGGTCTTCCCACCGGAATACGTGGAAATCAAGCGCGTCAACATTGGCCTGGTCGAAGCCTGCGATGGCAAAGCCAGCGAGCTTGAGCTAGGCAAGAATATCTGTGCATTGGCCGGGTAACGATTTACATATGAGCATTGGCGGCAGAGAACGCTACTGTCGCCGAATATACAGTACAATACAAGGAAGGAGAATCATATGCCACACTTCGATCAAACGCTTGATGTCAAAGGGGCAAAATGCCCGATGCCACTGGTGAAGAGCCGCAAAGCAATTACCGAACTGCCGGTAGGGCAGGTCCTGCAAGTCATCTCAACCGATCGCGGCTCGGTAGCCGACTTTCAGGGCTGGGCCAAGACGGCGAAGAACGTCGAGCTTATCGTCCAGGAGACGGTTCAGGAGAATGGTCAGGAGCTGTACGTCCACTACCTGCGCCGCACCGCCTGACCTTAGATTCGGTTGCGCTGGTAGATCAGCACAGGCAGAGGATGGAAAACAATGACAACACCAATGACAGAAACAGTTGACACGCAGGCGCTGCTGAGCAGGATTGCCGAACTGGAGCAGCGAGTAGCCACGCTCGAACAATCACCGGCCCAGAGCATCGAAGATCGGCTGGCGATGGTCGTCTTCTCTGGCGATCTCGACAAAGCAATTGCTGCATTCATTATCGCTACCGGCGCTGCCTCGATGGGTCTGGAAGTGAGCATGTTCTTCACCTTCTGGGGCATTAGTGCCGTCAAGAAGCAGAAGGTCTTCAGCGGTAAGAACCTGCTCGAACAGGGCTTCACCGCTATGCTCCCCGGCAAACTGGGTGAACTCGGCCTGTCGCAGATGAACTTCTTCGGCGCCGGTGCCCAGATCATTCGCAACCTGATGAAACAGCACGATGTCGCATCGCCAGAAGAACTCTTCGCCATGGCCCGCGAACTGGGTGTACGGATGGTCGTGTGTGATATGTCGCGTGAGCTGCTCGGTATTAAAGATGAAGAGCTGGTTGATGGATTGGAAACCGGTGGCGTAGCAACCTTCCTCGGCGACGCGGCCCGTGCCAAAGTAACGTTGTTCATTTAAAAGAGCAGGTAACATCAGCAAGATCATTGATCGGCGACGGCGCGATCACTTCGCAAGCGGAGCGTGCCGTCGTTTCTTGTGAAAGGATATTGAGACCATGTTTCGACAACTCTTTCGCCGTGATGTAGCCCAGAATCACATTGCCACTATGACGGTTCAGGAGCTGAAAACACAATTGGATGCCCGTGCTCCGATGGTATTGATTGATGTACGCCAGCCTGAAGAATTCGCCTACGACGGCCACGTATCCGGTGCCCGTCTGCTCCCACTGCCGGTACTGGCCTCGCGCCTGAACGAACTACCAAAAGATCAGCCGATTGTCTGCATCTGTCGTTCAGGTAACCGTAGCCAGGTAGCCTGTGAAATGCTTCAGCGCCATGGCTTCACCAACGTCACCAACATCGTTGGTGGTATGGTTGCCTGGCAGCGAGCCGGTTACCCGGTGAGTCGTCAGCATTAAGGTTGAATCGCTTTCGTTTTACAAGATATGGACACCACTATGCAACATCAGGCTACATGCAATACACTCCAGCACCAAACCGAAGTTGCGCCGTTGCGCAGCTACGCGGTTACCGAGAACGTGTTACTGGCTGCCCAACCGCAGCCAGAAGACTGGCAACGGTTTGTTGAGGCTGGCTATCAAACCGTGCTCAACATTCGCAGCGATCCCGAACGGGCGGCGCAACAGGCTACCAATGCCCGCGCTGCCGGGTTGCGCTACATTCACGCCCCGTGGCCAGCCTATGAACTGGAGCCAGAACATCTTGCCGAATTTGCTCGCATCGTAGAAGACCCGGCCACCGGCAAACTGGTCTTCCACTGCCGCAGTGCCACGCGCGTCGGCCTGATCTGGATGCTCTACCGGATGGTGCATCAGGGCTGGAGCCGCGAGCAGGCTGAAGCCGAGCTGCGGGCAGCCGGTTACGACGATGATGCCATCGAGACCTTCGATTTCTGCGCCAGTGATTTCTTTGAACGGGTCGGATCACAGGCATAGGGAGGAGAATTATGACGCCCGTTTCAGCTCACCGGCCCGATGTGCAGGCAGCGTTGCTGGCGATGATCTATCGCTATCTCCCATTCCTCAACTGGCTGCGCCATTATCATCGTGAACACCTGCCGAGCGACGTGGTTGCGGGCATTGTAACGGCGATCATGCTCATTCCCCAAAGCATGGCCTACGCTCAACTGGCCGGTCTTCCCCCACAGATCGGCCTCTATGCCTCTGTAGCACCACTCATCGTCTACGCGCTTCTCGGCACCTCCGGCCAGCTCTCGGTCGGCCCTGTTGCCATCACCTCGCTCCTCGTGTTCAGCGGTGTCAGCAGTCTGGCCGAGCCAGGCAGCGCACGTTATCTCCAGTTAGTGCTGTTACTGGCATTCATGGTTGGTGCGATCAAGCTGACACTCGGCGTTTTACGCCTGGGAGCGATTCTGAACTTTATTTCGCATCCGGTATTGACCGCGTTTACCAGTGCTTCGGCACTGATTATTGCTGTTGGTCAGCTCAAATACATTCTTGGCTACCTCATCGGCGGCGAACACATCCACGAGACCATCGGCCAGGCAATTGCCGGCCTAAGCCAGACGAATCTGGTTACACTGACCATCGGCCTGGTCAGCATTGGCCTCCTCGTCTTTTTCCGTCAGGGTTTACGGCCCTTGCTACGCCGGATAGGTCTTCCGCCATTGGCGATCACGCTGATAGTAAGTGGCGCACCGCTGCTCACCGTCATTCTGGGCATCCTGGTCGCCCAAACCTTCCTCCTGGATCAAACAGCCGGCATTGCTGTGGTAGGAGCAATTCCGGCGGGTCTTTCGCCAATCAGTGTACCGGCATTTTCCATGGCCGATGCGCAGGCGCTCCTGCCAACCGCCCTGACCATCGTGCTGGTCAGTGTCGTCGAGTCTATTGCGGTAGCGAAGGCCCTGGCCAGTAAACGCCGGCAGGCTATCGATCCCGATCAGGAACTGGTGGCACTGGGAGCAGCCAACATCACTGCCAGCTTCTTCAGCGGCTATCCGGTTACCGGTGGCTTTGCCCGCTCGGTGGTGAATGCACAGGCCGGCGCCATCACCGGTCTGGCGTCACTCATCACTGCCTTCGGAATCGCAGTGATTCTGCTCTTCTTCACCCCAGTCTTCTACTACCTGCCGCAGGCAGTCCTGGCCGCCACCGTGATCGTCGCCGTCATCGGATTGGTCGATCTGCGTGAACCCCGCCGCATCTGGCGCACCAACCGTGGCGATGCCTTCACCTGGTTGATCACATTCCTGGCGGTCCTCACGCTGGGGATCGAGACCGGTATCTTCGCCGGGGTTGCCTCAGCGCTCATCCTCTACCTCTGGCGCACGAGCCGCCCTCATATCGCCATTGTGGGTCGGTTGGGTGACAGTGAAGTGTATCGCAACGTTGAACGGTATCAGGTCAAAACGTGGCCACACGTAGTGGCGGTGCGCGTTGATGAGAGCCTCTACTTTGCCAATACCCGCTATCTCGAAAGTGCCCTGTTGCAGATTGTTGCGGAACGGCCATCGGTAAAACACCTTGTGTTGATCGGCTCAGCGATTAACTTTATCGACTCCAGTGCACTCCATACGCTCGAACATCTCATTGACGAACTGCGCGATGCCGGCGTTGAATTCCATCTGGCCGACATTAAAGGGCCGGTGATGGATCGGCTCAAACAATCGGCATTGATTGATAAAATCGGTCACAACCATATTCATCTGACAACCCATACCGCTATGCTGGCATTGGGTTGCCAGGATTAGGAGCGTATCAGAAACACCAACCCGTGACGTGAGTGGGTGAAGACAACACCTTCGCTCACTCACTGAGTAGCGCTATACCGAAAGGTTTTTGACCATGAAATACCGTTTTCTGCTTCTGCTGATGATCGGCCTGGCATTATTAACTGCATGTGGTACCACCACTGCATCAACCTCGACCACCAGCACACCGGCGAACATTACCGTTGCCCGGCTGAAGAGTATGATCGACCAGAACGAAACCTTCTTTCTGCTCGATGTCCGCACACCAACCGAATTTGTCCAGGATGGCCGGATCGCCCAGGCCACGCTCATCCCACTTCAGGAGCTTGAGCAACGGCTGAGTGAACTGCCAACCGACAAACCCATCGTCTGTATCTGTCGTTCGGGGAATCGCAGCTCAGTAGCGTGTGATCTTCTCAAAGCGCACGGCTATCAGGCGATCAACGTGACCGGTGGCATGAATGAATGGAAGGCCGCCGGCTATCCGACGGTGTTCGGGCAGTAGCATGAGCCTGAAAGCACACGCTCACCAACAGGAGCACAGGCTGATGACCGTGCTCCTTGTTTGTGTAACATCCGGCAGAATGCTCTCCCGCTAGCGCTACCGTACTCTGCATCCCATCCCCTCTACCACGATAGCAGAAAGTAAAACAGGGTGTCTGTATGTAGACACCCTGTCAGGAACACACATGTGGCATCGTGGTTATACGAGGCGAGGGCGAAACTTATACCCGTACACCAACACCCCATCTTCACCAGAATCCATCAAGCGGCGCGTAACCATCTCGACCGGCATACCGATTGTCAGATCGGACTCATCACAGTCGGTCAACTGAGCCGTTACCAGCGGGCCTTCTTCCAGGCGCACCAGCGCAACCGGGTAGACCCCAAAACTGGCAAATCCTTCGGGAGCCTGTCGCAGGACACTGAAGCTATAGATTTCACCCCGCCCGCTCAACTGATAAGGCTCCCAATCGTTCGCATCTTCGTCGAGCGCGGGTGGCTGCGGCGGAAAACGAATCTCGCCGGTATAGCGATGACGTTGTCCTTCGAGACGGTATCGCGGAACCCGATCCCGCCAGTGACGGGCTATCTTCATGGTGCAAAACCTCCTGCCAGAATAGCCAGAAAAGCAAACCCAACCGTAACGCACAAGAACAGCAGACCAATAACAAACAGAATGATGGAGATATAAAGAGCCTTTTGCGATGGCAGGTTCATGCCGGCCTGGATTGCCAGATAGTTGAGATACACTCCATACACGAGCAAGATAAACAATATAAAGCCACCAATGAAAGGAATAGCATTTGCTATACCCTGGGCTACTGCCAGTGGTGACGAGAAGAGCGAGATGCCCCAGGCCAGTTCACCAAAGCTGCCGGTACCGCCGAAAGCCCGACCCAACAGATAGATGAAACCCCAAATGATAAGTGAACCGATAATCGTGCCGAAAATCCCTGCAAAGATAGCAATGATCAGATTACCCTGCTGAGCAATGGCCGCTTCAATGGCATCAGGTGGCACACCTTGCGCCTCAAGTTGCGCACGCAACTCCCCAACTCGTAAAGGTGCTGTAATTGCTGCAAGGATACCATTGATCACACTCGCAATTGCCGCATAGATCAACGCCCAGACCAGATTGTCACGCTCATGTTGCTCGAACGACTGAACCGACGGACGGGTGAGTACAGCGATGCTGCCATTGACCATTTCCTGAATCACGGGAGCGCTCCTTGGTTACAACAGGCGGAAGACAGCCTTATTGTACCTGACGCAACCATTTCTGTGAAGAGGTAAACTTACGATTCGCGGATCAGAACATGGCTGACAGCAGTTGCCCCGATCCCGCCAAGTGACTGGCTCAGACCAATTCGGGCATTGCTCACCTGGGTCGGGCCGGCCTGCCCACTAAGCTGACGGGTCAGTTCGATCACCTGATAGACCCCACTGGCGCCACCCACGTCACCGCGTGCTTTGTAACCGCCGAAGGTAGCAATCGGCGTCTTGCCGGTTGGGGTAATTGCACCCTCGGCTGCATAGCGCGGCGCTGTTCCCGGTTCGTAGCAGCCAATTGCCTCTAAAGCGAGGGTGGCGGCAATCCCATGCGGATCGGTCAATTCCCACACCTGCACATCACCCACATCCAGATTCGCCCGGCCAAGTGCCATCTGGACACTCGCCCGTGCTGCACTCAAGTCGAGCGGATTTCGCCGCCGGTGGAGTGCCGGGTGATCGGTAGCAACAGCCGAACCGGCGATGCGAATCCGTGGGCGGTCGAGTTCACGGGCAATCTGCTCACCTACAACCAGCAGTGCAGCAGCACCATCGGCCAGCGTACTGCAATCGAGCATGTTCAACGGTGAAGCGATCTGGGCAGCTTTTCGATACTTATTCGCATCAATCGCAAAGCGGTACAGCGCCAGCGGGTTGTGCACACCGTTGGCGTGAGCATTGATCGGAAACGGCGCAAAAGCATCGGCGGTATAGCCATACTCGTGCATATATCGGCGCATCAGCATGGCCCATTGAGCAGTCAGGGTCACCCCATGCAGCGCCTCTTCAGTGCTGTCGGCAGCCATTGCCTGTGCAGCCTCAATTTCATCTTCGAGATGATCGGTAACCTTATCAACCCCGATCACGAGTGCCACCGCCACGCCGTTTTGCACGGCCTGCACCGCCTGGTACAACGCCAGCGCCCCGCTGGCACCAGCCGCCTCAACTCGATATGCCGGAATCGACGGTGAAAGCCCCAGGATGCCAGTCAGATACGCACCAGCCTGGCTTTGACCGTAGAGTTCCTCACTGAACGCACTGCCAACATAGAGCGCTCCGATCTGATGCGGAGCAATCTCTGGCGCACTCGCCAGTGCCGCCCGCACTGCCTCGCTCACCAGATCAGCCAGGCCACGGCGATAATGTTCACCAACGGCAGTTGCTCCCATCCCTGCAATATAGACATTGGTCATTGTTGCACTCCTGATAGACTATCCCATCACCAGCTTACCGCGCCACTTCGCATAGATGGCGTAATCAATCATCACCGCCCGTTGCAGATAGGCCGCGACAAGCGGTGCCCGCTCACGACGTTCCAAAACGGCTTCGGTAACAGTGAGTGCATAGGCATCGGAACCGGCCCCACTGCCGTAGGTCGTTATAAAAATCGTCTCACCCGGTTGTGCCACATCGAGGATAGCGCAGAGACCAAGCAGCGCTGCCCCGGAATAGGTGTTACCGATCTGAGGGCTGAGCAAGCCGGGGGCAATTTGTTTATCGGTGAAGCCCAGGCGTTTGGCAACCGCTTGCGGAAACTTGGCGTTGGGTTGATGAAAGACGGCATAGGTGAAATCGGCTGCGGTGCGGTTGAGCTGGCGGAGCAATTCAGTAGCCGCCGATTGAATCTGATGGAAGTAAGCCGGTTCGCCGGTGAAGCGATTACCGTGCACCGGGTAGGGCCGGTCGGCGCGACGGTAAAAATCGGGCGTATCGGTCACATACGACAACGTGGCATCAATGGTTGCCAGCGCCTCGCTGGCCGGACCAACGATCAGCGCTGCGGCACCGGCGGAAGCAGTGTATTCCAGCGCATCACCGGGACGGCCCTGCGCTGTATCGGCGCCGACGGCCAGCGCATAGCGTTGCATACCACTACCAACCAGCGCCATCGCTGCGGTCAACGCTTCAGAACCGGCTTTGCAGGCAAACTCCCAGTCAGCGGCACTCACCCAGGGGCCGGCCCCCAGCGCATCGGCAACCACTGTTCCCGAAGGTTTCACGCTGTACGGATGGCTCTCACTACCGATCCAGACTGCGCCCAACGCCGTAGCCGGGATGGCAGCCCGGGCCAGGGCATTACGCGCTGCTTCGATAGCCATCGTAATCGTGTCTTCGTCGGGACCCGGAACACTCTTCGCCTCAATTGGCGTTCCACTCTGCCCATCAGTCCAGACCCGGGCGATCTCGCGTGCAGCAATCCGGTACCGCGGGATATAGGCACCGTAGCCGACAATACCAATAGGATGCTGTGGTTTCATCATGAACTCTACTCCATGCAGATGTCAGGCATACCCGGACCGGCTCGCCTTCCGCAGACGAACCAATACGTACCAATCCTCGTCTGTTATCGGGAAACAGAGAGTCCCTTCACCGGTTAAACTGCCGGTGAATACAAGCGCATCGTCGCGCTGTTGGCAGGCGGCCTGTTCTACAGGCCGCCAGAGGTCTCACATTAATTATGCGTGGGGTTACCTATCGTGCGTCCTTCGAGTTCGGCAATGATCTCTTCGGCTCGTGCCAGTTTAATATTCCGCTCGGCGACCATACGACGGGCAACTTCATCAACCAGGGTACCACTGGCACCGGCAGCCATCGCGATCTGGCGGGCATGCAGGCTCATATGGCCCTGTTGAATACCCTCACAGGCCAAAGCACGCATCGCCGCCAGATTATTCGCCAGACCGGCAGCGACACAGACCTCGGCCAGTTCAGCGGCACTACGCACACCGAGCAGTTTCAACGCGGCCTGGGCTGTTGGATGGACTTTGGTCGCGCCACCCACGATCCCTACCGCCAGTGGCATTTCGAGCATACCAACCAGGTTCCCCTGCGCATCGCGCTCCCAATGGGAGAGTGACGTGTAGTGACCATTGCGACTAGCGTAGGCATGCGCACCCGCCTCTACCGCACGCCAGTCATTACCAGTTGCGACCAGTACCGGATCAATGCCGTTCATAATACCCTTATTGTGGGTGGCAGCCCGATAGGGATCGACCGCAGCAAACGCATAGGCCCACAGGATACCTTCAACAACCTCTTCGCCACTCAAACCATCGCGGGCCAGCGATGCCGCCGGCACCACACAGCGCACACGGGCCAGCCGACGGTCGGTCAGATTCGAGAGAATGCGCAGATAGACCTTACCACCGGTCATCTCGGCCAGCAGCGGTGCGACCGCCTCGGCCATCGTATTCACCGCGTTGGCCCCCATCGCATCGCGACAATCGATAATCAAGTGCACAACCAGCATCGGCCCCATCGGGCTGGTGGGGAAGAACCGCACCTCAACATCGCGTGCTCCACCACCCAGACTGACCAGCGAACGACTCTGCGCATTGGCCAGCGCAAGAATCTCTTCCTTACGCGACAAAATCGTTTGTCGGGCCTGATCAGGGTCGCGAACATTGACCAACTGTACCTGACCGATCATCAGTGGTTCGGTACTGCTCGTCTCAAAACCACCACCGTCACGCACCATCCGCGCCGCGTAGCTCGCCCCGGCCACGATTGACGGTTCTTCAACCACCATCGGAATCAGATAATCACGGCCATTGATGCGGAAGTTGGTTGCGATACCGAGTGGCAAATTATAGGTACCGATCACATTCTCAATCATTTTATCGGCGCGCTCAATCGTGAGCGCACCACCATGACCGCCGTGCAAGGCGCGCAAGTCTTCATCGACTAATCCATCAAAGGATTTCACCATTTGCAGTCGCTCAAACGGATTAAGTTGATAAAACCCTTGTAAGCGAGAACTCTTAGTCCCCATATGAGGACGCCTCCTTCTCTACAATAGTTGTCTTCCGTTGTTACGATACCACGATAGTAGTCACGAAACGGTTAACAACAACTGTCAAAACCTATCATACGCCTGTCCGGCTGCTGTCATGAGAGCTATACCGTGCGTATATTGACGTATGGTACAATAGAGTACGTGATACACAAACGTCTGTTCGCATTCATCCTGAGCCTGTTCTACCTGAGCGCCTGTGCAACAACGCCGTTGCCGCCGCTCTTATCTGACCTGCTCACCCGCTCGCCGTCTGGTATGCAGGAGATGATCGCTTTTCTCTACTATGATGAACAGGGGGCGCGGCTGGTGAGCAGTCTGAGTGTCAGTGCGGATCGGCCGCTGCCACTCGACCCACCCGAGCGCCAGGTCTGGCTCGGTGGTCTCGATCCACCGGCTGACATACCGCTGACCAATGAAGCTGGCGTGCAATATGGGCTGGTCATTGCGCAGGGAAACTGGCAATCTGCTGGCAACTACGGGCCAGGCGGACAATGGCCCTATACCCTCGTCACGTCATCCTTTCAATCCATCACCCCAGATAGAGTCGAACTGGCGCAACTCTTCAATGACAACCGCTACGAAGGACGCCTGGTGCAGGTGAGAGCAGCACTGTTGCTGGCTGATGGTACCAGCTTACTGGTCGACTCCATCGGGGCTGGCGGTATTCCGGCGGCAGGTGCCCGCCAGGTCAAACTCTTACATGGTGAGAGTGATCAGGCCGCTTTGAGCCAATTACAGGCCAGGGGCACCGTGCGCTACGGTTACGTGGACGTGATCGGTGTCTGGCGACAGGGGCGACTGGAGCCACTTCTCATCAGACCGCTGCCGTCAGAATAGCGCGTACCTGTTGCAGGAGACGTTGCAGGGTAAATGGCTTCGTCAGCATTGGCGTTATGTCGCGACCTATGTATTCGCTGTCCGCGTAGGCCGAGATATACAACACCCGTACCTGCGGATGCAATACCCGAAGCTGCTGATACAGTTCATCGCCATTAAGCGTCGGCAGCATCACGTCGGTAATCAGGAGATCAATAGTTCCCTGGTAGCTAGCCGCTAACTCCAGGCCATACTGCGCATCTGTCGCTTCTATCACCTGATAGCCATGTAAGCGTAACACACTGGTAATCAGGCGCAAAACTGCTGGTTCGTCTTCAACCACCAGCACTGTCTCGTGACCAAAGAGTTGCTCTTTGCTGAACGCAACATCTTCGCTCACCACCGCCATGTTCATCAGCGCCGGCAGGTATACGGTAAACGTTGCACCCTGACCGGGCGAACTCTGTACGTCGATAAAGCCATGATGCTGCTTCACAATCGCAGCCACCGTTGCCAGACCAAGCCCGGTACCTTTACCGGACGGCTTTGTGGTAAAGAATGGTTCAAATATCCGTGAACGGATCGCCGGATCAATCCCACAACCGGTATCACTGATCTGCAAAGCGATGTAATCACCGGGGGGCACATCAGCAGGCCAGGGGAAGTCAGCATCTTCAGGCCGCACAAGCGTGGTAGTGATGACAATCGTACCATTGCCTTCAATAGCATCACGGGCATTGATCACCAGATTCAGCAGTATCTGTTCAATCTGACTGACATCCGCCTGTACCGGTGGCAGGTCTGGTGCAAACTGAAGCTGAATATCAATTCGTTCCCCGATAATCCGACGGAGAATCACTACAAAATCACTCACAACCCGACTAATTTGTATCGGCTTCATCTCAACTCGCTGCTGACGGCTAAACGTTAAAATCCGCCGAGTCAATGCGGTAGCCCGAATCCCAGCCGCCCGAATCTGATCAAAATCGTTGTACAACGGATTATCAGGTGTTACTTCAAGCATCCCCATCTCAGCGAACCCGATGATCGGCACCAACAGATTATTCAGGTCATGGGCAATACCACTGGTCAGTGCGCCAATTGCCTCTAACTTCTGCGACTGAAAGAGCTGCTCAGCAAGTTGTTGCTGCTCTTCTTCCATTTGCTTCCGTTCAGTCAAATCAAAATGAGCGCCCAGCATATGCGTCGGTCGACCGTGCTGATCGTAAATTAGCGCTGCCTGCGAACGAATCCAGCGGTAGCTCCCATTCTTATGACGAAGGCGAAACTCAAGGGCAAAATCGGGCCAGGGCTGATGCAGGTAACGGTACAACATGTTCAGACAACGTTCCCGATCATCGGGATGCAGCAGTTCTTCCCAAACGGCAAGGGAGTCAACCAGTTCATCGGCGGCATAGCCAATTTGCGCCTTCCATTCCGGCGAAAAAAAGACCCGGTTGGTCTGCAAATTCCACTCCCACAACCCGATCTGGGCCGATTGCACTGCCAAATGCAACCAGGTTTGGGCACTGGAAAGCATAGCTTGCTGCAAGCGACTCACTTCCAGAGCCAGGCGACGGGCACGTAAAAGAATCTCAATCCGCGCCTGCAATTCGACCTTCTGGATCGGACTGATCACCAGTTCATCAACCGTCCGCCAGAGATGATGCGTATGATGTTGAACATCACGTCGAGTCGTGACCAGCAAAAAGGGGAGAAAGATGGGATGCGCCGCAGCACGTCGAGCCTGAATTGCTGCTTCAAAAGTCACCAGCGCTGGTCCATCAATGATACAAAGCTGAAAAGAGCGACGGAGATCAGCCTCACTATTAGCAATAATAGTATGATAATGGTGCCCCAACCAGTCGCGAAGCAATTCCCGATTTGCAGCATTGGCCAGTAAGAGCAAGATTGTGTCATCGGGCATGGTGCATCCTTTTCGTGCCTGCTATATCGTGCCCTCTGTGGTGGGTTCCGCATGACAGCATGTACTCATTCTTTTGTATCGTCGGGTAGCGGATCATTACCCTTTCGGAACTCCCATCCGAAGACTGGCGAAACCATCCGGCAAATGCCAGGCTAATCTCACGTCTTATCAATCCATGTCGGCATTCCGCTCAGAATACCGCGTAAATTGGTAAGCGGCTTCCCTACTTTAATCCCATAACGAGAAATCGTAAATTCGCGCAATGTCTTCTCAAAATCACCCAACCGTTTTTTCAAAACCCCGATGGCCTTGCGCAGCTCACCCTCAATCTCTAAAAAGCGCAAAAAGATGATATTGTCGCCCAGATAACTGGCGCCAATCTCAGTAACTTTGAAATCACCCACAATGTCGGTTGTATCCATGATTAAAAAGACCGTTACGCCTCGACTCTGCAAATATTTGCTCAGAGCATGCAACTGACTGATCAAATCTTCACCGTGCATACACAGGCGGTAGCCGGTCACACTATCGATCATGACAACTTTAATCTGCTTTTGTTCGATAAAGTGACGTACATGCTGGGCAAACTCTGCCGGGTTGTACTGAAGCGGCTCGATCTTCTCAATCCGCAGCAATTGCTGTTGTTGCATTGCCCGAACCGGAATATTCACCGACTCACAACGCTGTTGCATAATCTCAATCTCTTCTTCAAATGAGAAGACCATCGAACGCTCACCGCGACTGGCTGCCTCCTTCATAAATTGAAAACCAAGGGTCGTTTTACCCACCCCCGACGGGCCGGTGACCAGCGTGATCGTGCCTCGTTCAACACCACCATTCAGCAACTCATCGAGTTCGGGCACTCCAGAAGGGATCAATGTGAAAGCGTGTCCAGCCACCAGCGGTGCTGGAATGATACGTGGGAATACCTGCAAGCCTTGAGCGGTCAAACGCATTGCATGACGACCACTCACAAACGATGAGCCACGCATCTTGCTGACGGTCAGATAGCGACCGGTATTGGTTAATTCGAGCGAAATGATACCATCCGCAATATACTGCAAATCATCATCAGGAAAGGCTGCACTATTCTCAGCCGAAAAGATGACGGTCGTTCGCTGTTCGGCGAGAAACCGCAGAAATGAGATAACCTGTTTGCGGAATTGAAAGATATCAGGAGTGAGATAGCGAAACTGGGTAATCGGGTCAAGAAAGACCCGTGTGGGTTGCAGCCGTTGTACGGTCTCGACAATCTGGCGTGTAATCGGTTCTCGTTCAACTTCAGCTGGTGAGAAAATATCGTAGATTTCGGTATTGGCAAAAAAATCAGATGATGGACTGAGGTCGAGGATATGAACCTGATTGAGATTGATACCCACTTGCGCAGCATTCCGGCGAATTTTACTCTCGGTCTCTTCGAGGCTGATAAATAGCGTCGTTTCACCACTTGCCGCACCAGCAGCCAGGAAATGGAGGCCAAGCGTCGTTTTTCCCGTTCCCGGTCCGCCACGCACCAGGTAGGCGTAACGCGGCACCAATCCACCACCACAGATTTCGTCGAGGCCGGGGATACCAGTTGCGAGACGTTGCGCTACTGCCTGTTCCATGATGATCCCCCTCTACCATCAATCAGCGTAGCATCCATACTAATCTGTTTACAAGTCAGCGTCAAGGAGTTGTCAGGCAATATGAACCTGTTTCAAAAACATCGCCCTGGAAGCTGACTCATTCACTCCTGGCGGACCTATGAACGTGATGAGCACCCAAAGTATTCCCGTGACCAGCAGGGCCAACGACGTACCACGCGCCTGGTCGTGAGCACGGCTGCCGCACTCCAAACTCCGCGACACGCGCATCACGCATAATGAACGGGTAAGGCACTCAATCCAGTGCGTGATGACTATGGAGATGGTCGTCAACACTTCTCGCTGCCATACCAGCGACTGGGCGCAGGATATGCTCGTCGGCGATTGGCAAGCGTGCATGCGTACAACAGCCCTGCTTTTATGAAATAAGTTCTAGAACCTATTTCAAAAACATCTACGAGAAGGTATCTTAATTCACTGCCGACCAGTTCCATGATCGTGACAAGCACACACCATCCCCGTGACCGGCTGGGCCAACGGCGTGACACGCGCCGGGTCGTGTGTACGGCTGGCGCGGCAGCCACGCTGTCGCAGCAGCCGTGCTCATGATCCGGCGCGTGGCACGCCGCTGAACCTACCGGTCACGAGAATGCTGTATGTGATCATCACGTTCGTAGCGTCTGTCAGTTTTGACGTAAGTTCTATTCCAGCCACCGGTCGCTCCCAATACCGATAGCCCCCTCCTCGACACATTCCCCTCCGCTCATAGCCGGCCTGACCGGTTTGTCACACATTCTGCATATATGGTGTAGGATAACAGGGTCACATGATTACGTGGAAAGACGAAAGGACAGATAATGACGAACCGATTGCAACAATTACGGGCAACGCTGGCTGCACGTGAATTACCGGCAATGCTGCTCACTGCGCCAACTAGTCGCCGCTACATCAGCGGCTTCACCGGTAGTGCGGGTGCGTTGCTTATCAGTGCCGAAGCCGCCTTCTTGCTCACCGACGGTCGCTATCTGATTCGAGCTGCGGCTGAAGCACCGCACTTTACCCTGCGCGAGGTACGTCCTCCCGCCAGGCCTATGACCGCCCTGATTGCTGATCTGGCAAGCGAACTAGGCATCAAACGATTGGGCTTTGAAGCGGCGGTCATGACCGTTGCCGAGCATCGTCAGTACACTGCCGCGCTTGGCAATGCTATCGATCTGGTTCCCACCGAAAACATTGTGGAAGAGCTACGGATGGTCAAGGATGCGAGTGAAATTGCGCTGCTGCGCCGGGCTGCTGCCATCACCGATGCTGCCCTGGCCGCGGTACTACCTTCACTCACCCCCACCATGACCGAGCGCGAAGCGGCATGGCGACTCGAAGTAGCACTGCACGACCTGGGTGCCGAAGGGCCGTCTTTCCAGATAATCGTGGCTGCGGGTCGCAATAGTGCCCGCCCACATCATACGCCGGGTGATGATGTTTTGGGTGAAGGCCAACCGATCATCATCGATATGGGCGCCCGTCTTGACGGCTACCACGCCGATTTGACCCGCACGATTGTGCTTGGTCAACCCGACAACACTTTTCGGGCTGTGTATGCGGCAACCCTCAAGGCACAACAGGCTGCCATGCAAGCCCTTCGCCCTGGACTACCGTGGTCTGAAGCTGATGCTATTGCTCGCCGCGTAATCGGCGAGGCCGGCTACGCTGAAGGCATCGCGCACAGCCTCGGCCACGGCGTTGGGCTGGTGATCCATGAAGCACCCTGGCTCCGGATTACCGCCCCTGACGCACCTCCCAGTCCGCCGTTGCAGGCCGGAATGGTGACTTCTATCGAACCGGGCATCTACCTGCCGGAATGGGGTGGGGTGCGGACTGAGGATTTAGTCCTCATCACGACCGATGGGTACGAGCTGCTGTCACAGGCACCGAAGTAGAACTGATTTTATAAAAGCTGTGCTGTCGTGCTCCCAGACTATCGCCCAAGCGCATGAACGCTTGCCAACCACCAACGACAGCCTGGCATGCTCCTGACCCGTTGGCAGAGCACAGCGCTGGCTGTACCAACACGGGCTGGATGGGTTGCCGTGTCTGCTCGTCGTGTGAGTGTCGTGAAGTTTGGCGTGCGGCAGCATAGCTGCCGCAGCAGCCGTACACACGATCCGGCGTGTGTCAAGCAGTTGACCCCACTGGTCACGGGGGTGCTAGATTGGATCGTTACGACGAGTCGGTCAGGAATGAGATAACTTCTAACAGACGTTTTTGAAATAGGTTCTAATCAGGCGCTTGCCACGCAAGATCGCTACCCAACCTGTGCCTGAGACGCCACAGAGAAGCCTGTAGCGTCTTAATCAGCAAGTGGTTCCAATTGCAGATACCTTTGCACTACCGGCGTATCCGCCTCGCCCCATACGCGAGAGGCGTATCATAGCGAGACTCCGACATCATTCCCGAAGACCTGTGCTACAATAATGCACGTATGTTCGTATAAAACATGCTGGAGAAACACGAAACCCCCTGGCAAATGCCAGCGGGTCTCGTGTGGGGGGGGTGTCTGTATGATAACGGTTCTTTTACTTTTTGGCAACCCCCCCAACGGTACTACTTTAGACTATTTTTTGATAGTACCTCCGACGAACTTCTACCGTAACCGTGGAGTTTCCAATGAGCCATACGACTGTCGCTGATCGCATCAACGAGCTACGCAGCCTGATCCGCCGCTACGACTATCACTACTACGTGCTCGACGATCCCATCGTCAGCGATGCTGAATACGATGCACTGATGGCTGAATTGCGCACATTGGAGGCGGCACACCCAGAGTTAATCACCCCTGATTCGCCAACCCAACGGGTAAGCGGAACTCCTGCATCTCAGTTTGCCAAAGTACAACACCCACAGCCGATGTTATCGCTCGGTAATGCCTTTACGAAAGCTGATCTCCTGGCCTGGCGTGATCGGGTACTGCGACTCCTTGGCCCCGATGCGATGGTCACCTATGTGGTCGAACCAAAGATTGACGGTCTGGCCGTTGCTCTAACCTACCGCGATGGCCGTCTGGTTCAGGGTGCCACCCGTGGTGATGGTGAGATTGGCGAAGACGTGACGGCAAACCTACGCACTATCGGCAGTATCCCGCTGACACTTCAAGCGACCGGTACACCCCAAGATAGTGACTTGCCGACGACGTTACCGGCCACGATAGAGGTGCGGGGTGAAGTCTACATGCGCACGGCTGATTTCGAGACCCTGAATGATCGGCTTGCCGCCGCCGGAGAGAAAATCTTCGCGAATCCTCGCAACGCTGCTGCCGGCTCTTTGCGCCAGAAAGACCCCTCAATTACCGCGACCCGTCCGCTCCGCTTCTTTGCCTACGGTGTTGGTGTTGTTGAAGGCATTTCGCTTAGCAGTCAATGGCAAACACTCCGCTATCTGCGTGCACTCGGCTTTCCGGTCAATCAGGACGTTCGCCGCTTTACCGACTTCGCTGAAGTCCTGGCCTATTGCGAAGCCTGGATGGCCAAACGTGACGATCTACCTTACGAAGCCGATGGGGTGGTGATCAAGATCGACGATTTCGCCCAGCAACGCGAACTGGGTGTTGTCGGGCGCGATCCCCGTTGGGCAATTGCCTTCAAGTTCCCGGCCCGCGAAGCGATCACCCGCTTGCTCGATATTACAGTCAATGTTGGTCGTACCGGTGTCGTCACGCCCAATGCCGAACTGGAGCCGGTGCAGATAGGTGGCGTGACGGTACGAAACGCCAGTTTGCACAACGCCGATTACATTGCCCAGCGCGACATTCGGATCGGTGATTATGTCATCGTCAAACGTGCCGGTGACGTCATACCCTACGTGGTCGGTCCGGTAATCGCCCGCCGCGATGGCAGTGAGCGGCCCTGGCAATTCCCAACCCATTGCCCGGCCTGTGGCTCACCGCTTGAACGCGAAGAAGGTGAGGCGGCCTGGCGCTGCAACAATTTCAGCATCTGCCCGGCCCAACTGGTACGCCGGGTCGAACACTTCGTCAGCCGATCAGCCCTCGACATTGTTGGGATGGGTGAGCGACAGGCAGAACTCTTCGTCCAGCGCGGTCTCATTCGTGATGTAGCAGACATTTTCTTCCTGAAAGCCGATCAACTGGCAGAACTAGAGGGATTCGGTCCAAAACGGATCGCCAACCTGCTCGCCGCCATTGATGCCGCCCGTCACCGGCCACTCGACCGGCTCCTGGTCGGGCTGGGTATCCGCTACGTCGGCACCGTCGCCGCCCAAACCCTTGTTGCGGCACTGGGAACACTCGACGCGATCATGGTAGCGCGTCAGGAAGAACTGGAACAGATCCCTGGTATTGGCCCGGTAGTAGCGGCCAGTATTGTTGATTTCTTCTCACGTCCAGCAAACCGGGCGTTGATAGAGAAGCTGCGGGCAGCCGGGGTGCAGATGGGTGGGGTGAGTGGTCCAACACGCCAGAGCGACACGCTCGCCGGAAAGACATTTGTCTTGACCGGAACGCTACCCTCGCTGAGCCGTGAGCAAGCCAGCGCACTCATTGTTGCCCATGGCGGTAAGGTGACCGATAGTGTGAGCAAAAAGACCAGCTATGTGGTGGCCGGAGCCAATGCCGGGAGTAAGCTTACTAAAGCACTCCAGTTAGGGATTCCGGTCATTGACGAAGCCGGTCTGCTGGCATTGATCGGAACAACGGCAGAACCACAACCATCGCCACCATCATCTCCACTAGCAACCGACGCCGATGGAGATCAGTTACTCTTACCGCTTGGCGGAGAATGACACGACGGCTGGGCAGTGCGCCGCTCCAGCCGTGCCAGCACGTGCTGGAGCAATAAGCTGCCACCGGGCCAGTCGCTCAAAACAGCACCTGTGGCGATCATACCCACTGATACACACGTGGTTGACACCAGTTGTGGGTAATGCATAGCCCCAGCAGAGGGAGGTTGGGAGGGGATAAAGAATAATTTGCCCAGATTGCCGCCTGGGTAAGTACATTCCTCCCCACAGTCGGGGAGGTGGGGAGGGGGCGGGAGTACACCCTCACCCCCGGCCCCGCTCCCGCGTAAGCGGGAGCGGGGAGAGCGGCAAGCGGCATCGGGGCGTACTGATACACGAGACGGCGGGTTCGTTCTTTTGTCCTATCCATTCCTCCCCCCAGCGGGGGGAGGTGGGGAGGGGGGCGGAATTTAGGTGATCGGGAGCCATCTGGAGCACGCCCACACCCCAGCGGAGCGAGGCCAGGCTGGGGTGTGATGCTGGGACGTGTAAACACCCCCACCCTCACCCGCCCCAGCTAGGGCGGGAACCAGCGGCACCGAATGGCACCCGCTGTCGCGAACTGGTCCAGGTGGTGAGTGCGCCGGATGTGCGCACTCCCAGGGGATACTGATTCAGGTGATGAGCGCACTAGATGTGCGCACTCCCAGGGGTTGCTGGTTCAGGTGATGAGTGCGCCGAAGACGTGCGCTCCCAGCGGATATTGACTCAGGTGGTGAGCGCACCTCCGACACACTCCTAAGGAACAGACTATCGTCTGTGCACGGCGTGTATCGCTCAGGGTCAGAGCGAGGGTGATGGTTGTCTCTACTTCCAGATGTGGTAGAACGACTTACACCCTCGCCTACTGCCGATCCATCCTCACGATCCATTGCCCCGGATTGCGGATTTCATCCATCGACGGTAGATTCTCCGGTCGCTCCCACACCCGGCTGGCAAACTGAATGCCACGCGCTGCGACAACCGCATTGACAAACGCCTCGCCCTGCTGATATTGCGCCAGCTTCAGATCGAGACCGGTCAGACGGAAGACCATCTGGTCAAGCATGGTACGCTGGCGTTGGCGCTGAGCAATCTGCTGCTCAATCTGGTTGAAGCTGGGCAACAACCGGCGACCAACCGCATTCATCACGTGATTCCCATAACCCTCGATCAGCGACATCAGCGCCTGAATACGATCAAAAACCGCTCGCTGCTCAGGTGTTAACACGGTCTCGATCCAGTGTTGACCACTCCCAATACCTTGCAAGAGGCGCATGAGCATATCGACCAGACTATTACCACTGCTGAGCATCTGGCCACTGACAAGGGCAAAATTTTGCTCAAGTAGCTCACGGAAGTACGTGCGCACCCATGGGTAGGCTTCAAACTCGAAGGCATGGGTCATTTCGTGTAGCGTAATCCAGAGCCGGAAATCCTCGTCGCTCAAGCCCAGTTGCTGTTGTACGCGGGCAATATTGGGTTCCACGAAATAGAGCGAGCCGCCGGTCGCCTCAGCCGACAGTAAACTGAGATCGTACTGACCGAGCACCCGTTGAGCCAGATAGCCGAGCAAACCGCCAATCTGAACGCCCAGGAGCTTGCTGCTAACGTCATTCATCAGCACGCCGAGCGCCCCCCGTCCACCACCATTCTTTTCGTACATCTCTTCAATCGGGCGAAAAAGCTGACTAAATGAAACAATATTCGCTTCCAGCCATTCCCGCCGATCAAAGACAAAAATCCGACTTACCGGTTCAGGTAACCGTACACCGAGATAGTCGGTGATCAGAGGTTCGCTGAGCACCACCATCCGCGCATACTGCTCGCGCCGGAAAGCCCGATTATCCACCGGTGCCTGCTCCCATTGAGACAGTCGCAACGCAGCCTGGCGCGCCTGCTCCCAATCGATCAGACCGCTGGCAGGGCGAGTGCTGTTACGGGCACGTGTTTCAAAGTAATAACGTGCTGCAAATCCGGCAGCGACACCCAACAATAAAGCTGTGCCAAAACGGCGCAAATCATTCTGATTACCGGCCAAAGCAGTCTCCTTTCCAGCGCGAGCGGGGTAGGTTTGGTGTCTGTTAAGAGTCTATCATGATTGATCGCCTCCTGTCCAATCTGGCGATCCTTACCTAACGCCTTAACGCACCAGAATACGTGTATCCCCCACTCGCCGGGTTATCCGCTGTTCGTCGAGATATTCAAGAAACGCAACTGCATACCGTCGCGAGACACCAAAATGATCGCGAAATGCAGCTACTGTTACCCCGCCCTGAGTTTCAATCGTCGTTCGCACCCACATCGTCATAGCTATGCAGGTGGCTGGCAACAGATACAAATCAGATGCGATCTTCACCAACAGACCATTGTCACACGCCCATACCAGTAATTCACTGTCGAGTTCAGTGGGTGGCGAAGCAGGGGGCACGTTGGCCAGCGCACTCATATAGCGATTGAGCGCACGTTGCTGATCTACTGTCGGCTGCGGCGTGAAGTCGGTCAACCGTACCGTCGTTTCATCAGCACTGAGCCAGCCCTCTGCCAGGGCGGTTGTCAAGACACTTTGCCAGAGTCGTGGTGTCAGTTGCAGTCGCTGGCGTACCTCCTCACGCGACATCCCACGCCGCAGCGGAAAGCGTTGGTGGTACGACGCCAGGAGATCACGTAAGGTTGCACGCAGACTGGCCCAACCTGCAAATGAGATCAGGGCGTCGTCGCCCAATACGACCAGATGACCCTCCATAACGAGTGTCGCCAGCACCGCCTCGGCCTCGGTATCAGCGATACCGGCAGCAGCTAAACTCTCTGTGCGCAACCGGGGTCGGCCATCGGCCATGGTTTGGCGTAGCCGCTCTGCCGGACTACCCTGGGCACGCAATGTCAGTGCCGCAATCACCTCGGAACGAAAGCGACGATGGCGTGGCGGATGCGGATCAATCACCACACCACCTGCAACAGTGCGACTGGGTGAAGGCGTGCGCAGAATAAACCGGTCACCAACTGCGGCAACGACCGGAACTGTCAGCCGAATCTGTACCCACCCTTCGGTACCGGAGCTCAACTCATCGGTATCCAGCAGGGTTAGCCGACAAGGCGCTTCACTACTCCCGATAAACAGATCAAGCGCAGCATTATGCGCAATTGACACCACATCACTAATAACGCGCACTCGTGCGTCGAGTAAAGTTGTCGGTGTCAATGCGCCCGGCAGGGTTAGCACATGACCACGCTTGATGTCACGATGATGGACACCAGCCAGGTTCACCGCCACCCGCATTCCCGGCTTACCCTGATCGATTGGTCGTTGATGGCTTTGCAGACCTCGAATGCGCGCACGTAATCCTGGCGGTAAGAGTTCGACCTCTTGACCAACTGAGAGGACGCCATCGCGTAAGGTACCGGTCACGACCGTACCAAAACCGGTAATGGTGAAACTCCGATCAATTGCCAATCGCGGCACACCGCGCCCGTGATCACGCGCCGGCAGCGTATCAAGTAAACAGTCAAGTGTTAGCAGCAGTTCGGCCAAACCGGCACCGGTACGAGCCGAGACGGGCACTATCGGTGCTGATGCCAGTGTACTTCCGGCCAACACTTCACGCACATCTTCACGCACCAGCTCCAGCCAGTCAGCATCGACCAGATCAACTTTGCTCAGCACTACGATCCCATGGTGGATCGCCAGCAAATCGATAATTGCCAGATGCTCACGGGTCTGCGGCATCACTGCTTCATCGGCGGCAATGACGAGGAGCACCGCATCAATGCCACCCACACCGGCGAGCATGTTCTTGATAAAACGCTCGTGTCCGGGGACATCGATCAAACTCACTTCTCGACCACCCGGCAGGGTCAACCAGGCAAATCCCAGATCGATGGTCATCTCGCGTTGCTGCTCTTCGCGCAAACGGTCAGGATCGATACCGGTTAATGCCTTTACCAGGGTTGACTTACCGTGATCGACATGACCGGCAGTTCCAATCACAAACATTGCCAGAAACTCTTGCTTATCGTTTACAATACTGCTAAGAGCATTGTACGATGAAACGATGGAATACGCACTTCAGCATCTACGCAACGTTGATCCAACGCTAGGGCACTGGATCGAACAGATTGGCCCATATACATTGCAACGGCAGCCGCACGGCTTTGCCACGCTGGCCTATGCCATCATCAGCCAGCAACTCTCACTGATAGCAGCCCGAACCATTCGCGACCGTCTCAACGAGCGATTGGGCAGCCTGGCACCGGAGACCATCCTTGCAGCTAATGAGGCAGTACTGCGCGCTGCCGGTCTCTCGGCTCAGAAGAGCAGTTACCTGCGCGACCTGGCCGAGCGCGTGATGAGTGGTCAACTCGACCTGAACCTGCTGCCAACGCTCGACGATGAGACGGCCATCACGCACCTGATGACCGTAAAGGGCATTGGGCGATGGACGGCTGAAATCTATCTGATGTTTGCCCTTGAACGTCTGGATGTTCTCCCGGCTGCCGATCTTGGCCTGCGTGATGCTGTTCGTCTCATCTACGATCAACCACGCCTGCCCAAACCCCAGGAACTGCGTACCTTTGGTGAGCGCTGGCGGCCCTACCGCAGCATTGCCTGCTGGTACCTCTGGCAGGCACGGCGGGTTATCCTCAGTTAAGTAATCTCACGTTGTACGGTGGTCACAAACGTGGTATGATGGTCAACAAGAAGTAGAGGAAACGGTTTCGTATGATGCGAATTGATGGACGGTTACCAGACCAATTACGTCCCATTTCTATCGAGATCGGTGCGGCACCGTATGCAGAGGGATCGGCACTGATCGCTTACGGAAAGACTCGTGTTCTCTGCACCGCTACGGTGGAAGGTGGAGTACCAGCCTGGATGCGCGGCCAGCAGAGTGGCTGGGTCACTGCCGAGTATGCCATGCTGCCACGAGCCACTCTCCAACGTACCCGTCGCGAACGCAATGGGCCGAGTGGCCGCACACAAGAAATTCAGCGGCTGATTGGACGTTCATTGCGGGCTGCGATTGACCTTAATGCGCTTGGTGAGCGCACTATCACCATCGATTGTGATGTGTTGCAGGCCGATGGCGGTACCCGCACGGCGGCTATCAGTGGCGGTTACGTTGCGCTGGCACTGGCAGTAGAATACCTGGTACGCAACGGGGTTTTGGAAACAAGACCCACGCTGACACCAGTAGCTGCGGTAAGCGTGGGCATGCTTCAGGGCGTGTTACTGCTTGATCTCTGCTACGAAGAAGACAGTCAGGCCGACCTCGATTGCAACGTGGTGATGAACAGTGCCGGCGGGTATATCGAAGTCCAGGCCACAGCCGAACGATCAGCAGTCACTCGCGACCAGCTCAACGCATTGCTCGATTTGGCCGGACGAGGCATTCAACAGATTCTGGACGCCCAGGCCGCTGCACTGGCAACTGCCTTGCCCAACAACGCCATGAGCCAGGCACAATCTCCATAACACGGATTGTGCCCGATCAACCCGCAACGTCATGGCTCGCAACGGTCGCCCTCCATGCCGGGCGAGGAGGTTTATCATGACAGACGAGACCAGACGCGTTGCCGGTCGTCGCCATTTACGCTACGGTTTGGCTTTTGAACGCACCCAACACCCCGAAGCAGCGGTCGATCAGTTTCGGCGCGCAATCGCTGCCGATCCGAGCCTGCGCGATGCCCATAATGCGCTGGCTTTTCACTATCAACAGCAGGGGCTGCTGGCGAAAGCTGCCGATGCCTTTGCGGCTGTCGCCAGCCTGGCCGACGACTATTTTGCTCACTTCAACCTCGGTTTTGTCCTGATTGAACTCGAGCGCTACGACGAGGCCGAACGCGAGTTTCGCCGTTGCCTTGAACTTGACCCTGGTGATGCCGCGGCACAACTGGAACTGGCCTACATCTATGCAGCTCGCGGTGACTACGAAACTGCCTTGAATTTGCTGACAATCCCGCGTCAACACTATTACGACGACTGGGGAGTGTTTCACCTGCTTGGTCGCTGTCTCTTTCACCTGCAACGCTTCGACGAAGCACGTCAGGCCTGGCAACAGAGCCTGGCCCTGGCCCCAACTCCAGAAACACAACTGGAATTACTCTCCTGTCTGCAAAGCATTGAACGACGACGTGAATTTCACGCCACCATCAGCCACAAAGACGAACTCTACATCCAAGAAGGGGTTATCTGCCTGGGTTCAGCAATGGACGATGGATTTACAACCCGGCCACTGAGCAATTACCGGTTCAGCGAACTTGATGTCGCCCGTACCATACAGCGTTTTATCGCCCTCGCCCGCAGCAGTGAATGGCGTTTCGGTGGGGTGACGACACCAGAGCTGATGAGCAAGCCATTAGCGCTGACCCTGGCGCAATTACTCAATCTACCATTGTTGAGCCTGCACCACTTGCCGCAGCTCTCCGAGCCAATTTTAATCGTGATGGCAGTTGGTCATTCCGCCGATCTGTTCACCATTGCCCGCGAACGCTTACCTGTTCCCGGGCCTGGATTCTGTCTGGCAGTTAACTGGACACGCCAAAGCAAATTGTTGCCGGAAATCATTGGGCTAATCGTTGAAGGTCAGTGCACCGTACCCTGGGAAGCGGAATTGCAAAGCCTTGACACAGCCGGTCAGACCGATCGTATCAAACACATCACCGGACGACTGATACAGATGGTACAAACACTACCCGGCGAAGACAACCTGCCTCGCCAGATTCGATACTACACACGCCACCATCGGCGATTGGCAATCAATGCCCTGTTGCACACCTCGCCACCCGATCACCCGGCTGAGTAGAACACAACTGTTTTACGTCAAGTTTAGCGTAAGGCATCGGCACGCTATCTACCATCACCCTCACGCTGTGCCTTGTGGACAAGCACCCCCTGGGAGCGCGAGACTCCGGCTCGCTCACTGCCTGCACCACGTCCTATGCCATCTAGGTGATAGTAGAGAACGCAGTCCTTTGGCCTGTTCACCATCTGCAACAGCCCACCGTGCATGCTGTCGGCAGTGTGTTCTACCAACCTGCATCGACGACTCAAACAGATGAACAGGCATCATTGTTATTGACGAAATCGAACATTTGTACTACAATAAACGGGCAGCCATCTGCAACATCACCGGCGAACGCCCTTGCACAACAAACGATCACTCTCCAACATGCTGCGACTACCGTTATGAAGACAATAGACTATCCAATTCCTAGAACCAACCACGACCCTGCACCGCTCTCCCAACGGGCATCCAGGCGATCAAAGCTCGCAGCAATCCGATCGTCCGGTCGGCAATACGACACAACTCACCCTGACATTCGGCTCGGTTTTGCTGTTCGCACTGTGAATCAACCCGGCCTGATCAGCAGCTCGCCACCTCATCTCAGTATCTTATTAACCCATTTAGGTGATGTCCTACGCTACCTTGAGCGGACTGACATCCGGTTTTATCGTTTTGCGTTACCCCGGCACTTCAATCTCAACGATCTGGCGGAATGTCAGGCGCAACTCGCCCTCCTCAATCAGCACATCAGTACCCGCAACATGCGCCTGGGCGTACACCTTGATCCGCATCTGAGCCTCAGCCATTCCGACGAACAGGTTGCCGACGCGACGATCCGCACGATTGAGGCGGCGAGTCAGCTTCTGGCAGCCCTTGATCACCCTCAGACCATCAACCACACACTGGTGATACATCCCGGAGCTGCCGATCCTGCTGCACAACAACGCTTCACCCAGCGTTGGGCAACGTTATCCGTTCAGGCTCGCCGACGCACAACCATCGAGCACACCGGTACCGGTTTCTCTCTGGGGCAACTACTCGCTATAGCCGCACGTACCGGTATCCCTATCGTTTTCGATTATCTCCACTACCGCCTACACAATCCCGAACGGTTGAGTCTGGCGCTGGCACTAGGACTAAGCCTGGCTACCTGGCCCCGCCAGATCCGCCCCGAAGTGCATCTGAGCAGTCAACGCAGCGAAGCCCATCTACTTCCGGGACGCAACGGCACCACCCGGGTCATACCACCACGCGCCGGTCAGCACGCCGATTTTGTGGTTGCCCACGATGCTATTGCATTGCTCGAAGCCAGCCGGGGTTTACCACCGTTCGATCTGATGATCGAAGCCAAAGCCGGTGATCTGGCACTTTTGCGTCTCCGCCAGGAACTGGCTCATCATGCACCCGAATGGGCTGCACGGCTGGCGTGAGGAGCGGCCTTACAGCAAGGGTCTTATGTTCAATGTGTGATGTATATGCAGAACACACTGGCCGGCCAGGGCTATGGCAAAGTCTACCTGAATCGAGACTGCCTGACATACGTATATACCGTCTACAAGAAGCTATCTCCTTCATTACTGACAGACGACATAATCGTGACGATCACATATAGCATCCCCGTGACCACACAGCTTTTATGAGACAACTACCAGAAAAGCGGCGTATACGCACATCCTTGCGTGGTTTGATATAATGCCAGCGGAAAAATATCATACTACCGAGGTGATCTGTGAGTAACGAGCGACCATCTACAACATCAAACCCGCTGGCCGGTCTTGTTGCTATTGCCATTTTGCTTATTGTGCTAGGGTTTGTGGCCGGCCTCCTGATTAGCCGATCTGGAACACCAATAGTCGTACCAACAGCAGCACCTGCTCCCACCAGCCCACCGGCACCAGCAGAGCCTGCATCGGTTCCCACACCGATCACCGGCAGTATGCCGATACTGCCTACCGCCACCACCTACCAGTACAGCAGTCCACCGTCAATGAGTATTGATCCGGCTAAAAAGTATACCGCCACCATCTATACCCCACGCGGTGAGATTGTGATTGAACTACTGCCGGATATTGCGCCACAGACGGTGAACAACTTTGTCTTCCTGGCCCGCCAGAACTTCTACAATGGACTGACCTGGCATCGGGTACTACCCAATTTTATGGCTCAGGGTGGCGATCCACGCGGCGATGGTACCGGTGGCCCCGGCTATACCATCCCGGCAGAGTTCACCGACAAGATTTTGTTCGACCAACCCGGTATTGTGGCCATGGCACGCTCGTCGGATCCAGACAGTGCTGGTTCGCAATTCTTCATCACCACGGCGCCGGCACCCTGGCTGAACGAGCAGTACACGATCTTCGGCAGAGTTATTCAGGGTCAGGAGATTGTTGACGGGATACCGCTGCGCGACCCGAGCAATCCCGCCGATCTGGCGACCCCCGGCGAGATGATTCTGGGTATTGCCATTAACGAAGAGTAATTCAACATTTTATGTCAACTGCAAATGAGGAATGGCAACGTCATGGTATTGCCATTCCTCATCACATTGCGGCACGCTGTGCATAGCCTCTGCCACCTACCAGCGCATTCTGGCAATTGATGTCTCTACACTATTCCATGTCAAATCTTGCGTGATACTAAGCGGTGGGGTAATCTGTGGGTATCGGCTCCATCGGTGAATGTCCGTAGGGATTACCTTGCAGAACACGGATAGACGCGGGTTTGGCGGATGCACGCGGAGAGCGTAGACACTCTGGTGAGCCGTTCCTGATAGCACATGCTGAGCAGTGGGGTAATCTGCGGGTATCGGCTCCATCGGTGAGTGTCCGTAGGGATTACCTGCAGAACACGGATAGACGCGGGTTTGGCGGATGCACGCGGATAGGCTGTAGGTACTGATGATCCGCTCTTGACGGTACATATCGTACGTGGCACGGTTGGATGTATACGTGGCGGAAGCGTGCATATTGTAGTGCTTATTATACTTCGCATTCTACCAGATTTGATTTCATCGATGGGAACAAACGATTCAGGATGGCGACAGAGTATCCCCGGTTGAGATGACCCTTTCGCGCTGATCTCGCGGCAGCGTACTTGCCATCAACCACACATCACTCGTATAATACGAACTACCGCTCAGTGTCGAGCATGTTTTGCGAGGAAGCTATGCAATCCCCCGAACCAGTTGTGAACGAGTTTGCCATCACCGCAGCCACCGTGAACGGCTCTGGCAGCCAGACAGCGAACATGGTGCTGATGCGGGCCATCTTCAAGATGGGTATCCCCGTCTCCGGTAAGAACCTCTTTCCTTCCAACATTCAAGGTGAACCTACCTGGTACACCTTGCGCGTTAGCCAGGCCGGCTACACGGCTCGACCGGCTGAAACACCGATTCTGGTAGCATTCAATCCGCGCACAGCCAACGATGATCTGTCGCAGTTACCGCCCGGCGGAATTTGTCTCTACCCTGCCGATGGCCCCTGGCAGCCATCACGGACGGACATCATTCCATTTGCGATTCCGGTACGGCAACTTCTGGATCAGGTCGGCGTGAATCAGCGCCTCCGGGCATACACTGCCAATATGACTTACGTTGGCGCTTTGGCGGCACTGCTCGGTATCGAAGATGCAGCCCTGGTCGCTGCGCTCAAGCAACAGTTTCGCGGTCGTCTCTCGGCGATTGAGCTAAACCTGGCAGTTATTCGTGCTGCCTATGCCTGGGCTGTCGCCGAACCGTCGCCTGCCCATGGACGCTTTCGGGTTGCCCGGATGCAGGCAACTGACAGCCTGATGCTGATTGACGGCAATACGGCAGCAGCGATTGGCGCCATCACCGGCGGTGTGGGGGTTGTTGCCTGGTACCCAATCACGCCATCAAGTAGCTTGATTGAGTCACTGGAGAGTTATCTCCCCCGCCTGCGTCCGTCCACAGATGGCGCAACCTGCGCGATTGTGCAGGCAGAAGACGAGATTGCCGCACTCGGGATTGTGATCGGTGCAGGTTGGGCCGGAGCGCGTGCAATGACGGCCACCTCTGGGCCGGGTATTTCGCTGATGAGTGAGTTTGCCGGTTTAGGGTTCTTTGCCGAAATTCCGGCGGTCATTTGGGATGTACAACGGGTTGGCCCTTCGACCGGTCTACCGACCCGTACCGCTCAGGGTGATCTGATGGCTGTCTACTACCTCAGTCACGGTGACACGCGCCACGTAATCTTGCTGCCCGGCACGATGGAAGAGTGTTTCAGCGATGCCCAGACCGCCTTCGATCTGGCCGAACAATTACAGACACCGGTCTTTGTCTTGAGTGATCTTGATCTGGGCATGAATATCTGGATGAGTAAGCCATTCACCTACCCGGAACAACCTCTCCAACGCGGGAAAGTGCTCAGCGCCGAGGAACTCTCCCGGCTAACGAACTATGCCCGCTTTGCCGATGTGGATGGTGACGGGATCGGTTATCGAACCCTACCCGGCAACCCTCACCCTCTGGCCGCTACGCTCAGTCGCGGTACCGGGCACAATGAACGAAACGTATACAGCGAACGCCCGGAAGACTGGCAGCGCAATATGGCGCGTCTCTGGCGCAAACACGAGACGGCACGTCGGCTGGTTCCGCGCCCCATTATCGATGAGCACCCAGAGGCAACGATTGGACTGATCGGCTTTGGATCAACCGCACCGGCTATCAGCGAAGCTCGCAACCTCCTGGCTGCTGCCGGAATGCCTACCAGCAGTATGCGCGTGCGCGCACTTCCCTTCGGCCCGGAAGTGACGAACTTCATTGCTCGCCATCAAATCTGTGTCGTTATCGAGCAGAACCACGACGGGCAATTGCGGCAATTGCTCCAGCTTCACTGCCCGGCCTACGCTTCCCGGCTTGGCTCGGTGGCCTGGTGTGATGGTTTACCACTGACCGCACCGTTCGTGCGCGATCAGGTACTGCATTGCCTGGAATCAATGCGAGAGACGATGATGATCGGCATCGGAACCGGTAACTAAGCGTATCAATCTGCCAGGTCGGAGGAATTATGACACAGGTCAACGCGATAGGATTATCGAAATCCGATTACCGGGGCGCACCCTCTACCCTTTGTGCCGGCTGCGGCCACGACTCCGTTGCCAGCCAGATTATTGCCGCCGCCTTCGAGCTATCGCTCCAACCCCACACTGTTATTCGAATGAGTGGGATCGGTTGTTCCAGTAAGTCTGCCGCCTATTTTCTGGGACGATCCCATGGCTTCAATTCGCTGCATGGCCGTATGCCATCGGTCACTACCGGTGCCCATCTTGCCAATCATACCTTGCGCCCTCTGGCCGTCAGTGGTGACGGCGACACTGCCAGCATCGGCCTGGGGCAATTCATTCATCTCCTGCGCCGCAATGTGCCAATCGTGTACATCGTGGAGAACAATGGCGTCTACGGGCTAACCAAAGGTCAGTTTTCGGCAACCGCCGATGAAGGGCAGGAGCTAAAACACGCCGGCGTCAATCATCTACCACCGATTGATGTGTGTGCGGAAGCCATTCTGGCCGGCTGCGGCTTCGTCGCCCGCTCATTCGCCGGCGACGCCAGGCAGGTCCGCGAGTTGATCAAAGCAGCCTTCAATGTTCACGGCTCAGCAGTGATTGATATTATCAGTCCGTGTGTTACCTTCAACAACCACAACCGCTCGACCAAGAGCTATACCTACGGTAAGACCCACGATACACCCATCCACGATATCAGCTTCATCCCGCACTACGAAGAGGTCACAGTCGATTACGAGCCGGGTGAAGTGCGTGATGTGCAGCTTCACGATGGATCGGTGATTCGGTTACGTAAACTCAACCGCGATCACGATCCAACCGATCGCAGTGCGGCACTGGCCCTTCTCGAGCAGGCACGGGCCAACAACGAGTTTGTGACCGGATTGATCTATCTCAATGAACGACGGCCTACGCTGGCGGAAACGCTGGGCATAGGAAGCACACCCATCGCAGCACTGCCCGAAGATCGTCTCCGACCATCACGCGAGGCATTTGCGGCAGTGATGGCCGAACTGGTTGATGGTTGAGATCAGCTCGCTGACAGCATCAAATCGGTTCACCCCGGTTGGGTAACGAGGATCATCGTTATCACTGGCAGAAACCCGGTAGGGGCAGTTATAAGTCCTGCCCCTACTGTTAATCCATAACCCAGTACAATAACCCAAGTTGCTCCCACGCTGTGAGCAGGCTATGTAAGAGTGACTACCATGATGAACAGCACGACTCTGCGTACAACGCCGTGGGCTTACCTGTATGAACTATGTGGGTAGCAGCCAGTTCCCATAGATGCGCTACCCCACGCTCTGAGGTAGCGACTCGAATTATGCCCATCCTCTGTGTCCTCTGTGCCTCTGTGGTGATAAAGATAGCAATTTGAAATACAATACAGGCATAAGGGTCTCTTGCCTGCTCCTATTACCTGCACTACCTCAGCATCAGGGCTTGCGCCGCCCAAACCAGCTCCGGCGGGCAGGTTTGGCCACCTGCTGGCGGAGTTGTGCAATATCATCGTCCGGTGAAGCCGGTACCGTTTCCGTTGTCGGTAGCGTTGCCTCGGCTGTCTCTGACGGCTGGGGTGCCCGTTTGAACCAGCTTCGACGAGGTTTAGGTTCTGGAGAAGGTGCAGCGACGACTGGGGCAGGCATTTCTGGTAGTGAAATTGCCGGTTCGGGGTATGGGCTATCACTATGTTCGGCACCTACCGCCCGTAACCACGACCACAGTAAACGGCGCCGTTCAGCACCATCGGTCGGTAGCGTCAGTGGGCGACCTCGCGCATCGATAATCAGGCCGAGCAGGCTCCCGTGAACCTCGGCAGGATCACTCTCAACAGCCTCACCGGGCGCGGCTTGTCCGACACGCACAGAAGGAGCCGGTTTTACCTTGACCTGGGCATAGCGACCGATAGACAGAGGAAGACGGATCAACTCGCCATGACGAACCTGAACCCGTTCGCTGTCGCCGCCAACCGTAATCAGCTCAACATCGGCGACCGGTTCGCCTACCCGACTACCACCCTGCAATACAATACACGTCGCCAATGGTGTATTGTTCAGCAAGTCGTGATCAAGAATCGAGATCGCAGCATCAGTGCTAAGCGCAGCAATCCCACCACACACCGATAACAGACTCAGCATATCGAGGTGAATGGGCAGCAACAAGCCGGGTAGTTCATTTGCCGGTTGTAAACCATCCAGTAAAGCCAGCAGTGCCATTCCGGGATGCGGGGCATGCGTCAGTACACCACCACCGGCCAGCAACCGTTCGTAAGAAAGGGGTGTTTGTTCGTCGCGGAGGGCAGCAACACCCAGGGCCAATGCTTCACGGGCAAGCGCCAGATCGAGATAGCAATCTTCGCGGGTCGCCGGTAGCGTTTGGGGACGCAGCATGCGATTGAGTAAGCGTTCAATCAACTCTTGTTCTTCAATGGCAAACGGCAACCAGCGGGCAATTGCCGCCGGGCCAACCTCACTGAGCAACGCACCAACGCCAAAGGCTGTGCCACAAACGCCGTGGAGCGTCGCCGCGATCTGATCGGGTGCCGCAGCGATCAACGTCGTAGTAGTCGCCCCGACATCGATGTACAGCACCGCTTGTTGCCGGCGTTCGGCCAGGAATCGCGTCATGACATACTGCGATTCAGCGACAGTGCGCAATGTAGTCTGCTCAGAGGCGATCAATTGATCGATACCAGGCACGTCGGTTAACTGCCGGGCATAACAGGCCAGCAACGCCTGACGCAGCGGCGTTAGTACTTCCTGATCAAGGGAAGGACGCACATTGGCAACCGTTATCAACTCACAGTTGTGCCCACTGAGAGCAGCCTGAATCTGGGGTTGAACAGATGTATTGCCGGCATAGATAATGGTTGGTAGCGGCTGACGTATCGCCGCGGTGAATGAGAGTTTGAGGTTAATCAGATGAGCAAGACGCTTCATGGCCGCGACCGTTCCACCCTCGATACCACCGGTCAAAACAACGACATCCGGCGAGAGAGGCAGCAAGGTCTCAAGCTGGCGCTCAAGCCACGACTGCATAACACCTGTCGTTGATCGAGCCGAGACATCATCCAGGGTGACGACCGTCAACACCACATTGGGCACCCCACGAACGGCGTGCAGTGCACTACGGGCTGACACATCAGACGCAATAGCCGCCACTACGACACGCAATGGTTCAAGTGCCGATGTCACAACTATAACCGCATCAATGCCATCACCAGTACTGATGCGCGGCATCAGCAAACGACCATCGTGCAACAATTGCCGTCCGGTGAGATCGGCCAGTTGCGCTGTCGCTTCCTGCACCGCAAAAAAGATATTCCGGTACGGCAATTCACGACTGGTGAGCGTTTCGGTTTGTCCGATCAGACGGCTTTCACCATCGACCTCATCAATGAGCGAAACCCGGGTAATCAGACTACCAATTTCAACTGCCAGTATCGCCCGTACAAGTTCCATGCACTCTACCCCGAATTATGCGACGCATAGACGCCCAGGTGCTACATACCGGCAATAGCCTGTATCCAATCAATAATGAACAGGAGCCGCTCATTGAGGGCAGCAAGGTATGAAACAATACTACCGGCCAGAAAGAAACCAAACGCCAGCAGCAATATCCAGCGCCCTACACTTGCCACCAGATCAATCCACCGCTGACGGTTTGGATTGGACGAGCGAGTCAACGAAAAGGACAATAAGGTCGCTATCGAGCCAATAAGTAAGACAATACTCCCCAGAATTGCTACTGGCGATGACAGATCAGATCGAGTTGCATCAAGCACCTGTGGGAGAATTGTTCCAACAACGGCACCACCAACCACCAGTGCAGCACCCACACCAAAAACGAGTGCCAACGGCAGATTAGCCAGCCACGAACTGGTCTGTTGACCACTTATCCGCGTCAACAACAATGCCGCCAGAAAGAAAGGGGCCAGGCGTAGCGTCAGCAACACCGGTTGATCGCTGGCAACAAGCAAATCAATCACTGCTGGTCGCAGCACTTGATGATATACCACCACAAATGCGTAGCCGAAAGCGACACCAACAAACAGGTATTGTACCAACCGGAAGGCCGGTGTATCGCCCAGAACACGGCTGAAGACCAGCAGCGTAAGCAAGATCGGAATAAGGTTGATTGCAATGTCCATCAGCCTCTACCTCGTGCCAAGCGTCGTAACTGCCCAATCCCAACAATGAAGGACCCTAATAGCAGGACGCCAACAAATGCTATCGTTGCCCATGTCTGGTAGGAAAGCTCAGGTGTTGCCAGATTATCAGCATTACCGGCAGCTAGCAAATCACTGGCACCGCGTTGACCGGCAACCGCATACACATTGGGTAGGCGCGTATACGGCAGCACTTGTGGATAGACCTCTTGTGGGAGCAAGAACGCAATCGGCACCTGCGGGGCAGCACTATGAATCTGCTCCATCCAGGCCTGTACATCCTGAACCTGATCGGCCATCACCACAATCATCGCCAGATCGCGTAGTGACTGAATGCGCGGCGTCCCATCTGAGCGTGTAGCCAGCAAGCCGGCAGTTGCATCCTGGCCGGTATAGTCACGACGCAACTCTGCCCGCAAATCCATCGCCATACTGCGCAATGCCAGTTCACCGCCCGGACGATACCCAAGCAAGACATAATCACGACCACCAAAGATCACGCCGTTTTCCTTGTTGTATCCGGCAGATCGTAACGGGCCGATCACATCAAGAGCAAGCAACGACCCCTGGAGATCGGTGCTGACGATGATCAGTTTTGTCCGATCCGCAGTTAATCTGGTGAGCAGCACATTTTCGAGCGGACGCAGCTCAGCTACACGCTGAGCGCCCCATTCATATGCTACTAAAACCACATCCTCACTGCTCAGACCGGTAAGTTGTTCGTTCAACGCAACGGCCACCGGCGACGGCTGAGCACGACTCGTAAGCGTGGCAGTGAGACCGGGCATAGCGATACCGATCAGCACAGCGATCAGCAGGATCACTGCCAGCCACTGTTCGAGGGTCGGTAAGCGGCGTCGAACGATTTCTGGACGTTCAACAGGCCGTATTGCCGGTAGCGGTGATTGCAGGAGTCGTTCAAGCAAGGCAGCAGCGGCAACCTGATCATCGGTGCGCCGGGCAGGTGCAGGAGGTGGTGGCTTAACAACGACCACGTCAGGCCCGGCCACAACCTCTTCTTCCTCTTCGGCTTCGTGATGGCGTAGCCGTTCCAGCCAGTCAGACAAGGGACTAATCGCCGGCTCCACAGTTCGTTCGGTTGAGGCCCGCAACCATGGTGGTAACTCAGCACCGCTGAAGAATTCGTCGCTGGTTGAACTTGTGGTCGGCACAGGTTCGATGATTGGTGCATGCTCGACTGGAGCTGACTGTAACCAGGAGACGGCCTCCGCTGAGACATCTGCTGTCAGCCAATCAGGAGTATCAACCGGAGCAGACGATGCTTCCTGCAACCAGTCTGGAACATCGCTCCCAGCTGCAGGCGCCGCCTCTTCTTGTAACCACGCCGGTACGTCGCTGCCAGCCGCAGGCGCTGCCTCTTCTTGTAACCACGCTGGCACGTCGCTGCCAGCCGCAGGCGCTACCTCTTCTTGCAACCACGCTGGCACGTCGCTGCCGGGCGCTGAAGCCGCCTCTTCTTGCAACCACACCGGTACGTCACTGCCGGGCGCTGGTGCCTCGGCCTCGCGCAGCCAGGTTGGAATCTCG
>NZ_DAOTZQ010000033.1:0-22924 GCF_034434295.1 Chloroflexus sp.
CATTCATTGCCGACCGCCTCCATTGTTCGTGGCGAGCACACCCGGTATCCGTGTGACCAGCCGGGTCAATGGCCTGCCACGCGCCGGATCGTGAGCACGGTTGGCGCGGCAGCATGGCTGCCGCACGCCAAACTGCGCAATACGTGGATGATGAGCGAGCAAGGCAACCAATCCGGCGTGTGATGACACCGGAGATGGTCATTAGAGTGCGACAGTACAGCTTTTTATGAAATTAAGTTTTATTCTCACATCCAAGCACTTTAACGCGATGCGTTATACCCTCTTGCGTTCTCCTGCTGAACCTCGTATAATCGTTTGCACAGGATTTTCCTACAGTACAGCACCGTCATTCACAGACGGCAAAGGGAGATGAACAATGCCATTCTTCAAAGACGAGGCAGAACTGCGTCAAATCTTAGGTGAACTGTATGACCGGGTGAAATGTGATGCCCAGATTGCACCCCGAATCTGTGAAGGACGTATCGTCATTCAGTTCCGCTACGAAGAACCGCACGGTGTTGTCACCATCGATGCCGCTCACCCTCCAACGCAGCCTGGCGCATTTTGCGATGTGTTTTGGGGCGAAGTAGACTTGAAGCCAGATGTAGAAATGAGTATGAAGGCGGATATTGCTCATCAATTCTGGCATGGTAAAATTAATCTGATGACCGCCCTGGCTCGACGCCAGATTATTGCTAAAGGACCGATTCCCAAGATTCTCAAATTGTTACCCGCTGTTGAACCAATGTACACCCTATACCCGCGGATGCTGCGAGAGATGGGACGCGAAGACCTGGTATTAACCCGGTAGTACTCAACATGGATTTATGCCAACCACGAGTGAGATGTATGAACGTGGTGCTGCCGATGCCGAGCGTGGTGAATTTAATCCGTTCTACTATCAGCACTACTACTACTACCGCCAAGGGTACGACTCGGTACGGCGCCGTAACCGACCAGGTATAAACCGGGTCGGCATATTACTCATAAGTGCCATTGGTGTGGTCGTACTGGTTGCGCTGGTATGGCTAATTGGACGTATCGGTCCGGCTGTCGTGGCGCAGCCAGTAGCATCACCGACAACAGTGGCGATAACCCCGCAACCTTCACCAATCCCTCCGACGCCAACACCACTCCCTTCACCCACACCAATTCCAACAGAGGCCCCACCAACCCTCCAGGTTGGTGGCCGAGCGGTTGTGGTGAATGTCGGTGAAGCTGCCCTGCGTCTACGCGCTTCACCAGGACTGACAGCCCGAGTGATTGCCCGCATCCCTGCCGGACGTGAAGTGGTATTGCTTGAAGGGCCGATTGAGGTCGATGGTTATACATGGTGGCGTGTTGAAGTAGGATCGCAAAGCGGTTGGTGCGCTGTCGCGACACCTGATGGGTTGACCTTTCTGGAACCAGTTGCCCCCTGATACGCCAACGCACCTATCAAACCGGGTGTTGTGGCGCACGCAGGAGAGACGGGTGATCAATCTGCTTCTCGTGGTCGGTGTGGATGCTGCTTTGGCCGACGTTCAACACTCTCTGTGATGGACGGGCCGGGGTGAAGAGGTAGCGGCGCATAGAGCGACAGGTTACCGAACCTGATCACATCTGTTCTTTCACAAGCATATCCATTCCCGCCGTGACGAGCCGTAAGTGTCATCCGAATGGCACAAATGGGCAGGTTCGGTAGGGGCTGGTTCAGAACCGCCCCTACGGATGGTGACTGTGCGCATTCACCTTGCTACACGAGGGATGCGGCAAACAAGAGTGGCGGAGAGGCACGCCCTGGATCGTCTGATTAGCGTGACCGGCTACCAGAATCTGATCAAAAACACCATGCGCCAGCGGTTCAGCACTCTCACCTATGGACGGGCCGGGGTGCAGAGGGGCTGGCCGCTAGAGCGACAGGTTACCGGAACCTGATCAAATCTGTTCCTTCACAGCAGCGGCTTCCAGCAATGCTGCATAAGGCCCCCGCTGAGCTGGAGGGAGCATAGCGGCAATTTTGAGCATCATCTCGTTCGTCAACTGTTCCATCATGTCGGCGGGAATCTTGTTGTCGGGAAGCGGTTCGACACGGTACGGCTCGCCGATGGTGATATGCACCGGTTTGCGGAGTAGGGTGCCACGAAAACCGTGCTCGGTACCGGTAATAGCCATCGGTACAATCGGTACACCAGCCTGCATTGCCAGCCGCACTGCGCCGCCACGTCCGGGTTGCAGGATACCATTCCGACTGCGGTGGCCTTCGGGGAAGATCAGCAATACAGCGCCATTACGGAGCGCTTGTGCTGCCGCGTTGAGGGCTGCCAGATCGCGTTTGCCACGCCGGATTGGAATAACGTCCATATTGCGGAAAAACCAGCCGGACAGCGGGTGGGAGAAAATCTCGATCTTGGCCAGCCACGAGAGGCGATAGCGAAACGGGAGCATGGCGCCAACCGCAGGGATGTCCACCCAGTTGATATGGTTCATAACCAGGATCATGCCCCCTTGCTCGCGTGGCGGTAAGCGCTCGATGCCGGTGATTGACCAGCGCCACCAGCCGATGAGGCGAAAGAAGTTGATGATGAGGTAGAGAATACCGTATACCACGTAGGCAAACATAAGACCCTCACAAGCGGCCAAGGTTAAACTCGAAGACGAGACGGCCACCCAGCCAGCCCCCAAGCACCAGCAGGACGATTCCGGCGATATGCCAGCCAAGATAGGCATTGCGTTGCGCCGAATCGGTTAACAAACCCGGCTGGCGGCGGCGCATGAGCCAGACACGACCGTAACAAAGGGTTGCCGCCAGACTAGCCGCAGCGTGACCGTTGATCCACATGATGACCGGATCGTCAGGTGCGATCTGCGGACTTGTGACCTGGCGTGCTGCATCAATGAGGCCGCTGACCATAGCAATTACAGACCCCAATAAGCCGAAGATCAGGCAGTGGAACGAACTCTGTTCCCACTGCATACGACCGGTGCGCAGGGCAATGAACGCAAAGAGACTGCTGGCCAGCAGCAGCCCAATTGGAATATGGACAGTAGCCGGATGCAGTGCGTACATCGCTTTCATTATACCATAGTCGCCGTCTCAAGCCGTGCGCGACCGGCGCTGATCTCGCCGATCTGGTGGTTGACAACAGCCACGTGATCAGTCGGTAGATCGGCGGTAATGACGACATCGACAGCAAATGCTTCTGCGACAATCACCGCCGCGTGAGCTTCAAGTAAGCGGCGAATAGCCGTGTAATCGGAATACTGCAAGTGTACGATGATCCGCTGATAGATAACCCGGCGCGTGCGCGGTACGATCTCTAATACGGCCCGGGTCGCATCACTGTACGCTCGCACCAACCCACCGATGCCTAGCAAGGTTCCGCCGAAATAGCGGGTCACCACAACAGTAACATCACCTAAATCAGCGCCTCGCAAGACTGCCATCATCGGGCGACCAGCACTGCCGGCTGGCTCACCATCATCACTCATACCGGCGATGGTACTCGGCCCATAGCCAACCAGATAGGCATAGCAGTGATGCGTCGCGTCAGGCATCGCTGCACGCACCGTGGCAATTGCTTCCCGTGCGGCATCGACAGTTGGCGTAGGGAAGACCTGAGCAATAAAGCGCGAACCACGCACAATCAATTCGGTACGGGCGGTACCGGCGGGAACAGGATAGTGAGGCGAAGTCATAGCCATTCTTCCTGCCACAATGGATGAACGATCTCATCAATAGCTGCTTCGAGCGCAGCAATTTCAGCCGTCAGAGTGTAGTAGCGGGCACGACCCTCGGTGTGGCGGGCCAGCCAGAAGGGCTGGAACGGTTCCGGAATCGGGTTACGGAGCGCACGAGCAACCTCGTCTAGCAAATCACGAAATTCCAGTTCCCACCAGCGTTCAAGCTGCGGGCTAAGCGTGCTGCCCGGCGGCCCGAAATCGGCCAGTAGCCGGCGGGCAAATTCACGGCTTAATGTGTGTCGTTCGTGGGCCATCGTCACCGCCTGTGCTGCCAGCTCAGCCAGTCGCCCACCAATGACAGTGGGCACCGACGGCAGGGCAAACGTGCCGTGAGCATGCCGGATCATCTGCTTTCCTCTGGTCGAAGCAAGCAGAGCCAGGGTAAGGTGATCGGCAGGTGCTACCATCCGAACCGGGGCCAATACTACTGTCTGAGCGGCCTCCCAGCTCAGATGTACTTGATCGCCATCACCAATAAAAATCCGCGGGGTTGGCGCTGTCAGCACCGCAGTCGCCGCAGCCGGCAATTCCCACCAGCACGGTTCTGGATCATCGGCATACTCGCGTAGATGTCGTTGCAAGCCAGGGTAGCGCCTGAGCAGGTCAGCAAACGAATTGATGCCCAGACGCTGCGAATGCCCGTGTGGCAGCGTCAACAGCCAGCGTTCACCGGTTGGCGTATACCAGGGCTGCAATGATTCACAGTCAACAACCGGTCGCAGAAGAGGTGCACAGGCCGGATCGAAAATGACCGCCTGATCGCGTTCTGGGCGCGAGAAGAAGAGTGCCGGTTTAGGCGTTGGAATACCAGAAATAAATGTGCGCATTCTTAGTAGGTCATGCTACAATAAAGATTATGATTATGATATAGTATACAACTGTATCATACATGAAAACACAATCAACTGTTTAATGCGTAGCGGCAGCTAGCCAGTTATCGTCACGTATCGTTTATCGTTCATGGCGCTCGCTGATAGTCGCAAGGAGCCATCCATGACCGAACTGGCCGAACATGCGCCATCGGTTGCGGTAAGCGCCCCCCTATTACCTCTGAAAATCACGCCGCCACCGGTGCGGTCTGATGAGATGCTGCGTCCCGATTTGCAGGCGCTGTTGGCTGAAGTTCGTCTGCTGCCGGCAACAGTGGTTGTCGCGCCAGCCGGCTATGGCAAGACAACACTCCTCGCCCAATGGGCCGATCAACTAATCCAGACCGGGGCGCAGGTCGCCTGGCTCGGTTTAGAGGCTACCGATCAAGAACCGGCCTTGCTGCTGGCATATCTCATTGGGGCAATACGGCGGGTCATACCTTCACTGGGCGATCAGGCATCACGAATTTTGCAGAGTATCTCAAGCCTGGATCGGAACTGGCCGCTGGTAGCAGGTGCATTGCTGAGCGATATTCAACGCGAATTACAATCATTGACCGTCCTGATCCTGGATGATGTGCATCTGGTGGCTGATGGGCCGATCACTGCTGATTTGCTGGGCTATCTGCTCAGAGCAGCGCCACCACATCTTCACATTGTGATGGCCTCACGTCGCCCCCTCACCTTTGCCCCCCTACCCCGCCTGCGCGCCGAGGGGACATTACTCGAAGTTGGGGCAAATGATCTCTTGCTACGGCGTCACGAAGTCGTTGAATTATTACAGCGAGCCGGGGTAACTCTTCCTGATGAAGATATCGATCTCCTGCTCGAACGGACTGGTGGTTGGATGCTGAGTGTGCAGCTCGCCGTCCGCACACTTACCCGCCATGCCCCATCCCAGCGCCGCAGCTATTTACAGGGATTAGCGACGAATCAGTACGATCTGTTCGAGTATCTGGCATCCGAGGTCTTGTCTGAACTGCCTGAACCGTTAGTTGATCGTCTGATTTGCGCAGCACTGCTGGGCCAGATCAACCCGGCATTGCTCGATGAAGCCCTGAATGTCAGAGACAGCGCTCAATTGATCGAGCAGGCAATTGCTTTCGGTTTACCGATTACTGTTGACACCGGCAGCACCAATGGCGAGCGAGTTTTCCGGTTTCATCCGCTCTGGCAGCGATTGCTGGCCAACCGGGCATTGAGCCGTTTCAATCGCGTCTTTGTGCGCGAACTTCACGAACGGTTCGGTGAAGTGCTGGCCCGCCATGATCAGATCGAAGCCGCCTTACGTCATCTGGCGATGGCCGAGAATCCGACGGCGATTGCCCGTGCGTTGCGTGAACATGCCTGGCCGTTGATCGACACATTGCAGCGCGAGAGTCTGCGTAACTGGATCGAACGATTGCCGCCAGAAGTGCGTGATCGCGACCCTGAACTACTCCATATGTACGGCTGGAGTCTCTTTAACACTGATCGGGAACGGGCGTTGCAATTGATCGGTGAAGCGGCTGAAGCCTACCGCCGCAGCGGCCTACTAGCTCAAGAGTTGCGAGCGCTACGCGACATGACGGTGCTCCTCTTCTGGGCTGATACACCAGCCCGCTTTAATCTGGTGTGCCGGCAGGTCATCGATGCAGCGGGGCGTGCCAACGATACCTGGTCACGAGGTGCAGCCCTGATCGGCCTGATGGCGCTGCTCTACAGTCGTGGTCGCTTCCGGGCAGCGCTGCGCGTTGCGCGTTGGGTTGATCGCCGACCGTTGAGTGTGTTGTGGCAATGGCTCCTGGCCGTCTTACGCGCTTCCATCTACATCCAGCAAGGGTATCCTACCGAAGCACTATCAGCTATTCGGGCAGCACTGGAATTACCACGTATTGACCGCAACGATCTGCTACGCCAGTCACTACTGCTCTTGCAGGCGATGGCGTTGTATCAACAGGGAAAGCGTGATGATGCGCTTAGTCTCGCTCAAGAGAGTTATACCCGTTTAAATGATTATGCGCCCGGAAGTGTGCTGGTCGGTAATGCAGCATTGATACTCACCCTGCTGTTGATTGAACACGAACAGTTTGAGGTAGCCGCAACCTATCTCCAGCGAGTACGCCAGATAGCCGGTCATCTCGATGATCATTTTCTGACGACGCGCGCCCGCATTGTTGAGATCTATGCCCTGTTTCGCAGTACCCGCTCAGCAGCTGCCACAGCACAGGCCCTGACATTATTACGTCAGCTCCAGGCGAAGGGAGAAAACGTTGAACGAGCGGTAGCCGGCAATAACACTGTTCTCTTCTCGCAAGAGCTTTGGATGCAGAGTCTGCTGCTGATTGTGTTAGGGGAAGGCGGTGAGCCACAACGTGCGCTCGAACTGGCCAATGAGCTTGTTACGCAGATGGCGCAACGCAATGATGGTCTGTTCCGGGCGCTTGTTCATATATATCGCGCCTACCTCATTGCCCAGCAGCGACCTGATGATCCTGCAATTGCCACTGATCTGGCGATAGCATGTGCGATTTGTGATCGCACCGGAGTTGAGTCATTGCCGTTCCTCCCGCAAACAGCAATGAACTGGGCGATCACTACGGCTCTGCGGCTCGGTTTGTCAAGCCGGGCAATGATCGCTGCCCTTCGTCAATTCGATACGACAACGCTGAGTGTCATATTGATGCCACTCCTGGAAGAGACATTTCCATTAGCGGTGCGCCTGCGAAGTATCAATCTCATCGGTGAACTGGGCATGGTCAATGCGTATGGTACTCTTCGCGGCTTACTGAAAGAACGTTCACCACAGGTGCGCGCAGCAGCGAGCGAAGCGCTAGAGCGTCTGGTCTATCGTCCCCCTTATCGCCTGGTTATCCGTGCATTAGGCAATTTCCAGGTATTGCGCGGTGACCAGGAGATTCGTGATCGTGACTGGCGCAGTGTGAAAGCTCGCCATCTGCTACAGTTGTTGTTGATCGAACGGGGACGCATGCTACCCCGTGAGCAGATTATGGACATGCTCTGGCCGGGACTTGACAGCGAGTCGGCGTCGAACAATCTGCGGGTAACAGTGAGTCGGCTGATTAAGGCCCTTGAGCCGGATCGACCGGAAGGTGCGCCGACGTATTACCTGCTCCAACAAGGTGATACGTATGGGTTCAACGTTGAGAGTGACCATTTGTACGATGTAGCCAGATTTGTGCAGGTTGTCGAACAGGGCCGACGTGACCTGCAACTCAAACGTGTCAATGAGGCACGCAAGGCATTTCAAGAAGCGGTCAATCTGTACAATGGCCCATTCTTACCGGATAGTCTGTACGAAGACTGGTCAGTTGTGGAACGTGAACGACTGGAATTGCTGTTTATCGAAGCGGCACTCGGCCTGGGTCACATTTTCTTTGATGAAGGTCAGTTTCACGAGGCGATTAAGCTGGGCTGGCGAGTGCTGGAATACGACAAGGCACAAGAAGAGGCGTATCAGTTACTGATCAAGGCGTACCACGCTATTGGTGAGCGCAGTACGGCAATTCGCCTTTATCAGCGCTGCGTTACCGCACTGCGCGAAGAGTTGGGGGTTGAGCCATTACCAGAAACGGTCGCTCTGTTTGAGCTGGTGCGCGGCAAACGTGCTTCATAATCCATCGGCACATTTCCTTTGCACATTGACTACAAACAGAAGATTGCAATGCATCAGCTTCTGGCGTTGCAGACTACCCGGAAGAATTGGTTGACTGACCGATGACAGGGGCAGGTTCGGCAGAACTGAGATGCGTCGTGATAAACGCCAATAGTTCATCGAGCTGATCAATCCGGCTCTCCAGGCCAGTACCGATGTGTTGAATGCGCCCATGCCACTGTGGCGACGCAGAATCACCATTGTCAGCCACTACAATCCGCACCAGAAATGATTCGACTCGTCGAGTCGCCATACATTTTTCCTCGTGTTACCATCTATAGACAGGCGTTCGCACACTTGGTAGTATCATACAGACGTGTCCTTACCGTTTTATAACCATTTTTGAAATTGTTGTGAGGTTTACTGTGCAGGCTGTGATTGCTGTCCTACCCGGCGATGGAATTGGCCCAGAGGTTGTGGCTGAGGGTGTGAAGGTACTACAGGCGATTGCCAGGCGGTTCGGTCATCAATTCACCTTTCACGAGGGACTGATCGGCGGGTGCGCGATTGATGCGACGGGGGAACCATTACCGGCGGCTACAATTTCATTATGTCAATCATCTAATACGGTACTCCTCGGCGCAGTAGGCGGGCCGAAATGGGACGATCCGCAAGCCCGTGTGCGACCTGAACAGGGATTGTTGGGTATTCGGAAAGCACTTGGCTTGTTTGCCAACCTTCGTCCGGTACGCATATATCCGCAGTTGATCAACGCCTCGCCGATCCGACCTGAAAGGCTGCAGGGAGTTGATCTGATTGTTGTCCGTGAACTGACCGGCGGCATCTACTTCGGCGAGAAACGTCGCGAACGCACTGCCGATGGCGAATGGGCCAGCGACCTCTGCATTTACACCGAGGAAGAGATTGTGCGCGTTGTGCGCGTTGCAGCACGACTGGCCCGTCAACGGCGCGGTAAAGTTACTCTGGTTGATAAGGCCAATGTTTTGGAGACGAGCCGGCTATGGCGGAGTATCACCACACGCCTGATGCAAACCGAGTTCCCCGATCTGCAATTTGAGACTATGCTGGTTGATGCATGTGCCATGCACCTCATCCGGCGACCGGCTGATTTCGATGTCATCGTCACCGAGAATATGTTTGGCGACATTCTGACTGACGAAGCCTCGATGCTGGCCGGTTCAATGGGTATGCTCCCATCAGCGTCACTGGCCGATGGTCGGTTGGGGTTGTACGAACCGATCCACGGCTCGGCACCGGACATCGCCGGTCAGGGCAAGGCAAATCCGCTGGCAACGATTCTGAGTGTGGCGATGCTTTTGCGTTACTCGCTCGATCTACCCGCCGAAGCCGATTGTGTCGAAGCGGCAGTTGCCTCGGTGATCGAACGGGGAATTGTGACCGCCGATATTGCCGTGCCAGGACAGGCTGCGTACAGTACCGCAGCCGTCGGTGATGCGGTAGTTGCTGCGATTGACGCTTAATTGGCCGGCTATGCTATACTGAAGGCCACGCTACCGAACCAGAATCGTGAACAGCGGAAGGAGCGCTCGATGGAGCGAAAGATTCGTGTGTTGGTCGCCAAACCGGGTCTCGACGGTCATGATCGTGGTGCGAAGGTGATTGCCCGGGCCTTACGTGATGCCGGAATGGAAGTGATCTACACCGGCCTTCAGCAAACGCCGCAAATGATTGTTGAAGCGGCATTGCAAGAAGACGTTGACGTGATCGGTCTCTCGATCCTTTCCGGTGCCCACATGACTCTGCTACCAAAAGTCACGCAGTTGCTGCGCGAACAAGGGATGACCGATGTACTGGTCGTTGCCGGCGGCATCATCTCCGATGAAGACGCCGAGATTCTCAAGCGTGAGCATGGCATTGCCGAGGTGTTCGGCCCCGGTTCGTCAACACAGGCGATCATCGATTTCATTCGTTCTCACGTCGAGTTAACGCGGGGTTGAACCATGAGTGAACACGAATTGGTGACGCGCCTGCGCAACGGTGAGCGTCGGGCATTGGCGCGTGCCATTTCCCTGGTCGAGCAGGGGGGGCCAACAGTGCGCACATTACTGGCCGCCGCCTACCCTTACGGCTCCGCCCATCGCGTCGGTATTACCGGCCCGCCAGGCGCCGGCAAATCGACCCTGGTCACTGCACTGGCCCAGGAATGGCGTAAGCGCGGGGTGCCGGTCGGGATTGTCGCTGTCGATCCCTCGTCACCATTCAGCGGCGGTGCCGTACTGGGTGACCGCATCCGAATGCAGGCCCTCGGTGGCGATCCGGGCATCTTTATCCGCAGTATGGCCAGTCGTGGCCGAATGGGTGGACTGGCACGGGCCACGGCTGATGCAGTCACGCTGATTGCCGCAGCCGGGTTCCCGGTGATATTGATTGAAACCGTTGGCGCCGGTCAGGATGAAGTTGATATTGCGCAAGCCGCTGATACTACCATCGTCGTTGAAGTGCCCGGCATGGGTGATGATGTACAGAGCATCAAGGCCGGGATGCTCGAAATCGCCGATGTCTTTGTGGTCAACAAGGCAGATCGCCCCGGCGTTGACCAGACGGTGCGTCAGCTCCGCACGATGTTGAACCTCGGTGCACCACCAGCCGATGGCTGGATGCCGCCGGTGCTGACGGCAATTGCTACCACCGGTGAAGGGTGTGCTCAGATCGTTGATGCAGTAGAACAGCACCATCAACATCTCATCGCGTCGAACAGCCAGTCGCAGCGAGCACTGAGTGCTGCCGAACGAGAACTGACTGCCGCTGTACAAGAACTCGTTCTCGAACGACTACGCGGTTCACGCTGGAGTGAGCTGGTACAGCAGATTGCTACCCGTCAACGTGATCCATATGCCGCTGCGAACGAGTTGCTCATGGAGATATGCACCACAGAGGCACAGAGGAGCAGTATGTGAGGGTAAGTCCAATTCGCCGTGAGACAGGCACGATCAGGCAATGAGCCTTGCTCCGTCGCTCACCATTCAACATCTCCGTGTGCTCTGTGTCTCTGTGATGACACAACCTTCGTAGTAAGGAGGAATATTGTGCAGGTTAATCCAAGCATTTTTAAAGCCTACGACATTCGTGGCATTTATCCAACCGAGCTTAACGAAGAGGTCGCCTATTTGATTGGTCGGGCGTTCGTTACCTTTCTCGGTGCCGAAACGGTGATAGTTGGGCGAGATATGCGCACATCAGGGCCGGCCCTGTTCGACGCCGTGACGCGCGGGATTATGGATCAGGGTGCCGATGTTGCCGATATTGGCATGGTCAGTACCGATCAGTACTACTTTGCCTGTACGCAACTTGGCTTCCCCGGTATGATGGTGACGGCATCACACAACCCCAAACAGTACAACGGTTTCAAGATGGTGCGCCGGATGCCGTACCTCTTGTCGGGTGACGAGGGCATTCAGGATTTACGCCGGTTAGTCGAGAGTGAAGCCTTTCCGACCCCAACCCGCCGTGGTCAGCGCCGGGAATACGACTTCAAAGAGCAATTCGTACAGAAGGTGCTCTCGTTAATTGATGTAGACGCTATCAAACCGCTGAAAGTGATTGTTGACACCGGTAACGGAATGGTAGGGCCGATCTTGCAGGAGGTATATGCCCGCTTACCGATCCAATTGACCGGGATGTACCTCGATCCCGATGGTACGCTACCCAATCACGGGCTTGATCCGCTGATGCCGGAAAACCGTGCCGAATTGCAGCAGCGTGTGAAAGATGAGGGAGCCGACATCGGCTTCGCATTCGACGGCGACGGTGATCGTTTCTTCGCGATTGATGATCGTGGTGAGTTTATTTCCGGTGATTTTCTCACGGCAATTTTGGGGCGTTACCTGCTTGAGAAAGAACCGGGCGCAAAGATTCTCTACGACGTGCGGGCATCGTGGGCGGTACCCGATGAGGTGCGCACTGCCGGTGGCATTCCTCTGGTCGAACGGGTCGGTCACGCCTTCATCAAGCGCCGTATGGCCAATGAAGACGCAATCTTTGCCGGTGAAGTCTCCGGGCACTACTACTTCAAAGCCTTCGCGTTTGCCGACTCAGGCATCATTCCATCACTCTACCTGCTCGAAATGCTCTCGAAGCGCGGGGTCAAGATGAGCGAACTACTCGGTCGGCTGGAGTCGCGCTACTTCATTTCGGGTGAAATCAACTCACGGGTTAGCGATGTAGCTGCTAAGCTCAATGAGATCGCCGAACGCTACAGCGATGGTAAAGTCGAACGAATTGACGGCGTTTCGGTGAGTTACGATACATGGCACTTTAATGTGCGCGGGTCAAATACCGAACCGCTGATCCGGCTCAATCTCGAATCGATTGCCTCACGCGAAGAGATGGATGCAAAACGCGATGAGGTGCTGGCCATCATTCGTTCGTGATGGCTGGTTTGCCTGCACAGCATCGAATATTATGGTCAGCCAACGAGGTTTGCGCATAATGGGTTGACGCTAACTCGATACAGGCAGGGGTCATCGGCAACGTTCGCCCCTGCCTGCCTCGATCAGACAGGCATCCTCTACAATCCAACACAGTACTCGATGTGACGCCATCGCCCTCCATCATCCCCATTTTGCGCCTGCGCAACCTTATGCTACAATCAGCGCTGTCAGATCGATATTCCATACTCTTTGCTATATCAGGAGGTTCATTGTGAGTGTAAAAAAGATCGGCATTCTCGTCGGTCGTGAGTGGTCGTGGCCACCGGCATACATCGAAGAGGTCAATCGCCGTAACGCCGGGGTACGGGCTGAGTTCATCAAGCTGGGTGGAACCCGCATGGCTGAAGTTTGCGATTACGACGTGATCATCGACCGCATCAGTCATGAGATTCCCTACTATCGCACCTTTCTCAAGACAGCAGCCCTCAGCGGTACCCGGATTGTTAATAATCCGTTCTGGTGGAGTGCCGACGACAAGTTCTTTGGTGCTTCACTCGCCACCGCCCTCGGCATTCCCCATCCGCGCACAGTAGCCTTACCTTCGCACTCCTACATCGAAGGCGTCGTCGAGGAATCGCTGCGCAATCTGCAATACCCCATTCCATGGAAAGAGCACGTCGATTATGTTGGCGGTTTTCCGGTGATTCTCAAACCAGCCTGGGGTGGTGGGTTCAAAAAGGTGTACAAAGTCCATTCGTATGAGGAGCTGTGGCGGGCGTACAACGAGACCGGCGTCGAATGCATGATGTTGCAAGAGTACATCGCCTGGGAGAAGTATGTGCGCTGTATCGTGATCGGTCGCCGCCATATCATGACGATCAAGTTCGACGCCAATGCACCCTGGCCGCACCGCTATTTCCGTGATGACAATTACCTTACGCCAGAGGAGGGTCGTCAGGTGGTCGAAGGTGCTCTCAAGTTGAACCAGGCCCTTGGCTACGACATGAACACGGTTGAGTTTGCTATCCGTAATGGTGTGGCTTATGCCATCGACTTCACGAATCCAGCGCCCGATTTTGATGTCAACTCACTAACGCCCCACTACTTCGACTGGGTGGTGCGCACGATGGCCGATTTCACTATCGAGCTGGCCTTGCAGGGACAGGCCAAACCAGAAGAGTTTGCCTGGCATCGCTTGCTCAACGGCCCGATGACACCGGCCACTAACCCATCGGCACCGGCAACAACCGACTCGGCCAACAACGATCCACCGGCTGCCGAAGCACCGACGACGACCAAACGGCGGCGCACAACGCGGAAGAAGGCAGCCGAAGAGACTTCATAATTGCAGCGTGCGTGAATGTATTGTGCCAGAACGATCATCATAAAGGTGTGAACTTATGACCCTCGCCCAGGCAATTGCCGACTATCACGCTTTACTTGAACCGGCGCTGGCGGTCGAGTCGTGGCAGCGACTAACCGCAGAGATGCGTGCTCGCCGGCTGTATTTTGGTGAACGGCCACTGGCAACCGTCCTCCGGCCACGCCTGATCACCGCCTCGCAGTATGAACTTCTCCGTTGTGGAACGCAGCAGGTTGCTGAAGCGGCACGTACTATTGTGGCGGCTGCCCTCGACTCGTCGGAAGCTGGCCAGGCCGTGCGTGAGGTATTGATGCTCACTCCCCTTGAAGAGCGTCTGATTGAGATGCATCCGGGCTACCTCGAACCGAGCGCTCATTCGCGGATGGACACCTTTCTGACCGTGGATGGGTCATCGTTGCAGTTTGTCGAGTACAACGCCGAGAGTCCGGCGGCAATTGCCTATGAAGATCTGCTGGCGCAGGCATTTCTGGCGACGCCGGTGATGCAAGAATTTGCCAAACGCTATCCAATTCTGCCCTTACCGGCTCGCCAGTATCTATTGCGCACATTGCTCGATTGCTGGCGAGCGGCGGGAAGCCCCGGTCACGAGCCCCAAGTGGCTATTGTTGACTGGCATGGCGTACCGACGGCGACCGAGTTCGAGATGTTTCGCCAGTATTTTGTTGAGCACGGCCTGTCAACCGTCATATGCGCCCCTCAGGATCTCAGCTTCCGCGATGGTCAATTGCTGGCCCCCACCCCTGATGGTGGTAAAATGCCGGTCACCATTGTGTTCAAGCGGGTACTAACCAGCGAATTCCTTACCCACTACGGTGACGAGGCGCTATCCCATCCGCTGGTACAGGCGTATGCTGCCGGTGCCTGCGTGATTGTCAATTCATTCCGGGCCAAACTGCTGCATAAAAAATCGCTCTTTGCGCTGCTATCCGACGAGCGCTTCCACGATCCGTTGAACGCAGATCAGCGAGCAGCAGTGACTGCTCACGTACCCTGGACGCGCGTCGTGCGACCGGGAACAACCACGTACCAGGGCGAACAGATCGATCTCCTATCCTTCGCACGTGCCAATCGCGAACGGTTGTTGTTGAAGCCGAACGATGAATACGGTGGCAAAGGGATTACGATTGGCTGGGAGGTCAGCGCCGACGAATGGGACGCCGCCCTGCAAGCGGCACTCAGCTCGCCGTTTGTGGTGCAAGAGCGGGTGACTATCGCCTACGAGCCGTACCCCGCCTTGATCGACGGTCAGGTGGTGATCGGTGAGCGTCTGGTAGATAGTGATCCCTTCCTGTTTGGAACAGAGGTGAATGGCTGTTTGTGCCGCCTCTCAACCGTGACGCTATTGAATGTGACTGCCGGCGGCGGCAGTACCGTTCCGGTCTTTATCATTGACGAGTAAACGCAACGCAGGAGTCGGTGATGCTGGTCTACGACGCGCTTGGCCGTGAGATCGAGCTGACGGGAACACCACAACGGATCGTGTCACTTGTGCCGAGTGTAACTGAGTGGTTGTTCAGCGTTGGTGCCGGCGAGCGTGTCGTCGGTATCACCGACTACTGTATCGAACCGGCAGCAGCACTCCAGCATCTACCACGGCTCCGCGGCACCAAAAACCCCGATCGAGTGGCAATCATTGCGCTTCAGCCCGATCTGATCATCGCCGAACAGGAAGAAAACCGGGAACGCGATGTACGTGCGCTGACGGCAGCCGGCCTGGCAGTGTATGTCACCGCAATTCAAAGTGTCGCCGATGCAATGACGCAACTAGCGGCGCTGGCCCAGGTACTAGCCGTGACAGATGGTGCTGCGCCGATCACTCAGGCCATCGAACAGGCAGTGACTGCACCGCCGCTTCCCACCCAACGAGTCCTGGCCCTGATCTGGCGTGATCCGTGGATGGCCATTGGGCGCAACACCTACGCTGGTGACCTGCTTCGTCTGAGCGGTGGGTTCAATGTCGCGGCCACGTTACCCGGACGCTATCCACGGGCAGCGCTGGCCGACTTTCTGGCCCTCGATCCCGACATTATCTTGTTGCCCAATGAACCATACCCGTTCAGCGAACGCGACTTGCCGGCATTCAACGCTGTAGAACATCGCGGTAAGATTGTACTGTGTGATGGGATGGCGTTGACCTGGCCCGGCCCACGCACGGCAGCCGCCATCGCGATGCTTCGGCAAATCCTGGAGCAGACCCAATGAACCCATTCATCCGGTTGCGCGAAGCGGTGATCGATACCGTGTTGAGCATAAACGAGCAGGAGGTACTCAATACCGGCACAGGAACCGCACCTACACCTACCGACGACGGTGTAGCCCTGGCCGCTGCTCTCAAGCAGGCCATGCAGCAATTCAAAGCCCAGGCCATGGATGAAGAAGGGAAGCTGGTGGCGTACCAGCGCTTGCGCAACGATCCGACGTACCTTGCCTACCGTTCGGAACTAACCCCACAACTACAACGGTTTGATCCGGCGTCACTTCTTGATCGCGCCACTCGTCTCGCCTTCTGGATCAACCTGTATAACGCCCTGGTGATAGACGCGGTGATCGCCTTTGGCATCACGACCAGCGTCGCCGATCAATGGTCGGGCTTACGCTTCTTTCGAGCGGCTGCCTACCAGATCGGTGGTCTACGCTGTTCGCTCGATGACATCGAACACGGCATTCTGCGCGCCAATCGCGGCCATCCCTTCATTCCCGGCCCACAATTTGCCGCCGACGATCCACGGCTACGCTGGAGCATCGATCCACCAGATCCGCGCATTCACTTTGCGCTCAACTGTGCCAGCCTCTCGTGTCCGCCGATTGGCGTGTATCGCACTGAACAGATTGACCAGCAACTTGACCTGGCGCTCCGCGCCTTCGTAGCCGCCGATGTAGCGGTTGACCCGGTGCGCAACGAGATTCATCTGTCACGCATTTTTGACTGGTACCGGGAAGATTTTGGGGGAACAGATGGGGTTATTCAACTCTTAAGACAGGCACTCCCTGACGACGAACGGCGGGCCTGGCTCTTGCAGGCACGCCAGGCTCGTCTCATCTATCGCCCTTACGACTGGCGATTGAACCTGACCTGAAGGAGCGGCTATGACCGACAACTGGCGCAAGCATTCGCTCAAAGAATTGTACCGCCTGACCGGACAGATCTTCTCGCAGATACCGGCACTGGCCCGCCTATGGGGCAGCGCATACCGGGCACTCAACTTCGACGAAATCCCGTTCACACCACTCCGCAAACCCCTGCATGAGTCGCGGCTAGCGCTGATCACGACCGGTGGTGTGCATCTGCGGGAACAGCCACCGTTCGACATGGCCGATCCTCGAGGCGACCCGACCTACCGCCGTATTCCGGCCACAACTCCGCTGAGCGAACTAACCATCACCCACGATTACTACGATCACAGCGACGCCGAGCGCGATCTCAACATTCTCTTCCCGCTCGACCTCGTGCGCACGCTGGTACAGCGCAACATCATCGGCAGCCTCGCCGATTGCTATGGCTTCATGGGCCATATCGAACTACCCCACCTGACGACACTGCTCCAACAAACGGCTCCAGAAGTAGCAACATTTCTCAAACAAGAACAGGTTGACGCCGTCCTCCTCACTCCAGCTTGAGGGTTATGTAATCAGTCCGTGGGACTGATCGCACGCATCATCGAAGCAGCCGGCATCAGCACGGTCTGCATCGTCAGCCTGAAACCAATTGCCGAGCAGGTACGACCACCGCGCACCCTGCACCTGGCCTGGCCATTTGGTCATCCGCTGGGTGAACCGGGCAACCGCGCCCAGCAGCTCTCTGTTCTCCATGCCGCACTCCAGGCTCTGACAACCGCCGAACCGGGAGCCATTCTCGAACCGGGCTGGCGCTGGCGACGAGAAACCTACATGCCACCGCCTGACTGGCTGGGTGAGTAGAACTCTACGAAAACGATATTGCAACGCTCAGGTTCGCCTATGCCCCACCCATCGACGACATCTTGGACGAACTGAGTGCATTTATCAGCCAGTCGGATCGGGATATTGCACAGGGCATTGTTAATACTCTGGAGCAACGTATTCTGCGCTTCAAGGCGGTGAGGGAGGAGAGCGATGAGAAGGATGCAATATCGTTGCAAGTGCGAAGCATCAATTCAGTGCATCCGCGATCAGGTATTGGCAGCAAACAACGCGGTACGGCAGAAAGATACTGGTATCACTGTTCAGACATAGTATGGCATATGCATAGTATGGTATATGCTTCGATGCGTGTTTATAGGTGGAGGTGGTAGAGCAGATTTTGCAATCAGCAAATCAATGAGCGTCAAGACCTCGCAGCGATATCTCGCTTGCCTGTTACCTCACACACTCTGTGCTACATCGCATTGACAGCATAGCGTAAAACAAGTAGAATGTTGGAGAGTCTTTTTTGTTTCACTTGTGACTAGAACAGTTGATTCTACAACAATTCAAACATATTTAATAGAATACAGAAATTAACAAGTTGCAAAATGATCATTTAGTATATTTTTTCGCAAGCAAAACTTTCAAATCGAGATCGACCTATATGAACACACATTTACCAGACCCTATCAGCTTCAGCGGACATGAAACTTTTACACTTCGTAGCAACTGGCTCAAGAAAGCCTTTGATTTGCTATGTGAAACCCCTGACTTATTTCACCGCCATGACGCTTTTGTCAGGTTAGGGGTTGGAAAGAACATGAGTCAGTCTATTCGTTTTTGGGGAATTGCAACAGGCTTATTCAAAAGAATTGAGCATGGAAACCTGGAACCGACAGAACTCGGAAAAGCACTTCTCGCAGATGATGGGTGGGATCCATTTCTTGTCACCTCAACATCACGCTGGTTAATCCATTATCAAATCAGCTCGCGACCACATAGTACATTTACCTGGTACTATACTTTTAATCTGCTTAAGCGTGGTGAATTTACTACCAATTCTTTAGCAAAACAACTTATCGAGTACCTGGATCAAATTGAAAAGAAGACACCATCAGAAGCAACCTTGGAACGTGACATCGACTGTATGCTTCGATGCTATATCAGACCATCTTCATCCGTAACCGAAGATGCATTACATTGCCCCTTGAATACACTCCATCTCATCCAGCGCCTTCCTGGCCAATCAGGATATTATCTAGCGAGTGGCGCACAACCTTCATTACCAGATGCGCTTGTGGCCTTTGCTGCTCTGCAACAGGCGCGGTGGCTCAGGCGTCATACACTCACGTTTAATGAGATTGCCTATGGAGAACGCTCGCCAGGACGAATTTTTCGCCTTGATGAAGATAGTCTACTGAGCCGATTGTTCCAGTTTGAAGAGGTAACAAACGGTCAGGCTACGTACAGTGATAGTGGCGGTATTCGCCAGGTCATGTGGCGAGATCTCGACGATCCAGAACTTGGTTGGTCATTACTTCGCACTGCATTTACAAGTGAACCATCATATGCCTGATTTTATTTCTGTATCGACACGGTTTACCCGTGCCGTTCATATTCGTCGTGACTTTCAGGATTTACGCCATCGTCTCGATGGTTACCTGGTTACACCGCTTGTACAACAGACAGCAACCCGAATTTTACGTGCATTAGACCACGACAGCCGTGAGCGAGCGTTTTCGATCATTGGTCCATTTGGGGCAGGTAAATCAGCATTTGCATTATTTCTTGCCCACTTTCTACAACGTAATCCACATTCACGCTATCAACTTCTCTCGTCTTTGCATGTTGACGCTCACGCATTTCCGGTAGATAGCCCATCTCTATTGGCAATCCTCGTACCTGGCAATAACACTTCTCTTCGATATGCTGTTATTCAGGCTCTGATTGATGCTTTACAAAAAGCCTACATCAAAGTTCCCGATTTTATCCAATCTGCTGCAAATGTAACCACCCTCGATCCAGAAAAAGTCGCTGAGGTCGTCAGAAAGACTGCTCAATACATTAAAGAGCAAGACAAGTTTAACGGCATAATACTGGTCATTGACGAACTGGGTCAGTACCTTGACTATGCAGCTCGCCATGATGATGAACGAGATCTCTTTGTCCTGCAAACGTTAGCTGAGACAGCAGCACGTAGTGGTGAGACACCTATTCTCGTCGTTACCATTCTACACCAGGCTTTTGAACACTACACCACATTTGCTGGGCCACGACGCCGTATTGAATGGGCAAAAGTACAAGGACGATTTACAGACCTCGTCTTCCAGGAACCGCTCAGCCAAATGGTGCGCCTGATTGCCGCCTCACTACGCCCGTCACGAAGCGATCAGGTAAGACTACAGCGCCAGCAGTGGGCAGAGCAGATCGCACCACTGACTGAAGAACTCAACCTACGTCCGGCTGAGATAGGCTACGACGAGTGGAAACAGATTATTTCCGATAGCTTTCCATTGCATCCAATGACGTTACTTGCATTACCGGGTATTGTCCGCCAGCTTGCACAAAACGAACGTTCTCTATTTGCATTTCTAAGTTCTGACGAACCATGGGGTCTTCGCGATGTTCTGAAGCAAGCAATGAAGGATAACGTACCAATTTACCGGCTAACACATCTCTTTTTGTATGTTGAGACGAACCTCGGTACCAGTTTGTTTGCTCGTAGTCGCGGGCGACGTTGGGTCGAGCTTGTTGAGGCACGAACAAATCTGGTCACAGATGATCCATCTTTGCTTGACACATTAACAGTCGTAGGAGTATTGGGAGCACTTGAGCGTGCAGCAGGCATGCGCGCATGTCAAGCACATGTAGCTTTTGCGCTCACCGATGATCCAACAGATAGAATTGTTGCTAATGCCTTAGAAAGGCTACAAGAGCGAAAACGTATCACTTACCGTCGATTCCGGGACAGCTTTGTGCTTTGGGAGGGAAGCGATCTTGACATTGAGACACTCACTCAATCAGCGCGTAAAACTGTCGCCGAACGATATTCGCTCTGTCAACTTCTCAATCGTTATACGGATACAACTCCACGAATTGCATACCGGCATAGTTATCAAACAGGTGCAACGCGCATCTTTGCTATACGTTACGTTGATATAAACCAAATCGCTGAGTCTCCATCAATTGCACGTGGATATGATGGAGAAATTCTGCATATCGTTCCGACTAATGAAGAGGAACTAGCAAAAGCTCATCAATGGGCAACAGATACTGAACGTATCAATGAAACAGTAAGGATCGTGGTTATTCCCAAGCAAATTCATGAATTGTACGAACTAACCCTTGATACAGCAGCATTACGATTACTACTTGAGGAAAATCACGAATTAGAGCATGACCGGGTTGCCCGACGTGAAGTAAGTAGTCGGCTGATCGAAGCGGAACAAATCTTGCAGGAAGTACTCAACAAAACGTTTGGGATACATAATTACTGGTTTTATCGTGGTCAACCGGTAACAATCACGAATGAACGGCAGGTTGATAATCTTCTGTCACAGGCTGCTGATATAACCTTTGCATTGTCTCCGCGAATCTGGAATGAGTTAATAGTTAGAGATACTATCTCATCGACGATTGCGAAAGCACGGCGTAATCTTGTCGAGGCTTTACTCACACGATCTGACCAAGAGCTACTCGGTTTTACCGGTTATCCACCTGAACGTGCCATGTACGAGAGCATATTTCAAGCAGGTGGATTACATCGCCAGCGACCTGATGGATCATGGGAGATTGGGGAACCGCCTGCCGATGATCCGCTGCACCTATTGCCTGTCTGGCGGGCATTAGAAACCAAATTACTCGCTACCGAAACCACACCACTTTCACTGTCAGAGGTTTACACTCATCTTCAACAACCGCCTTATGGTGTGAAAGCCGGTTTATTACCTCTCCTTTTCGTTGCATTTTATGTAGCCCGGTCTGGTGAATTGATATTTTACGAGCATGGCAACTATGTGCCAATGCCTGATATGGCAATGTTCGAGCGCCTTCTGTCGAGACCGCAGTACTTTGCAGTACGACTTTGCCAGGCTCAGGGTGCTCGATTGCAGGTCTACCAGAAGCTAGCCACACATTTTGCCCCCCAAGCGCTTCAACAACAGACGCAACCAGCCTTACTATCGGTAGCGATTCGGATACTGCGTATCTACCATCAATTGCCCCCGTATAGCAAGCAAACAAAACGGATAAGTGTTCTTGCCCAATCAATCCAAAGTGCGCTCAGAGAGGCAAGAGCGCCTGACGAGCTGCTCTTCGTGCTGCTGCCTAAAGCGTGTCAGATGCATCCTTTCAGTGATGACAACCAGCTTGATGTAACCCAGATAGACCAGTTTATCGATAGTCTACGGCAGGGTCTCCAGGAATTGCAGGAAGCCTTTCCCAATTTATGCCATACTATCGTCCAACATACTATGGCCGCATTTGACCTTGCCGGCGATCCCGCTCAAGCCCATTTCGACTTGCTGAGACGCTATCAACGAATTGCGCATGTGATTAATGAACCACAACTTCATGCACTGGGTGCGCGACTCGAAACGGCACTTCCGAACGGCGAAGCATGGGCCACAAGCCTCGCAGCGCTCGTGGTAAAACGCTCACCAGATCAGTGGCAAGACGAAGATATTCCGGTCTTCCAGGCTGCTATTCGTGAGTTAGGACAACGCTTCTACACAGCCGAAGAACTTGCCCTCTATACTACACAAATCCAGTCACCGCATGAGGTGCTGCGCATAGGAATTACCAACGGTAAAGGCGAAGTGAGTCGTATTATTCATCTCTATCATGACACAAACGTTCAAAAGCTACATGATGAGATTAAAAAAGTTCTCTCACATGCCAGTTCTACAAGCAAGGAACAACAATTGAGTGCTCTCATTGAGGTACTACAATCTCTATTAGAGACTAAATAACAAATGGGGAGTGATATATGAAAACTCGGCAAGACATTATTGCCGAATGGGCTTCACGCCCCGGACGACATATTGTTAACTTAAGTGGT
>NZ_DAOTZQ010000034.1:0-34829 GCF_034434295.1 Chloroflexus sp.
TCGGTTTTAACTTCTATGAACTGATCCCCCCTGAGCAACGCGAACAGGTGGCAGTGGAGATTGCTCTGCTTAGCCGTGAGCAACCGACGATAGAACACGAGCACGAGGTTATTCAGCCAGATGGCTCCATTGGCTGGCAGCGCTGGGTCAATCGCCTGCTCTTCAATGAGTATGGGGAACCATTTGAGTATCAGGCAGTGGGGATGGACATCACTACGCGTAAGAAGGCAGAAATCGAGCGTGAGCATTTATTGCGCGAGTTGACAGCCCGAAACAGTGAACTGGAGCAGTTCACGTATACGGTGTCACATGATTTGAAAAGCCCGTTGATTACTATCAAAGGCTTTGCCGGATATATTGAGCGTGACCTGGCTGTCGGTCGTTTGGAACGAATACCGGCGGATATTCAGCGGATCAAGGACGCTGCTGATCGGATGTATCAATTGCTGGAAGATTTGCTCAACCTGTCGCGGGCCGGGCGTCAGTTGAGTCAGTTATCACGGATCGGATTAGGGTTACTAATTAGTGAAGCTGCAGCCGGGGTGAGTGGTCGTTTAGCGGAACGGAATGTCTATCTCCATCTGCCGCCCAATCTGCCAGAGGTTTACGGTGATCGCACACGCCTGCGGGAAGTGTTTCAGAATTTGATCGACAATGCAGCCAAATTTATGGGTGATCAGCCGAACCCACAAATCTGGATTGACGCACGTCGCGCCGATCTGCCCGGGTTTGTGCTGGTTAGTGTTCGTGATAATGGAATTGGGATTGAACCACGTTATCTCCAGCGGGTGTTCGGCCTCTTTGAACGCTTGAACGCGCAGGTAGATGGTACTGGCATTGGGTTAGCCCTGGCGCGCAGGATTGTAGAAGCGCACGGTGGTAAGATATGGGTGGAATCGGATGGTCTGGGTAAAGGAACCACCTTTTATCTGACATTGCCGGAGCCTCCGCGTCAGGAAGAGAGGGCGCAAGGTCTTGTTCAGTAGCATATCTCGCATCCGTCACAAGCCATGTGATAGTGAATAGTGTGCATATAACAAAGACAGATCGTCCGTGAACGGACGTGTTCGCATGATAGACTGATGCCATACACACTGACCGGTGGTGGTAGCTCAAGGTACACGTGGCAACGATGACGGTTGGGCAAGGAGGGGAATAATGCAGTGATGTACGCTCTGCCTGGAAAACTTCCGGTGCTTCACGGATCGATGAGAAAGAGGTGTGACATGTCAACCAGCCCTGATCCGGTTGTTGTCTTGCTTGTGGAAGACAATCTCGATCACACCGAGTTGATTACTCGTGTCTTGAACGATCACCGTATTCCTAATCGAATTATCCCTGTTGCCGATGGTGAAGCTGTGCTGAACTATCTGCGCCGGCAGGCTCAATTCGCTGATCCGGCAACCAGTCCGCGCCCACATGTGGTATTGCTCGACTTGAATCTGCCGCGTTTGAGCGGTCTGGAGGTGCTTCAGGCGATGAAGACAGACGCAGCCATTAGCCATATTCCGGTGGTTGTGGTCACCACCTCACGCGCTGAGAGCGATCTGCGCCTGGCTTATCAATTTCATGCCAACAGTTATCTGGTGAAACCGGTTGATTTTGAACAATTTAGCCGGATGCTGAATGATTTAGGTGATTACTGGCTGGAATGGAATCAGCTTCCTCAAAGCTCTCAGTATGTTGCCTGATAACGTATTCGATACAGGTGGTTGTACGTGACTCTCCAAATTTTACTCATCGAAGATAATCCCGATCATATCGAGTTGGCGCGACGGGCATTTGAGCAGGGAAATCATCAACTTATTGTCGTGGCATCGCTGGCAGAAGCACGACAACACCTGGGCGAACGGTCTTTTGACCTGATCATTTGTGATTTACTCCTGCCCGACGGACGGGGTGATGAGCTGTTGGTCACGAGTGCTGATGGCTTAACGTTGCCGGTTGTGTTGATGACGGGTTATGGTGATGAGCGGGCCGCAGTATCTGCTCTGAAAGCGGGTGCACTGGATTATGTGGTGAAAACGCCGGCTACGCTGCTTGACCTGCCACGTATTGCCGAACGGGCGTTACGTGAACGACGACTCATCATCGAACGACAGCAGGCCGAACAAGCCTTACGACGGAGTGAGCGGCTCTTTCGGGCGATGATCGAGCGGAGCAGCGATGCGATTTCGATAGTGGATCACAATGGCTTTATTCGCTATGCCAGTCCATCAACGCAGACGTTGCTCGGTTATCCGACCGAAGGCTTTCTGACTCAGCCGGTCGAGGGTTTTGCCTTTATTCATCCAGCCGACCGTGAGCGGGTTCAGCGGCTGTTTTTGAACATCATCCAGCAATCCGGTGCTACGGCAATGGCTGAGTTTCGCGCACGTCATGCCAATGGTGGTTGGCGTTGGATTGAAGCAACGGCCTCGAACTGGCTCGATGATCCGGCGGTTCAGGGGGTGATTGTTAACTATCGCGACATCACCGAGCGTAAATTGATGGAATTACGGCTTCAGCATGGGGTGTTACACGATGCGTTGACCGGCCTGCCCAATCGAGTCCTGTTGAGTGATCGCCTGGCGCAGGCGATCAAACGCAGCCAGCGCAACCCACAGTATCACTTTGCCGTGCTCTTTCTTGATCTTGACTACTTTAAGGTGATTAACGACAGCTTCGGGCATCCGGTTGGTGACCGCTTTCTGGTAACCGCAGCTTCGCGATTACACAGTTGTCTGCGTTCGGTTGATACGTGTGCCCGTTTGGGTGGCGATGAATTTGTTATTTTGCTCGATGATATTCGATCACTTGACGCTGTGGTGCAGGTCGCCAGACGCATCATTCACCAATTGAGTTTGCCGGTTGAGATTGATGGCCAGATGCTTCACTCGTCGGTCAGTATTGGGATTGTATTTGGTTCAGCGGAATACAACGATCCGGCGGAAGTATTGCGAGATGCCGATATTGCGATGTATCGTGCAAAGGCGAGTGGTAAATCGCGTTACGAGGTCTTTCATCCGGCAATGCGTGAAGCTGCGCAGGCACGTTTAGCACTCGAAAATGAATTACGGCGAGCCGTTGCTCAGCGTGAGTTTATTGTCTATTATCAACCTATTATGAATATCAGTTCAGGAGGATTGATCGGGTTTGAGGCGTTGGTGCGCTGGCAACATCCGACACGCGGTATCCTGACACCAGCCGCTTTTCTTGATGTGGCCGAGGAGGTTGGGTTGGGAGATGTTATCGGCTGGCAGGTGCTTGAACACGTTTGCCAGCAATTGGCCGCGTGGCAGCACACCTTTCCCCACGCCGCCCATCTGTCGGTGAGTGTGAATCTTTCGGCGCACCAGTTTATGCTTCCCGATCTTTATGCGCGGATTGTTCAATTGTTGACGCAATACAACATCCCGCCGAACTGTCTGAAGTTGGAGCTGACTGAGAGCGCTTTAATGGAGTATAGCCAGGAGGCTGCCGCAGTGCTGACGCGTTTGCGGTCATACGGTATTCAGATTGCGATTGATGATTTTGGGGTGGGTTATTCTTCGCTGAGTTATCTGATCCAGTTGCCGATTGATCAAATTAAGATTGATCGCAATTTTATCATTCAGCTTGACCAAACTCATCATTCACAGGCGATCGTGAGTGCTATCGTCAATCTGGCCCGGAGTCTTAATCTTGAAGTGGTAGCCGAAGGGCTAGAGACTACCGAGCAGGTTGATCGCATGCGCACAGTCGGTTGTCATTACGGGCAAGGGTATTTGTTAGGGTATCCATTGCCGGCGACGGAGGCGAGTCGGTTGTTGGATGAGGCAGGCTAAAGCGCTGACCGATCACGTGGCAGCTCTGGCAGGATTGCAGATCACCGGCACGTGCTAATTCAAGTTGCTACCTTGTCACCACAGAGACACAGAGGATAGGTTCAACCCGGGTTGCTACCGTGAGGCGTGACCCGGTACACCCATAGGAACTGGCTGTCACCCATATGCGGTTACGCCTCACGGTGTTGCGTGCAACGTCATGCTGTTCATCCTGGCAATCAGACTCCGTGGCCTGCTCACAGTACAGGTGGCAACTTGGGTTACTATAATCCGCGAACATCCGTTTGGTGTTTGTGATACTCACAGTTCATCCTACGACTGGCTGCCACACGATGTTGCCCAGGATCACGCATGATGGGATAGTATGTGCTGATGGGTGCAGGGATGAACAACACTATTCCCGCTGCGGCCTACCAACGTGTCATTCCCGAAGACACAACGCACAATGCGTAATCGGTGTATACTCACATATAGGCAAACGCTGTGTTATTGGAGCACATGTCTCGCATGGTGATACATACCGAAGTACCGGCACCGATCCGCGCACTCTTCCCGTTTCATGTACACGAATATGCTCTGCCTGCCGGTGTGATGCGCTACGTGGATGAAGGCCATGGGCCACCAGTGGTTTTGCTGCATGGTAATCCGACCTGGTCGTTCTTCTATCGTCGCCTGATCCCGCTGCTTCGCACACAACGGCGAGTGATTGCGCCTGATCACCTGGGATGTGGATTGTCGGATAAGCCGCAACATTATCGCTACTCGCTCGTCAATCATATCGCCAACCTGGAAAGCCTGCTGACCCGGCTTGATGTCGGGCCGGTTGATCTGGTCGTGCACGATTGGGGCGGGGCGATTGGGATGGGATGGGCAGTGCGTCATCCCGATCGGGTGCGGCGGATTGTGGTGTTGAATACGGCAGCGTTCCTCTCACCCCATGTGCCGTTGCGTATTGCCGCCGGCAAGTTGCCCAGGCTGGAAGAATGGGTCATCCGGCAACTTAACGCTTTTGCCATTGCAGCAACCACCATGGCAGTTACCCGCCCGTTACCAGCGGTAGTGCGCGAAGGCTATCTCTGGCCTTACCGGACGTTCGCCGACCGGATTGCGATTGCTCGTTTTGTACAAGACATTCCACTGCATCCCGGTCATCCGACATGGCCTGTGGTTGATGCGATTGATCGTGAGCTAGTGCATCTGCGTGATAAGCCGGTGCGAATTTTTTGGGGTGGACGGGACTGGTGTTTTGATGATCGGTTTCTGGCCGGCTGGCTACACCGGTTTCCCTCCGCTTACGTTACCCGTCTCGATGATGCCGGGCATTATGTGTTAGAGGATGCTTCCGATGAAATGATTGCGCTGCTGGGGCACTGGTTGTTGTCAGAGTAAGAGGGGAATGTGTATGCGCGTAGAGTTACCTCAACCTCCTGTGGCTGACCGTAAGCCGGTGGTGATCCGGATACAGGGCGATGAGATTGTTGATGAGTTTGCCTGGCTGGAAAACCGTGATGATCCCGCAGTGATTGCCTACCTTGAGGCGGAAAATGCGTATGCCGAAGCAGTGATGGCACCAGCCGCAGCCCTCCGTGAGCGTCTCTACCACGAGATGCGTGGTCGCATCAAAGAAGATGATCGCTCGGTGCCGGTACCATATGGTCGTTATCGCTATTATGCACGTACAGAAAGCGGTGCCGAGTATCCGCTGATGTGTCGTACCGAGGGTGATGATGGGCCGGAAGAAGTGCTGCTCGATCTGAACACGCTGGCTGTCGGGCATGCGTTTTGTCAGCTTGGCCCATACAAGCCATCCCCCAATCATCGTCGTCTCGCCTATGCTCTCGATACCACCGGTGCGATAATTTTTACGCTCTATATCAAGGACCTGACTACAGGTGATCTCATTGATGTGCCGATTGAACGGGTTGCCGACGTGGCATGGGCTGATGAGCAGCCCCTGTTTTATACGGTGTACGATGAAGCTCACCGTCCATACCGTCTCTATCGCCATGTGGTGGGCACGTCTCCTGCCGATGATGTGCTGGTGTACGAAGAGACGGACGAGCGGTTTAATTTGGGTCTGCGCCGGAGTCGTTCGGGGGCGTATCTGTTTCTGACGTGCTACAGTCACGGCGGTACCGAGGTGCGGTATGTGCCGACGGCAACTCCGTTTGCCGAGTGGCGGGTAATCTATCCGCGCCGACCGAAGATTGAGTACTTCGTTGATCATCACGGGGATCGGTTCTATATCAGAACGAATGATGGGGCCGAGAATTTTCGGCTGGTGAGTGCACCAGTGGATCATCCGACAGATGTAGTTGAGATTCTGCCGGAACGTGCTGATACGCTGATCGATGGGATCAGCTGCTTCGCCGACTATCTCGTCGTCTATGAGCGACGGGCCGGGTTGCGTCAGATTCGGATTAGTGATCCTGATGGGAACAATCCGCGGTATGTTTCATTCCCCGAACCAGTCTATACCTGTACGCCTGATGCCAATGAGGAATTTGTTACCGATCAGCTTCGGCTGTCGTATAGCTCGCTGGTCACGCCGCCGTCTATCGTCGCCTACGATATGCGTCAGGGAAGCTGGCAGGTGCTGAAGCAGGAAGAGATTCCTTCGGGCTATGATCCGTCGCTCTATGTCAGTGAGCGGCTTTGGGCTTCAGCACCGGATGGTGCGCAGGTTCCGATTTCGATTGTCTATCGCCGTGATCGACCACGGAACGGTGGCCCTTGTTTGCTGGTTGGGTACGGCGCGTATGGCTACAGCTACGATCCTGCGTTCGATAGTAAGCGCCTGAGTCTGCTTGACCGCGGTTTTGCCGTGGCGATTGCGCATATTCGTGGTGGGCAGGAGTTGGGGCGGCAGTGGTATGAACAGGGACGGATGCGCCACAAGCCGAACACGTTCAGCGATTTTATTGCCTGTGCGGAACATCTGATCAACGAGGGTTACACCTCGCCGTCACACCTGGCGATCAGTGGCCGCAGCGCCGGTGGGTTGCTGATGAGTGCCGTGGTGAATGCCCGTCCTGATCTCTTCCAGGCTGTGGTAGCCGGTGTGCCCTTTACCAATGTGATTATCGCCATGCTCAAACCCGATCTGCCGCTGACTGTTACCGAATGGGAGCAATGGGGTAACCCGGCTATTGAGGAAGAGTATCGGGTAATGCGTTCATACGATCCTTACCTGAGCCTGAAACCGGGTGCGTACCCACATATCCTGGCTACCGCCGGTTTGCATGACCTCCAGGTACCGTATTGGGACCCGGCTAAGTGGGTGGCAAAATTACGCACTGTGAAGACAAATGACACGATGCTGCTGCTGCGAACCAACCTTCAGGCCGGACACAGCGGCCATTCGGGTCGGTTTGCCCGCCTCGAAGAGTTTGCCTGGGAGTATGCGTTTATCTTAACCGCATTGGGCATTCATGCGTAGAGAAGCAGAGGTCAGGATGCGCAACGAAGAACAGACCGCTGCGCGTGTCACCTTCACAATGGTGGCCGGCGCGAACGTTGCCCGCCATCTACCCTTGATGGCTCAGAAACGTCCGCATCAGACGGCTGTTGTCGGTGGGGTCGGACGGGATCGGGCGGGTAAGGTCATCTACCGCAGGCAGAGCTTTGCCGGGTTACACGCTGCCAGTGACCGGCTGGCGTGGGGGTTGACAGCTTACGGGTTACGGAAGGGAATGCGGGTTTTGCTGATGGTTCCAGCCGGTGTGCCACTGATCAGCCTCACCTTTGCACTGATGAAGGCCGGTTGTGTACCGATCCTGATTGACCCGGCAATGGGGCGGCGGAATCTGGCTCAGTGCATTGCCGAAGTTGCACCAGAGGCATTCATCGGGGTGCCGCGGGCGCATCTGTTACGGCTGATCTTTCCCCGCTCCTGTACGACTATTAGATACGCTGTTTCGGTAGGGCCAGCCTTGCCCGGTGCTGCCGCCTTACGCGAGCTTGATATACCGCTGCGGACACCGTTTCCGCTGGCGGACATGCAATCTGATGATCCGGCAGCAATTGTCTTTACGAGTGGTAGTACCGGTACCCCGAAAGGTGTTCTGTATACGCACGGCATGTTTGAGGCGCAGATTCATACACTGCGCAATCTGTTTGGGATTGCGGCGAGTGAGGTCGAGATGCCGGCCTTCCCGCTCTTTGCCCTGTTCAATGTCGCGCTGGGGGTGACATCGGCAATTCCACCTATCGATCCGACACGACCGGCCCAGTGCGATCCGGCCGCCGTGGTTGAGTTTATCCGTGATCTCGGCGTGACATCGACCTTCGGTTCACCGGCAATCTGGGAAAAAGTGACGGCGTATTGTCTGGCCCACGATATTCAACTACCGTCGCTCCGGCGGGTGTTGACGGCGGGAGCACCGGTGCCAATCCATCTGCACGAGCGTTTGCATCGCATTCTGTCGCCTACGGCTGATAGTTTCACACCTTACGGTGCTACCGAAGCGTTGCCGGTAACTTCTATCAGCGGTCGCGAGGTACTGGCGGCACATGCTGAATACCCCTCACCATTGGCTGGTACGTGTATCGGCTATCCGGTTCCCGGCGTTGAGGTCGCAATTATTCCGATCACCGATGAGCCAATTCACGCCTGGCAGGATACCCACCGCTTGCCGCCTGGAGTCATTGGCGAGATTTGTGTGCGTGGTGCCACTGTCACCCATACCTACGTCGGGCGGCCCCAGGCAACTGCGTTAGCCAAAATCAACGACGGCAACCGCATCTGGCATCGCATGGGTGATCTCGGATATTTCGACGAACGAGGGCGGCTCTGGTTTTACGGACGTAAAAGTCAGCGCGTGATGACGGCGCATGGGACGCTCTTCACCGAGCCGGTTGAGCGTCTCTTCAACCAGCATCCGGCGGTTGCCCGTTCGGCGCTGGTAGGGATCGGAAAGCCCGGCACACAATTGCCGGTTGTCGTTGTCGAACGGCGGCGTGATCGGGCCATTTCAACCTCACAACTGATCCGCGAGCTGCGCCAACTGGCAACCACAACCGAAACCACAGCGATCATTCAGACCTTTCTGATCCATCCGTCATTTCCGGTGGACATTCGCCACAACGCAAAGATCTTTCGCGAACAACTGGCCGATTGGGCCGCACGTCGCCTGCGTATATCTGTGTGAAAAAGCTATGATTGCATTAGTTACCGGGGGGAATGGGTTTGTCGGTCGTTACATCGTCGAGCAATTGCTGGCACGTGGTGATCACGTGCGCGTGATTGGGCGTGGTGCCTATCCTGAATTGCAATCACTGGGGGTCGAGACCTACCAGGTCGACCTGACCTTACCCGAATCGGCGTCGGTACTGTCACAGGCGATGCGCGGTGTAACGACCGTATTTCACGTTGCTGCGAAAGCCGGGTTATGGGGCAGCTACGATGAGTTCTACCGGGCTAACGTTAGTGCAACCCAGCGGGTAGTCAAGGCGGCCATTCGGGCCGGTGTGCCGAAACTGGTCTATACCTCAACCCCTTCGGTTGTGATTGGGCACGAGGACATCCACGACGGGGATGAACATCTGCCATATCCCAGGCGGTATCTTGCACCGTATCCGCACACCAAGGCGATTGCCGAACGGTACGTGCTTACCCAGACCGATATTGCAACGGTTGCGCTGCGGCCACATCTGATCTGGGGGCCAAGCGATCCTCACATTCTGCCCCGGCTGCTTCGACGGGCGCGACGGCGAATGCTCTTCCAGGTTGGTGATGGAACAAATCTGGTTGACGTATGTTACGTCGAAAATGCCGCCACTGCGCACCTCCTGGCAGCTTCAGCGTTGAACGAACGCTCGCCACTCCGGGGTCGTGCCTACTTCATTGGTCAGGAACGTCCGGTAAACCTCTGGCAATTCATTGGCGAGATACTGAAAGCGGCCAACTGTCCACCGGTACGCGGTCGTATATCAGCGTCAGCAGCAACATTCCTGGCGACCGGACTAGAATTGCTTTACACAATCCTCCGCCTTCCCGGCGAGCCACCACTTACGCGTCTGATGGTGCACGAACTTAGTCATTCGCACTGGTTTAGCCATGCTGCTGCTGAACGAGATTTTGGTTACACGCCACGGATCAGGATTGAGGAAGGTATAGAGCGCACGTTTGCCCTGACAGACGTCCAGCCATAAACGAGAGCACCGGGTTTCAGCAATCTTCAATCATTACCGAGACAGGGAGGATTTCGTGCTATTCAGGCATGTCATGATCGAAGCAGTCAGTTATGTGTTAGCTCCTCATCGGATCACGTCCGATTGGATCGAGGATCAGATTGCCGAAACAATGGAGCGTTTACGCTTCCCTCGCGGCAAATTAGAGGCGCTATCGGGTATTCGCGAGCGTCGCTTTTGGGATGAAGGAACGCTACCCAGCACAGTTGCCACCATGGCGGCTGAGCGTCTCCTCGATCAGGTGGCGATTGATCGCGAACGCATCGGGCTGCTGATCAACACCTCGGTCTGTCAGGATTACCTCGAACCAGCAACCGCGTGCTTCGTTCATCGCAATCTTGGGCTGTCGCCGCGAGCAATCAACTACGATGTGCGCAATGCGTGTCTGGGTTTTCTCAACGGCATGGCGATTGCCGGTATGATGATCGACGCCGGAACCATCGAGTATGCCCTGATCGTTGATGGCGAGGGTGCGCAGGATGCCGTGATGGCAACGATCCGGCGACTGCGCCGCCCAGAGACAACCAAACAGGATTTGCGCGATAATTTTGCGACCCTGACATTGGGGTCTGGCGGGGCAGCAATGCTGCTCACCCACGAGCGCTTCGCCAGAAATGGTCACCGGTTGAATGGGGTGGTGACCCTGGCAGCAACACAATACAACCACTTGTGTCTGGGGCAGCCGGACTATATGAAAACAGATGCCGGCGCGCTGATGCATGCCGGCGTAGAGCTGGCCGTAGATACCTGGCGTCTGGCCCAAGAGGTCTTGCCGAACTGGAGTGACCGGCAGATTACACTCTACGCACCGCACCAGGTTGGCGCACGCCACATGGCGGCGGTGACGAAAGCGCTCCACATCACACCGTCCAAGCTTTTTCTCAATTTTCCGACGTTGGGCAATGTCGGTCCGGCAGCATTGCCGATTTCGCTGGCGCAAGCAGCAGAAGCCGGACGGCTGCGCGCAGGAGATCATGTCGGGCTGCTCGGTATTGGTTCCGGGTTGAACTGTTCAATGATGAGCGTGACGTGGTGATACCAAATCTTGCGTGATCCGGTGCATCTCTACCTGTTACCGGTTATGCGGTGAAGCGTGACTGTCCATAGCGATCCCCGGGGGTACCTGTATGCTATGGATGAGCGGGTAGGGGCGGGTTTTAAACCCGCCCCTATATGTTCGCCTGGTTATACGCGGGGGCGGAAGGATACGTCTTGCATCGCGTGCCGGGCTTGATGTAAGCGATGCAACAGACACCTGGTTTGAATACAAGAGATGCAGAAGCATTCCGTATCACCCAGTTGCCGCCACCGGTAACGTAAACCAGACCCGCGTACCGCGATTAACCTCACTCTCAATATCGATGGCCCCACTGTGTGCTTCAACCAGTCCTTTGGCTATTGCCAGCCCAAGACCGGCATGCCCATCGCTCCGATTCCGAGCCGCATCAACCCGATAGAAGCGCTCGAAGATGTTGGGAAGGTGTTCTAGAGCGATTCCGCAGCCATTGTCGCTGACGCTCAAACGAATCTGTTTTCCTGCCGGTTCGGTGGTGATGGTAATAACGCCTCCAGATGGGGTATAGCGCAGGGCGTTATCGATCAGGATCAGTAACACCTGCCGTAAGCGATCGGGATCGGCGAGTACAGTGCCGGTGATTGGTGTAAGCTGGATTGCGATGCCCTTCTCTTCAGCCAGGCGCTGTACCTGCCGGTGGAGATCGGCGAGGAATGATGGGAGAGATACCGGTTGACGCTGTAAGACCAGTGCGCCGCTGTCGAGGCGTGAGAGGGTCAGCAGGTCATCGACCAGACGCCGCATGTGATCGCTTTCGCTCAGCACGTCGGACAGGAGTTCGCGTTGATCTGCATCGCTGGCGTGGCGCAGTGCAACCTCGGCACTGGCCCGAATCAGGGTGAGGGGCGCCCGCAATTCATGGCTGGCACTGGCAATGAAGCGTGTCTGGCGTGCCCAGGCTTCCTCTGCCGGGCGGATCGCCCGGCCGGCCAGCCACCAACCGGCAAAGCCGATAATCACGGCGCCGATGAAACCAAGGCCGATGAGTCCTGACACCAACTGCCGCAATACCTGTTCCTGATCGGTCAGGAGTCGGCCCAATTGCAGGGCTGCCGGGCCATCGGGTCGGGTGAGACGATAGGTGAGCAGACGGACGCGCTGACCAGTGGCGGTCTCGATGGTGCGGATGTCAGAACCGTTACGTAACGCAGCGTCTAATGCTACCTGATGTGCTGGCATTGGTAGTACTGCCGGATTGGGGTTGAATAGAATACGACCCTGGGTGTCAAGAGGCAAGACAAAGATTGATGATAGTTCGGCATCATAGGCGGATGGCAGAGCTGAAGTGGCAGGGATGTTTACCACCGAATCGCCCTTGAGCTTGATTTTGATGATCTTGCCGCTGTATGCATCAATCTCGATTTCACTGCCGTCGCGCAGTTTGACCTCGTAATATGAATCGTCTAATTTGACCTCTTTGATCTCACCCCCTCGTACTGCCAGCGCAATCTGTGCCGCCTCTTCTACGGACAGTCGCCGGTTGCGGTTTATGGTGTTGGCTGACCGCAAAAGTGACCAGTCGGCGTCGGCACGAGCCAGTCCTGGTGGCAATGGGGCATTAAGCGCATGAAATTCGTACACCATCTTGTGCTGGAGGGCCAGATCGGTGATGCGCTCGAAGTAACCGGCAACGCTCACGTAGGTGCCGCCGCCGATCAACGCGATGATGACTACGGCAGCACAGGCGTAGAACAGGGTAAATTGCCAGCGTAGTCCCCTAAACACGTTCAGCCTCCAATCGGTAACCAATCCCGCGAATAGTGTTGATCGGGTCGGTCTCGCCCGACGCATTGAGCTTGCGGCGCAGGTATGAGATGTAGACATCGACCATTTGCGGTTGCACGTCGTGTTCAAACGACCAGACATAATCAAGGATTTGCTGGCGAGTCAAGGTCTGGCCAGCGTTCCGCATCAAATATTCCAGCAGACGCCACTCGGTGGGGGTCAGATCAAGTCGACGCTCGCCCCGGCGTGCCGTGTAATTTCGTAAATCGAGCACAATGATGCCGACCCGCAGTTCATCGTTCGCGCTGAGATTGGGGTGGAAACGTCGTCCAAGCGCTCGCACCCGTGCCAGTAGCTCTTCGAAGGCAAAAGGTTTAACCAGGTAATCATCGGCACCACTCTCGAAACCGAGGACTTTATCTTCGAGCTGACCACGGGCCGTTAAGAGGATGAGGGCAGTTGGCAGGTGTGCAGCGCGGGCAGCGCGACACAACGATGGCCCGTCGCGTCCTGGTAGCATCCAATCGATAATTGCCACATCGTAGACTCCCTGCATCAGCAGATCAAGCCCACTCTCGCCATCCCAGGCCACATCGACCGTGTGGCGTTCTTCACTTAAGACCCGTTCGATCAGTCGGGCCAGGCGCTTGTCGTCTTCGACAATCAAAATCCGCATCGCAGTGGCATCTCCCTTACCTGACAGAGTATACCTCTGATTTTATTATACCTCAAGAACCTTGGAAAAAGATTGGAATGTTGCGTGGCTATTTTAAGAGTGTTTTGAGAAAGCCGCTGTATTGTTTGTCGCGAAGGCACGTACTGCACACGGAGGCGTTATGCTGAGAAGATTTTTCAAACCGCGCATAATCGCGATTGCGCTGATTGTCCTGTTCGTCGGTATGCAAGCCATCCCGGTCTGGATGCTCCAAACCAATCCACCAGTTGTTACCGATGTGGCCTGGACAACGCCGGAAGCGGCGAGCATTGCTCGTCGCGCCTGCTACGACTGCCACAGTACCCAGACGAACTGGCCCTGGTATAGCAGAGTTGCCCCGGTGTCGTGGCTGGTGACGTATGACGTGCTGAAAGGACGGGCAGAACTCAACTTCTCGCTCCCCCTGCGTGAGCCAGAGGAGCTGGCAGCCGAGATTGCTGAAGTGCTGCGTGAGGGTGAGATGCCGCCACGTGCGTATATTCTGCTCCATCCAGAGGCCAATCTAACCCCCCAGGAAAAGGAAACCCTGATTGCCGGCACACCCGGTGCTACCGGCCTCCGTTCGGGAGAGGGGTACGGTGACGACGATGACTGATTTGATGTGAGGTTCAATCTTTCAGATGAGAAAGGAGACATTGCCATGAATCGTACCATGTTTCTGATTTCAGCCGCATTGACCGCTTTCGTACTGGTTGTGATTGGCGGAGTCGCGAGCAGGTTAAGTGTGAGTGAACCGCTGAGTGAGGTGCCAACTGAGATTGTGATCGAGTCGACCCCAATCGTCGTTCCAGCCATTGACCCAACCGTTGAAGCCATGATCCGTGAGCGGGAAGCAGCGTATCAGGCATCAATGGCCGAAGCGCAACAACGTCTGGCTGAAGCAAATCAGCGGTTGAGCGTCGCGCAGCAGCAGCTCGATACATTAGCTGCGGCGTCACAATCGGCAGCCGTGGCAGCGCCGGCAGCACAGTCTGCACCTGCTGTGGCAGCGCAATCTGCACCTGCTGCGGCAGCACCGGCAGCGCAGCCAGCCCCGGTTCAGGCACCTGTGGCACCACCAGCCCCAACCTACGCTGTTTCACCGGAGCAGGCCCAGGCGATAGCCCAAGCCGCAGCCGGCAGCGCGACCCTGATGCGCACACCAGAACTGGTTAGTCTTCAGGGCACGCCAGCCTATGAAGTAGTGTTTGATCGCGGTGCAATTTATGTAGATGCCCAAACCGGAGCAATCCTGGCGAACACTATTGCCGAGATTGCGCAATCTGCCAATCCCATCAGCGAAGATCAGGCTATCGCGGCTGCCGTCGCGTATCTGGGCGGTGGTACAGTTAATAAGGTCAAGCGGGAATACGAGCATGGGGTAGACGTCTATGAAGTGAAGTTCAGTGATGATAGTAAGGTCTATGTCGATGCCTACACCGCTCAGGTGGTGTACGCGAAGGTGAAAAACGCTTACGATGACCAAAACCAAAACACGTATGACAACTACGACGATAATGATAATGATAAGGAGGATGACGATAAGAAAGATGACGATAAGAAAGATGACGATAAGAAAGATGACGAAGATGACTAGATGTCATCCTATTGTCACCTATACTAACAGGTAACGTAAGAAAGCCTATTCACCTGGCAATTAGACATACATCTGTGCAATCGAAAAGCACTCCTCTAAGGGGAATAACAGGAATCTGCAATGCATGTGGTTTGAGCGATTGGTACCTGCATATTGCACTGACGTGTATGCCTGCCATCTCGCTCAAGCCACACCAGAAAAGGAGCGATATTATGGAGAAACAAAAACCCAAATCCACTCGTTACGATGTTGCCGGTTTGAAGTGGGCAATCAGTACTGCGGCGTTCGCGGTAACGATTGGTGGATGGGGATGGCTTACGGCGCAGAACCCGCCAGAGGTTGCTGCCAGTGAGCCGGTGATAACTATTGTCCCACCCTCCGTTTCCTATCAACCACTCCCAGACTGGTTAACCCAATCACCAGCATTGCCAATGCTACCCACGGTGGCTCCGCTCGATGTGCCTGATATGCCGGCATCCAGGCCTGCGGCTCAACCCGCTCCGGCAGCGGCACCAGCTCCAGCAGCGGCACCGCCACCAGCGCCAGCGCCGGCGGCTGCGCCAGCTCCAGCTCCGGCGGCTGCGCCAGCTCCAGCGCAACCAGCCCTGCGTGAGGTGACTGTGCCGGCCCCAGCGCCTCGTCCGGCACCCGCAGCGCGTACTCGTTCATCGCGTTGATCCGGAGATCGCTATGCAGCAGATCAGTTTTCGGGCGATGGGTTCAACAATCACCATTATCGTGGACAGTACCAATCCGGCTGTTCGCAGTGCGCTCACGTCAGCACGGAAGACCTTTCTGCGCTACGAGCAGATACTTAGCCGGTTCCGTCCACAGAGCGAATTGAGTGCGCTTAACCGTGCAGCTGGACATGGCCCGCGCCGGGTTGGACGGACACTCTGGCAGGCGGTTTGTCACGCCCTACGGATCGCCCGTCTGAGTCAGGGCCTGGTTACGCCAACGGTCGGTGCGGCACTGATCGAGGCCGGCTATGACCGTGATTTCGGTATGCTTGCTGCTTCGCACAGGCAATCCATGCCAACCCCGGTTGCGGTTCCTTCCTGGCAGCGTATCACATGCAATCCTTACCGACGTACTATCGCGTTACCGGCAGGGGTGCAACTTGATCTGGGTGGCAGTGCAAAGGGGTGGACTGCGGCCCTGGTTGCGCACCAGCTGGGAAAACGTTTTCCCACCCTGGTTGATGCCGGGGGCGACATCGCACTCAGCGGGCCGCGCCGTGATGGTACGCCCTGGCCGGTAGAAGTTGCCAATCCACGTCAGCCTGATACCGGTATTGAGCTGCTTATGGTTCGACGAGGAGGAATCGCGACCTCGGGGATTGATTATCGGCGCTGGCTGCACAACGGGCGCTGGCTACACCATCTGATCGATCCACGCACTGGTGTACCGGCGCAAACCGACGTGCTGGCAGCCACAGTCATTGCGTCCAGCCTGCCGCTTGCCGAGATGGCGGCGAAGACGGTCGTCCTGCTTGGGAGTGACAAAGGTTTGCGCTGGTTGCATTCCCGGCCTGATCTCGCCGGCCTGCTGGTAACCACCGACGGTTTAGTGATGCGTACCGCAAACCTCGCTCACTACTGCTGGCGTTCGGGTGTTGAGTCGGCTGCCAGCCGCTAAACTACGTGGGTAGCAGCCAGTTCCCATCGACGCGCTCTGGTATGCTCTGAGGTGGCAACCCGGATGATGCCCATCCGCTGTGCCCCCGTGCTTCTGTGGTGATAAAGGTAGCAACCTGGGTCTTGTATCAATAATTTAATAGTGAGGTGTCACATGACTAATCCAGTCTCTTCGTCTGAGAACGTAGAAGCAAAAAAAGTGGCATCTGCCCGTCCTGCACGGCTGGCGACTCCGGTCACCGAACTCAGTGATCTCCCGCCGGCAATGCCACTGACTACAGTGTTGACGCTATTTCTGGGTGCAATTCTGGGGGCCTTTGCTGCGGTGATCATTCTGCCCACGTGGGCCCCAAACCTGAGTACATCGCTATTGGGTGATGAACCGAAAGCCTACTGGTATCTGTCGCGCAGCAGTGCGGTGGTCGCGTATGGACTGCTCTGGCTGTCGATGATCTTTGGCTTGCTGATGACCAATCGCATGGCGCGCTTGTGGCCGGGCGGGCCGGGGGCATTCGATCTCCATCAACACACCAGCCTGCTCGGATTGGCCTTCGCCATCTTTCACGCCCTGATTCTGCTCGGTGATCGCTACATCAGCGCCACCCTGACCCAAATCCTCGTGCCTTTTGCGTACACTGGCTATGAACCGCTCTGGGTTGGGCTGGGGCAGCTTACTCTGTACGGCATGGCTATCATTAGCTTCAGTTTTTACGTCAAGCAGTGGATCGGACGTACCATGTGGCGCTTGATCCATTTTCTCAGCTTTGTGATCTGGTTGCTCAGCCTCTTGCACGCCTTGTACAGCGGAAGTGATACTGATCTCCTGTCGGTATTTTACTGGGTGAGCGGCGGGGGTGTGCTCTTGCTGACAATCTACCGGGTGTTGGTGACGATGATGCCGACGAAAAAAGGGCGAGCATAAGTCCTTTAGATGTGGATAGATGTGGAGGTGCCATCCTTGAAAGCGTTCCATCACGTATCAAACCCCACTTTCATTGAAGAGAGCATTTATGGTACGTTTCGTGCCCGATTTGCGCTCGAGCTGTTCAACAACACATTGTTTTTTCCTATCACCAATATCCTGTACGAATTGCTTATGGGGTCCCCCCTTGACTATCTTCGATCATCAGACCCTTACATTATCATCGTTGCTGCGCTTATACAGGCCTATTGGCTAACCTGTCATGCCGAAAAACGACTTCATCGACTGCTCGGTCATCTAATGGGGCCGACTATTTATACGTTCATCGAAGTATCTCTGGAAGGTGCCCAATTTTTTACCGCGACTAACCATGTAGCATATTGGTTCTTTTCAATAGCGATTGGCATTGCGCGGGAATTAAGGCTTTACCTGCCGCGCTTTTCTGCGCTGTTTACCATCATCGAAAATGCTACTCGTGTCTCTATTCTCTTTTTTATGTATGGAATATTTGAAATTCATCTAAATCGCAATCAAACACCGTCACTGGCGTCATTCTTTGCCGATCCAAGCCATGTGTTTGTTGGCATGGCTGTAGTCATCATCGGCTTAAGTATTGGTTTGGCCAATGTCACTGCTGATACCTATCTGAAAAAGCTACGATATACGTCGCAGATGCTAAAAATGTATTCTGAATGGCTTCTTGGAAGAGACCTCTTGGCACGATCCCTGAGTGATCCAACAGCTTTACAAACTATACGTCGCGAACGAACAATTTTGTTCATGGACATCCGGGGATTTACCGCCTGGAGTGAAGTTCACACACCTGAAGAGGTAGTTGAGCTTCTCAATGAGTACTATCGTCAATCCGAGTCGATTCTTCTCCAACACTCGGCAATCAAATGGAAATTTACCGCTGATGAAGTCATGGCTATTTTTCCCCACGTCCAGGCAGCAATTACCGCCGCGAACGAGATGATCGACGAAATCCATCGATTTCTGGTCGCTAAACAACTTGGCGTAGGGATTGGCATCGATGTTGGTCCGGTTGTTGAAGGGGTACTGGGTGGTGCGAACGTGCGCTTCTACGATGCCATGGGTGATACCGTAAATACGGCCAAACGAATTGAGAATTACGCACAGGCAGGTGAGATTCTGATTTCCGAACAAGCGCAACAATACCTTACTACATCAATACCAGCTACAAATCGTCGTGAACTGCATGCTAAAGGTAAGTCGCAAGCCATTATCACCTACTTGCTGAATGCCTGAACATAGCCGTAGATAAGGGCGTGATCTTTTTCGGTTACACCCTGGTTGCCATCAGTGCCAGACTACGGTACAATCAAGAGGTTAGATACCGAACTTTAAGGAGTGGCATTGATGGTAACCTATGACGATCTCGTGATGGCGCTCGAAGATGCGTGGCTAAGTGTTGGCCTGCACGAACATGCGCTGGTAGAGAGCGTTATCCCGGCAACGCATGATCGCACGTGCAAAATAGAACTCTTTCCCGAACACGCCGAGCCGTTAACGCTGGCGACGATGCCGCCGTGGCTGGAGCTGAATTTTACCTGGTCACCGGTGCACCAATTAATTAGCGAAGGGCGTGATTTGCCGGCTGACCCGCTTGAGCTAACCCTGACATATACGGTTACGCTGGTCAATCATCGTGATCGGAGTGATATTGAGCTGGTGCGGATGTTTCAACGTGCGGTTCGTAGCGCCTTCGAGCGCCACTTTCCGGCGGATTTGCTTGAAATGGAGTCGGTGTCGGTTGAAGTGCGACGAATGTACCAGCCAGTTGGACAAAAAGTGGAGCTGGAAGCGGTGCAGTTGGTTAGCTCAACGATGGTCGATCTGTTTGAGCAGTGGGAAGATCGAGACGTGCAGAGCCTGCGCCAGCTTCTACGTTCGGAGATGAATCTTGCCCGCACGATTATTGCCAACCTGAGTGATACCTTCCATCCACACGGGAATGGTGGTTATCGCTCTGTTGATGCCGCATAGCTTATCCTATCGCCAGACCACTCGCCAGCAGTGTTGCACCAGCTATCAGATAGCGTATCCATTGCGGAAGATAGCCGGCGCCGATAGTGATGATCATCGCGATAACCACACTCGCGAACACAACTCCCCATCCCGCTATTGCGCCAGGAACAGGCAGGGCCTGCAATCCAGCACTCAGCGGCAAAACACCGACCATTACGAACCCCAGCTCGCTACAAGCGGTTGCCAGATTGGGCCTTGTTGACATAATTTGAGACGATCCAACAAACCATGCCACGATGCCCAGCCCGTAACCGATCTGCGGCAGAGGCTCTGCCGGCCAGCGGAGCAGGCCACTGAGACTGAGGGTGTTGGTGATGCTGGCAAATACCATGGCTGCCATGATGATGGGGAGATATTGATTGATCACGTCACGAGGATCACGCCGTTCCTGGGCGACCTGGCGCATAACCGGCCACATGAGCAAGAGTAATGTGGTCGCCAGATCAAGACCGTAGGCAAACGAAGCTGCCGGTGCCAGCGGGAGAAGTGTGAGGACGCACAGTGGCGGCAAGACATCGATCAGCGTTGTAATGTGATCGTCTCGCGTAATAGTTACACCCCGCAGACGGGCAAACATAACGACGGCTAGCACTGCGCTGAGGCCACCTGGATAGAGAAGTAGCCGTGGCCAGGCCTGACCCAACACACCAAGGAGATCGCTCATATACTTTTCCGCCAACGTAGTATCAGCCAGGCCAGAGCACCGATCAAACAGAGCAGGGCCAGCAGTGCCAGACCGGGTGCAGTCGCCGCGGTGCGTGATCCGGCATCGAGAGCCAGCAGGCCGGCCCATCCCCATGGCTCGATTGCTCCGTAAGGTGTAAGCCCGCCTTGCAAATGATCGCTCAGTGGACGCAACAACCAGCGTGCCAGCCACGGTGATGCAAGTCCTCCGCCCAGAGTTATTAATGCTACGATACTGCTCCGCCAGTGACGCTGACCAGCGATGTTCCTGCCGGCAGCCAGAATGAGCAATAACGCGACCGCCCAGACTACAATCGCCAACACGGCAATCCTGGCGGCCATCGCAGCGGCACTGACTGACCAGAAGGCGACAAATCCCAGCGTTCCCGGTATCGCTCCACTCAACATCCAGCCGGCCCAGGGAGCTATGCCGGACGCCGGATCGCCCAACCGTCGTACACACAGATGGAGTAAGAGCAGACCGGCAGCCACAACGCCGGCTGGGGTGGCGCATCCAACCGCGACCATTGCCAGACTGCTGATAGCGCGTTGTAACCACGCCTCGGCGATCTGCGTCGCTTCAGCCGTAACCGCACGCCACGCTGCCCCCAACGCCAGGGCGCTACCTGCCAGCAGAGTCGCAAATTGCCAGCCCAAATTCCACGGCCCAACCGAGTACAGGCGTAGCAGGGCAGTCAAGCCGAACAAGGTGATCAGTGGATCAAAAGGCGACTCACGCTGGCTCATAGTCTCGATGCCACCCATCGCGATCAAAGCGCCGGCCAGGAGCAGCACGAAGCTGATGCTGTTCAGGCCGGTACCACTAAATTCGAGCCACCACGAATCGGCACCGGCCCCGATCAGTAGATAGCTGGCAGCCATCCCTGCGCCGCTAAGGTAATAGCGGCGGTCTTCAGACAGCACCGTTCCGATCAGCAACCCCAGCGCCATCCCGATCAGATGCCCGCTCAGGAGTGCAATGCATAACGCGCCCAGTTGACCTATTCTTCGCCAGGAAGGCGGAACCGTTAGCCCGATCAGACCGGCCAGCACCATTGTCAGAGCACTCAAGCCGTCAATGCGCAGGAAGCCATTGCCGACAATAAGGAGGCGTTGCTGGATCAGGCCGAGGAGACCTACCCCGGCCAGCATGACAATAGCTGCACCGAGATAAGGCAAAACAGATCTAAGCGGGAGCGGTTGTGGTTGATCTGACATACTGCGATTGATGAAAGTTGTCAAAAAACCGTTAACCTATTATAATCACTGTCTGGTCAAAGATACAAACAACGGTGTTCCTATGTTCAACTCGATACGCACCCTGCTCAACGTCCGTCACCCTGATGAAGAGGTACGCCAGCGTTGGCGAAATATCATTGTTATTGCGCTGGGTTTGCTTATTATTAACCTGATGGTGGTGATTTCGCTGCTGTTTAATCTTTCTCAAATCACAAGATTGTTTGCTACTTCTGCGGTCAATGTTATTCTATACATTTTTGTGATCTTTATAACGTTTAGGGGGTTTGTTGAGCTTGCCGGATGGCTAATAGTTATTTTATCACTGTTTGGCACTATAACGGCGACACTGGTTAATCCTGATCGCCCAGTTGCCATCTTTTTATCAGTTCCTCTGGTACTGGCGGCAACAGTTCTAAGCCTGCGTAGTCTGATCCTCGTCTTCTTGCTTACAGCATGCAGTTTGGCAGGCATTGCCTTTTTTCTCGAACCGACTCCACTCAATCTTACCACACGTGACTTTTTAATTCCTGTGGGCGTGCTCTGTGGCTTTCTCAGTGTCATCAGTTTTGTGCAGAGTGCCGGGAATGAGGCCCTTCATCGGCAGTTGCAGGCGGCGCTCCAACAGGCAAAGCAAACTGCCGATCAGTTGCGGTTGTTGAACGACGAGCTTGACCGGCGGGTTGATGCACAGACAGAGGCCTTGCAGGATGCGTTAAGCGAGTTGGAGGAGCGTACCCGGCAACAAGATCACCTGCTCGCCGAGGTGATCGCACAACGTGATGTAATTCGGAAGCTGAGTGTCCCCGTGCTACCGGCGGGAACCGATCTGCTGGCTATCCCGTTAGTGGGGACGATTGATCAGGAACGACTGGCAACCATTCAACAACAGGCTCTAACCGCCGTCGAACAGCGACGGGCACGCTGGTTGATTCTCGATGTCACCGGTGTACCGTTCATCGATACCGGGGTAGCAGGTGGACTGGTTCAGTTAGTGCAGAGCGTTCGGTTGCTGGGGGCCGACGTAGTGCTGGTCGGTGTGCGCCCGGAAGTTGCGCAGACGATGGTGAGTCTGGGGATTGAGCTGCCAATTACCCGTGTATACAGCGATCTGGCTGGGGCAATGGAAGATTTACATCACCGTACAAATCACTCTCGCCAAAACAACAGACAGTGATTGCTGTACGACCGGCACCAGTCCAATCAGAAGCTGTGCGTCTGTAGCAGGTGGTCGTATCATACGTAGTGCCGGGTAGGTGTGGGTATTGTCTACGACTCACCGCGGATTAGTTCTTGCCGACGATACCGGCAGTTGGGACAGTAGGTGATACGATAGCCGGCGACAGTAGCTCGCTGGAGCCGATGGCTGCAATTGGGGCAGGTGTCGGTTTGCACTTCTCCACCACCCGTCACCAGTGGTGTAAGTGGTGAAGCCGCTGACGACACGGTTGGCGATTGTCCTGCATTTGGCGCAGCAACCAGGCGGGCCGGGCGAAAATCCCAATCCTTACTCAACAGTTCAACAATCTGGGCATAGTCGAGAGCACCGCGTGAACGAGGATCGTGCTCGTAGATCGTCTTACCGACAGCTGAGGCTTCGGAAAGCCGTACATTCACACGCACCGGTGGCAGCACCAGCCGGCCATAGGTGCGATTCAGGTGGGCAAGCAATTCTACCGATTGCCGCGTGCGTGGGTCTACCATCGTTGGAATAATGGCCCGTACCACGCCGGTGCTACCTTTCACCCGACCGATCTGAGCGATCAGCTTTTCCAGCCCTTTCACCGCAAACGGCTCAACCGTCGTCGGGATGATCACGTCAGTGGCTGCGATCAACGCATTTTGATTGAGCACAGTGAGCGAACCACCGCAATCGAAGAAGATGAAGTCGTACTCATTGCGTAGCGGGCGTACCAGTTGTTCAAGAACCCGTACCCAATCCGCACGCCCGGCAATGGCCTGATGCGCCAGCAACAGCGTTTCGTTTGCGGCAACCAGATCGAGATTCGGGCGGGCATTGATTCGTAAGTCAGCAAGTGGTTTATGTTCAACAATTGCCTCATAGAGTGTACGGCGGGGTTGGACACCGAGCGCCATCGCCAGATTGCCCTGGGCATCGATGTCAATGAGCAAGACGCGCGCACCTTTCAATGCCAGACCGGCACTGACATTGACGACGGTTGTGGTTTTGCCAATACCACCCTTCAAGTTGATGACAGCGACGATCCGCGCCATGCCTTGCTCCTGATATTGAGGCTCTTTAATGCGTTGCCAGTGTAGTGGAGCAGCGATTGCTTGTCAAGCCGAGACATGATGAAGTTTCGACAACCGGGCATTTCCGCCGTAGATGTCACTGTGACGGCACATCCTGCACTGCATCTTCGACCACATTTGTGTTTTCTTATACAATACCTATAAGAAGCAGTCTATTCCCCGTTGAGGTTGCAACTGATGACTGAGGAACAGCCAGACTATACCGATGATCAGATCGTTCTACCGCCAATCCCGCCGAATGAAGAAGAACGGCTGCGTGAACTGGAGAGCTTTCAGATTCTCGATACGCTGCCTGAGCAGATCTTCGAGGACATTGTACGTATCGCTGCCTACATCTGCCAGACTCCGGTTGCCCTGGTGAACCTGATCGACCGTCATCGCCAGTGGTTAATGGCACGGTTGGGGTTCAGTGATGGTGAAGTCGAGCGTACCCTCACATTTTGTGCATTCACAATCAATGATCCTGATCGCGTGACGGTAGTGCCGGATGCAACCCGTGACCCGCGCTTTGCCAACAATCCCTACGTGCGCCAGGAACCGTACATTCGTTTTTACGCTGGTGCGCCACTCGTAACGTCACACGGGTACGCACTCGGTACAGTCTGCGTGGTAGATCACCAGCCGCGTCAGCTTTCGCCGGAACAGCTTGAGATGTTGCGCCTCTTATCACGTCAAGTTGTGACCCAGCTTGAAATCCGGCGTGATCTGCTGCGCCTCGAACAGCGCCTGCTACAGCGCGAACAGGAGTATCTATCGCTGAATGCGTACCTTCAGAATCTGGAAGACAAACTGGCAGTCGCCCAACAGCAATCGCTCACCGATCCCTTGACCGGCGTATTCAACCGGCGTGGCTTTGCCTCGCGTCTCAGCGAAGAGATTGAGCGGGCGCGACGGTACCAGGTACCTTTGGCGTTGCTTCTAATCGATGTCGATCATTTCAAGCAATACAATGACACCTTTGGGCATCTTGCCGGTGATGAAGCGCTCCGTATGATTGCCCAACTTCTCAGTGAAGGTTGTCGTAAACACGACATCGTGGCCCGGTATGGTGGTGAAGAATTTGCTGTTATCCTACCGGCAACTGCCGGCGACGGTGCTCAGGTCTTGGGCGAGCGGCTACGCCGGTTGGTGCAGATGGCGGCCTGGCCGCTGCATCCACTAACAATCAGTGTGGGTGGCGCGGTCTTACAGCCTGAGATGACTGACGAGCATGACCTGATTGCGCAGGCTGATAGCGCGTTATACCAGGCAAAAGCGCAGGGCCGTAATACGTGTGTCATCATTGCCTGACCCGCAGGCTATGGTTGCGCTAACCCATCGAAAAAGGTCGTAAGGATCAGGTCGGCAATCATGTGGCCCTGGTCGCCAGCCGGTGCCTGATCGGTGTGAAAAAACGGGTAGAGCATCCCCAGCAGCAACCATGTTGCAGCGTGTGGATCAACCGGTCGCAACTCGCCACGTTCGATACCACTCCGAATCATGGCTGACATTGGTTCAATCAAACCATTGGCATAACAGCGCTCGACGTTGGCGCGGGCGGTTGCGCTCAGGCGGGGGAGATCGTGATTACTCAGCCGCACCAGGGCGCGTTGCGCGGGAGCTTTTGTAAACAGTCCGCGGATCAACGTGGAAAGCTGGCGACGGGTGTCAGGCTGGCGTTCCGCAGTCGCTACCAGGGCAGCCATCTCATCGGCCCAGTTAGTGAGCACTGCCACCAGCAAATCTTCCTTGTCGCGAAAATGGTGATAAAGACCGGCCTTCGACAAGCCCACTGCTTCAGCAATCTCGCGCATAGCAATGCCATCGTAGCCGTAAGCTACAATCAGACGTGCTGCCTCATCGATAATGCGATTGCGTATCTGCTCTGAATGTTGTTGTCGACTCATATCATTGTCCGTCAAGCTGACACCAGGGTTTCCTTCATCTTAACGCATCCTGGTGGCAGCGTGTGTAGAACTTATTTCATAAAAAGCTGTACTGTCGCGCTCTAATAACCATCTCCAGTACCATCACGCGCTGAATTGGTTGCCTTGCTCGCCCATTATCCGCGTGTTGCGTCGTTTGGAGTGCGGCAGCCATGCTGCCGCGCCAGCCGTGCTTACGATCCGGTGCGTGGTACGCCGTTGACCCGGCTGGTCACGCGGATGCGGTGTACTTGTCACGATCCTGGAGTCGGTTGGTAGAATGAGATAACTTCTGGTAGATGTTTTTTGAAACAAGTTCTAATGTCACATCTTGATCGATGCCGGCTGCTGCGTTGTCAACGAGGCAGAGATACTGCTCTCCGCAGGGCAGGCTTCCAGCCTGTGCTGGTAACAGACGATGGTGATCAGGCTTCCAGCCCGCCCTACACTCCCCTCGATCCGCATATTACTCAGCCATTGTCCGATTCACGAGTGGTCAGGTCCGTTACGCACGACGCAATTCCTCGTCATGACCACAATCAGCAGGAATACTGCTGTACCACGCACCTGCCCGTGATCACGACTACTGTGCGCCACGGGCAAGCATGTCTGGAACCAGTGTCTACTCCGTCGGATCATCCGCAGCGACAATGCTGGTGCTGCGCAGCCGCACTCAGGAGCGGTGCCGGCGTGATCGGGAGATAGCATACGATGGTCACGATCACGCCAGATGAATAAACCCGATCAATGGGCGTGCGCCATCGCAGTTGCCCGCTCGGCACTACGGCTCTTGAGGGCCAGTGCGAACGGTGTGAGCAAGAGCATCACAATCCCGATCACGAAAAAGGCCAGCGCATAGCCGGCAACTGCGCCACCTCCAGTTGCGGCCAGCACCCCTACCAGGACGGCTCCCAACAATTGACCACTCCCCATTGTAACAGTGAGTAGTCCTTGAGCGGCAGCCCGTTCGTTCGCCGATACTTCATTCAGCAGAATATACCGCAAGGCGGCGCCAAGCAAGATTGCCAGACCCAAACCGCTGACGACCGCAGCGAGGTAGAATGCCACCAGACTCGTTGGCCATGTACTCAGGATCAGCATCCCGATCCCACTCAGCACGACACCAATACTCACCACAATCCGCGAGCCGAAGCGGTCGAGCAGACGACCTGAAACCGGTGACCCAACCGCCATCGCCAGCACCACCGGCAGCAGCATGAAACTTGCCGTCGAACTGCTGACACCGTAGGCTGCTGTGAGCAGTGCCGGCACAAAGACAACGGCAGACTCGGCAATCCCCGCACCGATTGCCAGGGCCGTCGTTATCCAGATTTGGCGCGAACGAAAGATGGCTGGTTGCAGGATGGGTTCAGCGGCCCGTTGCTCGATAGCAATGAAGATGGGGGCCAGCGCGAACGCAACAATCAATGCGCCAATTGCCGGTATTGGTAGTGCTCCGGTGCTCAATTGAGCCGGATCGAGTTCGGTTAACCCATATGCCAGACCGGTGAGCATCAGTCCGAGCACAATGAGGCCGGCCAGATCAAAGGTTGCCGCAGACTGGCGCGTGCGACCCGGCAAAAGGCGGAGGCTGAAGATGATCAGCACTGCGGCCAGGGGCAGATTGACCAGGAAGAGCCATTGCCAGCCAAGCAAGAGGAGTAATCCACCGATGATTGGTCCGATCAGGAACGCAATCCCGAACACAGCCCCAATCAATCCGAGTGCCGAGCCGCGCCGTTCAGGGGGGAACGTATCACCGATAACGGCACTGGCAACCGGAATCACGCCGCCAGCACTTACCCCCTGCACCAGACGGCCCAGAAGGAGTACAGGAAAAGAGGGTGCGAGGGCAACGAGCAGCGATCCCAGCGCAAAACCACTCAGGCTCAAGACGTACAAAGCCCGTCGACCAAACCGATCCGATAGGGCGGCAATGGTTGGGGTGCCGACCAGGTTCCCCAGGACATAGATCGAAAAGACCCAGGATAACGCCCGCTCATCAACCCCAAAGACCCGCTGAATCGCGGGCAATGCCGGCCCGACAATCGCAATATCGAGCGCGGCCATCAAAACACCAACAAAGAGAAGTCCCAGGATTTGATTCCGCCGACGTTCATCACTCATAGCTGAAGTCCTCCTCACACGACATGTCTTTCATTTTACCGACCGACCGGTCGGTAAGTATTATAGCACAGTTGAGTACCATGATGCATGTGCTTTTACCGGTTTCTGGTTTGACATTCCTCTCTGTTCGTGGTAAGATAACGCGGCGTGAGGGCGCGGGGGTGTAGCTCAGTTGGAAGAGCGCGACAATCGCACTGTCGAGGTCAGGGGTTCGAATCCCCTCACCTCCACCAGAGAAGGGGCCATAGCTCAGTTGGAAGAGCGCAACACTGGCAGTGTTGAGGTCAGGGGTTCGAATCCCCTTGGCTCCACCAGGTATCAATCGCCGCCGAGATGGCGGCGGTTTTGTTTTCGAGATCGTTGTGAGATGTGTAGCAGGTGAATGATGACAGCAGAACCAGTGCAGGCTCTTATCGTCCACGGTGGGGCGTGGGCCATTCCCGATGATCAGGTCACCGCTCATATTGCCGGTTGCATCGCAGCGCGGACTGCCGGATGGCAGGTGTTGCAGAACGGTGGCAGTGCGCTTGATGCAGTAGAGGCGGCGGTGCGGGTGATGGAAGACGATCCGATCTTTGACGCCGGCACCGGATCGGTGCTGACCAGTGCCGGCACTGTTGAATTGGACGCGGCATTGATGGATGGGCGCACGCTGCGTTACGGTGCAGTTGCCGGTCTCCAACGCATTCGCAACCCAATCACACTCGCCCGCCACGTATTGAATGGGCCGGCGACGATGCTGGTTGGCCCCGGGGCTGAAGCATTTGCGGCGACAGTAGGTATGCCTTTCTGCGACAATGCAGAGTTAATTGTCGAACGTGAACGCCAGTTGTGGCTGGCCTGGAAAGCACAGGGAACGCCACCGCCACCACCGGCCAGCGGCCACGACACCGTCGGGGCGATTGCCCTCGACCAGTCCGGCCAGCTTGTGGCCGCCAATTCAACCGGCGGCACACCGTTTAAACTGCCTGGCCGGGTTGGCGATACGCCGCTCATTGGTTGTGGTCTCTACGCAACCGCAGATGGGGCAGCGGTATGCACCGGTTGGGGCGAGTCGATTACCCGCGTGGCATTGGCTCGACGGGTCGTCGAGTTGCTCGAAGATGGTATGCACCCCCAGGTGGCTGCCGAACGCGGGATCAAGCTGTTGTCTGAACTGGTGCCAGATGGACGCGGCGGCGTGATTGTCCTGATCCCCCGTGGCGAGGTTGGCCTGGCCTGGAACACGCCACGGATGGCCTACGCCTACATCACCAGTCGCGGTGCTGCCCAGGCCGGGGTGTGATGGCAAGTCTTGTCTTGAGTAATGCCATATTCACGCCATGTCACTGGTGGTGTCGATCATCTGCGGAACGCGGATGGACGCGGATTGATATATGTGCTCGTGATCTGTCCCTAACGGGGCATATTGCGGCGAAGGCGAGGTTAACCCTCTGTCACATACACCGTACACTTGCCAACGGGGGCATCGGAAAGCGACGATCAAATCAACGTCGGATGGGAGCAGGCACTGATCCTATCCCCATCCTTGCAGTCGGTGCTTGCAGAACACAGCACGACAGCATAGCTGCCGCACGTCAGAGAGTTACTAACAGGGTGGGTGTACTTATGGATTGATTGAACGGCGACTCTGTAACCATGATCGAATGAGATCGGCGAAGCATGACAGATCATCAAGCTGGCAAGGCTAGCATAGACTTCGTCCCAATCTATCTGGATATAATCGTGCACCAGGATGTTTCGTAGACCCGCGAGCGGGGCGAGGTGACCGGCAAAGTCTGGCGGTAGCACACCAAGTTCGCCCATGCGAAGAATCGCCTCATAATAGCTTCGTGGTTTCTGAGCACCTTCCAGGGTAATAATCCGGTGGCAGATGTCAATACACCACTGTGCTGCTACCTCCAGATTACGCTCCACAATGTCGCGCAGGTACGGATCACTCAGAAACTCAGTCTTCGTTCGAGTACGAAGTGGTGTCAGACGTGCCAATCGTTCGCAGAGTTTCGTCCAAGCGCCGCTCGATACCGCTGAACGCGACGTTCATTACCGGTTCCTTTCAAAATATCTTCTTGCTGGGCCTGCAAGAACGGGAGGTAATCACCGTAGTGACTCATGACCTCCGCTTCATACTCAACCCGTTCGGCAAGAGAATGCTGGTAGATGATCGGGCCCTGTGCGATAACGGCATAGGCCAGTTCAATGGGTGCTTGATTGAGGACGACCAGATCGACCTTTCTCCCATTGAGGAGCACCGCGAAACGATGTTCAAGTTCAGCCAGCGCTTGCAGCGTTGACGTGCCATGCGTCAGCAAGACTGCCAGATCGACGTCGCTGAGCGGACCGGTTGTGCCGCTCACCTGTGAACCAAACAGGTAAACGAGGCGCACGTTGGGGTGCGTGGTCATCATGGCTTCAACCTGCTGCCGGAGGTGTTGTATATCCAGTTCCGACATGATCATCTCCCAGGTGAACCCGCCGGCCCTTCAGGTTCGCACGTTGTGAGGAGCAGAGGGGTGCGAATCACCATGTCGTCACCGGCCAGAGAGTTGCTTCTCTGTACGTAAGTGCGTCAATTATATCAAATCTGGTAGAGGAGAATCCACGACACACCAGCCAGGGAATACCCTGATACTGCCCCTAAACGATGTACTGCTGGAGGGTAGGGGCGACGTATGCGTCGCCCCTACTGCTACACCAACGATAACCAACCGACTCGCCGGTGGTACACTTGAACGATGCGCGGGTGGTTAGGCCAGTGGCAAACGGCGCAACTGCTCAGCATTACCATCAGGTTCACTGCTGCATCAGGTGCGTGTCACGCTGTTTACTCTACTGGTCACGGAGATGATGTGTATGCTCGTCACGACATACCTGCTTGATCTAAAAACACCATTGTATTTTGACTGGAAAAAAGATATACTGAGATGCAGACTTGAACGCATTGCGAATGTCAGTGATCTGGGATGACTTTCTGACACCGACCGACACTAGTGGAAGTTTGTGCTAAGGACCTGGCTCACCATCAGAAAGTGCATCCTGCAATCGATCACTTTGCTCCCAGACCATACTCAGGAGTACTCAGAGAGTCTCAAGGTTCGCGAATATGCTCACCCAGGAACAAATTCTGTCTTTGCTCAGACAAAACAAAGCCTATCTTTGTCGTGAATATGGCGTAAAAACAATCGGTATATTTGGATCGTATGCAAAAGGTTGTGCCACCGAAGAGAGTAATATTGATCTTGTCGTAGAGTTTGAGCGACCAATCGGCTTTCGATTTGTTGAATTTGCTGAGTATCTTGAGAGGCTGTTGGGTCGGCACGTGGATGTAGTGACGCCGGCCGGTGTTCAAGGTGTCAAGATGGCCGCCGTTGCCAGGGATATTGCCGGGAGCATTGTTTATGTCTAAGCGCAGGGATCATGACCTGCTGGGTGACATTCAAGAAGCTACCCGGCAGATCGCAGCTTACACTGCTGATATGACATACGCTGAGTTATCCCAATATTCCATGGAAGAATATGGCTGGCCTCCGCGACAGACTAATTCATCATTACTTCGGTGTTAATCTGGATATCGTGTGGGAGATTTTCACCATTGAACTCCCCAGAGTAGCCGCACAATTGGCAAAAAGTCTGGAACAGGAAAGTGATAGCTAGCATACGCCTGTACCGGTAATACTCTGTGCACGAAGGAACAATGTGCCGTTAAAACCAATGCACAATCAGTGACTGCAATCCATTCATCAATCCCATACCTGTCTACCTCGTCCCTGTTTCGCGTGAGCTATTCTCCCCTAATTACCAGCCGCGCATTCGGGTGCGCGTAGAGGCTGTAGGCCAGCCAGGTCGTATCGTCAGGGAAGGCATTACGGGTGGCGATACGCGCATGCCGGATTGCTTCTCCCAACGTCATCCCCGATTGCTGACAGGCAGTGTAGAACGCTTCGGCGAAATGGCGGGCAGCGCCGTCGTGTACCGACCAGAGCGGTGCAATGAGCGCACCGACCCGACAATGACCAACCAGTGTTGCCGCCCAGCCCCCCAGTCCGGTCAGCGCCAGACCACCCTGACCGACCCGGCAGGCGTTCAGGAAGACCAGTGGCCGGTCGGTGCGCAGGCGGGTTTGTGCCCGTCCGACCAGATCGTTGGGCCGCAGGAAGTATTGGTCTTGCAGGATGAGCGGAGAGTTGTCAGGCACCTGCTGGTCGAAGTTGCCGTGGCAGGCAAAATGCCACAGTTTGAGCGGGGTATTACCTTCCAGTAATTGCTCGACCAGAGATCTACGCGCTTCGGCAGGCGAATGGTCGGCGATACCTCGCTGTGCAGCCAGCCCTCGCACGAAGTCGCGTTCGATCTGCGCCTCGGCCAGGCCCGAGTCGGTTGGGGTGATACACGCCAGCGTGTTAGCAATAATCTCGGCTGCTGGCGCATCCCCGCCACTGACCCAGCGACTGAGGGTGTATTGCACGCAGAGAAAATCATCGTCAACGCCATCATCGTAGGGCTTGATCAGTTCCCAGGGAATCCACGGCTCGTCGGAGACAATCTCCAGCGTGCGAACACGGCCACGAATGCGCTCACAGTATTCGCGGGCCAGTTCTACACCGAACAAGTCGCGGTAGAGGCGTTGCCCGATTTTTGCCAGATGACGCTGCACTTCCTGCGCTGTGGGATTAAAGAGTGGTCTACCGTCACTATCCTGCCCCCGCGCCAGGTTCTCAATCTCGCGGATGATCTGGTAGCGGTACTGCTGCGGGTCAGCACGCAGCACCGGCCCTTTCAGGATACGTTCTTCAGTAGTGTGGTAGTGCAGGGTGTAGGTCAGCCGATTACCTTCGGTGCAGACCCGCAGCACCAGATCGGGGAAAGGGGCGCGAAAAGCACCGATTGACAATCCTCGTGCCGGTAGTTTGTGCGGAGTAGCGTCTGATCCATCCTCTGCTGCGACAAGCCGATGGGTGATACTGGTCAGCAGGTCGCTTCCGGCGTGGAAATCGATCACCACCGATTGGTGACCGATCCGCACGGCCCGCAGGTAGAAGACCACCGGTTCGCTGTCGCCCTCCGTCACTTGCAGAGTTTTGGTCGGCTCTGTCAGCAGCTCAAGACCATCTCCTGGGGTGAGTACCACCCTAATGAGCTGATTGAGCCGGGCCTGGATGACCGTCTGATCGGTTTCACCATCACTCGCGACGCGGGTCAGCCCGACGATGATCGGGAACCGTTTATTGATCTCCGTGCGGGTCGGGGCATACACTTCAGTCGCCCGCCTGACCACCGGCGGGTTGAGCAGGTGCATCATCTGTTCACGCAGCGTAGTGTCGTCAGGGCGGGCGTCGTCAGGTGATGCGTCACCAGCGCTGCCCAGGTACAGATGACCACTGCGGGTGATACGCAGCTCCGCCTTGCGTACCCGGCGCAGCACTTCAATCCCGTCGGGCAGGGTACGCAGTTCGAAGAGCAGCATCAGCGAGATGCGTGAACGCTCCTTGTCACCGGTAGCCTGGGCAAAACGACGCAGCAGATCGATCAGCCGCCAGTAGAGCCGGGGCCAGTCGGGGCCAGTCTTCGCCGGCAGATCGGGCCACAGCGTCAGCAGAGCGGCAACCGTTCTGGGTATGTTCATACTGCAACCTCCTCAGCAGCAAAACATTAAACGCGAGCGCGATAAACTCAAGCGGCAACCGTTTTGGGTATGTTCATACTGCAACCTCCCCGGCGCCGTAGCAGACGAAGGGCGCCCAGTACGACGGATCGGCAAATGGTGTTGCTGACGGGTCGACAGCAGTAACGGCCATCTCCATAAGTTCCTCCAGCAGCGTGAACGGCATCCGGTGCGCCTGCTGGCGACGGGCCTCGGCAAGCGTTTGATGGTGCGTTAGATATGCTTCCAGTTCAGCGTTGGTCAGATCGCGCAACCACTGCTGCGCCCGGCGCAAAGCCTGAGCCGGCGGTTGACCGTCCTGGAACATCAGTTCATAAGTGCGGGTTATGAGCAATGCCGTGCCGGCGTCGTCAACGCTCCACAGCGTGCCGATGACCGTCGGTACACCAGCCTGGAGCAGTCCCGTCGGCAACCCGATCAGCTCTTCGGGGAGGTTACGGAAGTCGCTGATCGCCGTCTGACAGGCCGAGAGCACGGCCAGCCGGGCTGTATCCAGACCGCTGACGTCAGTAGCCAGCAGATCGCGCAGGCGCAGACGATCATCACCGGCCAGGATCAGCGCCGAGTCGAGCGGCTCGGCAGGGTTGAAAGTGCCGTGGCAACTGAAATGGAGGTGGGTTGCCCCTTTCAGCAACGGCAGCAACGCAGCGGAGGTAGCGTCCTCTTCGTACAGCGGTGTCGCAGCACTTGGTGGTATCAGATCGACCACGCTCTGAAGTTCAGCCTGCGCATAGCGCAGGCTGCGCGGCCAGCGGGCGACCAGCGCGTGTAGATGGGTCAACGGTTCCCCCAGCGTCTGTGGCAGGCGTTGCACCAGGTCGTGAAGCTGGAACCCTTCGTAGCGCAGGGTTGCGGTGGATTGGGCAACCAGCCTGGTCAATTGTTGCTGGATCGTTGCCACAGCCTCCTGGTCGGACTGCGGCAGGGCAGCGACGGCATCACGAATCTGCCGGTGCAGCTCCATCAGTGCCGCCACCGGCGGCAGCGGGTTGCCCACTCCAACCAGGCGCAACGGTGCGGTCTGGCGCTGCGCCAGCGCCCGACGTGCGGTAGCCAGCGCCAGCGCTGAGGGAGCGTAGGTCACTGTGAATTCATCAAGCAACCAGGTCTCGCGTCCAGCAACGGTATAGCGGGCAGCGTGCAGCGGCAGCAGGGCCAGCCGACCGGTGGGGATGAGGACGATGGGGCGGCCCTCACCTCTCCCCCCGGCCCCCTCCCCTCTCCCGCTGTGCGGGAGAGGGGAGG
>NZ_DAOTZQ010000035.1:0-16996 GCF_034434295.1 Chloroflexus sp.
CGTTCCGTCGTGCGACCACGCGGGCCATCGTCGCCAGCAGGTGCTGGGGGACCCGTCCTCCGTTGGCAGGTCTGCCCAGGCACAGCCCGTGGGGAGCGGGGAGCACAGACACCATACTATTCAGTGTCCGGCGGTCGTCAGTGCGCGGACGACCCCGCGTGCGCTGTTGTTTCGGGATGCGCGGTTCGCTCACCGCCCATTGGTCATCAGTGAGGTCATGGCTGCTCATACCGCTATGCTCGCACCAGCAGACATTTTTGAAATAGGTTCTATTCTTCTTTGAAGATAAGGGTGATCAAACTTAACCTGTCGGCCAATACGTACTTGCACCTGATGCTATTGATTGTGCATCTGCCCCCATCCTTAGCCCGCTTAATCCACTATCCGGGAGCAAAGAATGAACAAACGAACCATCATTATCTCCATTATCGCTGGTCTACTGGCAATAGGCGGCGGCATCGTCTTTTACATTCAGCGAGCTCTGACCTTTGCTCCGTTGCCCACCTATAACACCAGCATTATGTCAGGCAAACCGGAAGGTGCGAGTTGTATCAATAAGTCTCGTTCTTCGGGGATTGCGATTGAGTTGATTGACTTGGGAGCGGACAGAGTCTATCGGGCGGGCGGGAGTAATCCTATGACGCTCGAAGAATGGAATAATAGAACTCATTTCAAAATTCGGTTAACGCACCACAGAATGATAGCGACGAGGCAAAACGCACGAGAGCTATGCAGATGACGATCAGAGCGCACCACCAACCGACGGTAAGTGTCCATCCACACGAAGCAACGCTCGACTTTTCAGCGTTGCCGGTAGCTTGCGCCAACGCGAAGCGGACGTCCGCGCTTAGGGTTTCTTGCGGTTGCACCGCTCAATAGGTGGCATGGTGGGTGTGATCCCCCGTCGGCGCAAGGTACAGCGAGACTCGGCGCTGTCATAGGCTTTGTCTGCCACCAGTTCTTCTGGTCGCGTTTTGGGCCGACCGCGGTTGCGCGGCACACGAATAGTCCGCAACGTCGGTTCGGCCAGGGCGAGTTCGTGTGGTTGCGTATTGTCCACGTGCAGACCGATGGGAACGCCGATGCCATCGACCACGACCATCGCCTTCGAGCCGTTACCGACCTTTGTTTTGCCTACACCACTGCCCCCTTTTTCGCCGGAACGACGCTGCCGTCCAGCAACGCGTGCGCCCATTCCAGCTTGCCGTCGGCATCGAGACGGCTTCAAAGGGAGCTCCAGATGCGCTCCCACGTCCCGTCCTGCGACCACGCGAGCCATCGTCGCCAGTAGGTGCCAGGTAACCCGTATTCCTTCGGCAGGTCTGCCCAGGCACAGCCCGTGTGGAGCACGTACAGCATGCCGTTCAGTATCCGTCGGTTGTCGTTACACGGACGACCCTGCGCACTTTTTTCTTGGAGATGAGCGGTTCGATATCGCCTATTGGTTGTCAGTGAGGTCATGTCTGCTCATACCGCTATTCTAGCATAAGCCAGTATTTTTGAAATAGGTTCTAGTGTTTGACAATTTGCATCCAATGGCTGTCTTCTGCAAGGGACAAAAGTGTCTCACGCAAAAGTCGGCGCGTCGGCACAAGAGATTCATTCAACCTTATCATACTCAAATTCAGCACAAAAGTTCTTGACAGCTCAATATACCTCTGTTATAATTCCGAACAAGTGAGCGATTGAACTTTTGTTCTAAGTGCGTACTTCATAGGAGACCCGCCATGGCAGTGACCAGTCGTGAAATCCGCTCACCACGTCGAATGTCTTCGATTGCCGTGCCCAGGCCGGCACTCGGCAATTCTGCATACATCGTCACCGGTCTGCTGGCAGTTCTTGCCCTATACGTGCTGGTGAGCGCTCTTGTTGGGTGGGGGCAGACGCTACTTGATGACTGGAGATACGGGCGACCCCGTACATTCCATCTCACAGCAGAAGTCGGGCGGGCCGAGGAGACAGTCGGTCCTACCCGTCTGATCGCAATGAATCTTGACCGTCAGGTGCTTATTCTTGAGATTCCCGGTGGTGATGTGAGCAAGACCCGGACAATTGTAGGTCCATATCTGGTTGGCGCAAATGAGGATCTGACACCCATCACGATGCGTCTGGCTGATATGAATGGTGACGGTCTGTCGGATTTGATTGTTGGTATTAAGAATGAGGAGATCGTCTACCTCAACCGTGGAGACAGTTTTGGTCTGGTGACCGCTGAGGAGCGCCAGCAGATTTTGCGCCAGATGCCCGGCCGGTAAAATTTGGCTGGTATAGGTGTATCGTAATATTACTGATACTCATACATGCTCAATGCCAAGTCGAGAATCGAATCTGTCTCTTGGAGTAACATCATGAGATCGGCGGTCGAAAGTATTGCCTTCACGTGCAGGACAATATCAGACCTGGTGTGATAGCGTTAATGACACGTGATCCGACGATCACGCTGAATCCAAACCTGAGCATGGATGCGCCAAACCAGCATTCTCGCTCTACATCCGGTGAGATCGCGTCTCGGAGTAGATACCGTTATCAGACCGGGTTGATAGTCTCGTGGTATGGTGTGGAGTGGGGCAGTGTGACTGCCACACCAGCTGTGCTCACGATCAGGTAGGGGCGTAGCGGTTGCTGTCACCATGGTTTCACAGGAACAACATGCTTGCGCAGTACGTCCGTCAGGCGTAACCATTCGTGATACGTGACCTGCGTGTAGGGGGTGGTGCGCCGGTCGTGCGGCGCGGGTGCGTGGCGGCTTGACCATTGGTGACAAGCACCTGCCCGTGCGGGGTGATACACCGGTGGTCACGCGGCGCGGGTGCGTGGTGGCTTGACCATCACTGATACGTGACCTGCGTGTAGGGGGTAGTGCGGATCGTAGAGCAAGTGTCCAATCTAACCACCGGCCTCCTTCCAACCCTGCCATGTGGTACTGGCACAGCTGATGGAAGCATGAAGGAGGGATATCCACCCCTCGGAGCAAAGTGACCGCCATCACTGTGCTGATGAACAGCGCGGGAGAAGGGTCGAAGGTGAGGGCGTTTAGAGCATTGTCAGGCTCTATCTCATAAATATGCTCGAATATGCTGCCCTTCCCTTTTCCCGTAATGCGGAAGAAGGGAAGGGAGTGAGGATGTTCAGGACATCGCCAGGTTCTATCTCCTATGTTCGCTTGCGTGTCTTGTCTACCCTTGAACTTATGCCATCGGTGTGATAGGGTCTGTACTCAGCAGTTGCATCTGTTTGCGCAGGGCTAACACGGCCCGGTAGAGGGTAGCCTTCGTCGCCTCTTGACTGCGTCCCAGTTGATGAGCGATGTCAGGAAGGGTGAGCTGATACTGGTAACGCAGGATGATCACCTGTCGGTACTGTTCAGGCAGCCGGCTCAATGCTACATGCAGGGTCTGCCGCTCACTCTCAGCGACGAAGAGGCTATCAAAATCAGGCATGGTGTCAGCCATTGTGGCAAGGGGAAGTGAGAAGGTACGCTGGCGTTGACGCAAGATGTCCACAACTAGATCGCGGGCCACCCGGAAGAGCTAGGCACCCACCGGTACCCCGCGGTCTTCAAAGGTGGGAGCCCGTTCGAGTAGACGGGCAAAGACCTCGTGGTGCAGGTCGAACGCCAGATCGGTATCGCCCACGCGCCGCAAGAGGGATGCGTAGAGCCGAGGGGCATAGGTGGTGTAGAGACACCCGATTACGTGGGGGTCACGGGCACGAATGCCGGCGACGAGGTCGTGGTGAGTAGGGGGTGTCATGGCAACCTCCGTAAATAGTGTGCAACGACGAATGCCGATACGACAAAGTATAGGAGAACGAAGGGAGTGATTTGGTAACAAAATTAGTATCACTTTTGGGTTCGGTACGGCAGGGAAAGACCTGGCCGATTCCATCGGCTGGAACATCTGCCTCACAATCTTGAAGCCCTGGTGGTTACAGGGGCAGACAACGTAGACGCGCGTTTACGGGCGGTAGGTCCCGGAGATGCTTCGGAAACCCTCATTTTTAGTCCTCTCCTGTGCAGCGCTTTTCATTACCCACATGTCACACAGCAGTCGATATGACCCTCATAGCATATCGTGATGGATACGGTGCATCGTTAGTCACGCTCACCATCCTCGTGGTCATGCGATCCGCAGCGTCCTGCTGCGTTATCAGCACGACATCAATACCGTTCCTGTGACGCAGGCACCCAGCCCCCGTGCAGTCTTCCCCGCCACCGCCGTCAGGTGATGGCTGTGGCCAATGGTACGCAAACCGGAATCCTCCCCCACAGTCTGGCCTGACGTCCCCCTCCATCACCCGCTGTAACCATTCCGCGTCCCGTTCACGATACGCACGGCTCACCATACGACTGATCCCTGGTATGTTGCTCACGATGGCGCAACGGGGGATCATATACCCAATGATAAGCATATGGTTGACACCATACGTATCTTGTGGCTAATGCATAGCCTGTGCAGCGGGAGAGGAATCCCGGCATACTGTGCTGGAACGTCCCGATGCGGCAGAAGTCGCGTTGGCTCATGTATTTTCCACCTCTAATGGAACCTGGCGGAGCGCAGTGGATTGGCACGTATCAATGGGTTGTTGAAAACTTGTCTCATTGTGTGAAAACCCCTACGGAGGTGACTCGGCGACAGTAAGGGGTTCCGTGCGCAACCGGTAGGTTGGTGGTCAGTGAGATCAAACTCTGCTTCAATGCGGGAAGTCCGTACAAGGCAAGCCTGGGTACAGCGAGGGATTCTTCTCGAACTCTTACCCGGTTCTGTTTAGAGACGTACAGCATATGTGAGTGCATGCAAGCGGTGGGGACTGGAGATGCCTTGAATAACAACATCTCTGACCTTCTCACACACACCCTGGAGCAGTAAAACCAGCATTAGATGCCAGAGTATCACGATATAGCCGAAATGGATTAAGGCGCACGCCTACTGTTTCTCTCGCAGCACACGACGATGGAAATTGCCCAATCTGAGTTCAGTACCTAATGCAACGCGACCAGCGTACCTGCGGCTATGATCAGAATCACTGGGAACTGAACAGGATTTATCAGCCTTGGACCCGGTTGCAACGTTGTACAGCGTTAGGAGTCCATACTACCCATATTGGCTGTAGATGGTTTGGCAACAGGTACGTGCCAGTCTGTTCAGTCCTGATCCTGTCGATGACGGCACATACTCTGTGATTGCACCACCACGGCGCGAGTACAGACCGATCCGCGCTGATACTGCGAGTTGCTTCACGACGAGACGATGATTACAGACCGGCTGACACTGGCCTCCGTCTATTCTGCGTGGGGCGGAGACCAGGTGCGTGCATTGCTGAGCCAGTATGTCTCTCCGCCGACGTTCAGAAACGACTAGAACATATAACCTAAAGCAATGTCTACCACATCAGGAAGCTCCAGCGCAACTCGCTACACGTTCCTCTCTCGCAATGTGGTAGAGGTTTTAGGGGCGAGGACTTTGAGTGTATCCTCAGGTTCTACCTCACAGGTACATTCGCGTGTACCGTCCGCCCCTAAACCCACTGATGCAGAAGGTTGCCAGACCGGATCTTGCATCGCTCTGGTCTATTTTCGGCGCACTTCCCGCAGCACCCCACGGTATGGCAATTCCCTCAAGATGTCCTGGCTGCCAATCCTTGCGTGACTACATTTTCTGTAGATACTCGAGGCTATGGAGACGTATATGGGATCAGTACCCACCACTTCTTCTTTTCGCAGCACGACAATCTTGCACAAGATCACTGCTACTATCTGAGAAACCGCATCCATGCCGCATAACAGCAATCCTGTAAACGTATCAGCCATAGACAGACATGTGGCTGCTTGAGCAAATACCCATCAGGATAACGAGCGCTTGCTGTACTGATATGAGGCGACCATCATTCCGCGCACCGACATTGTGTTACATTGTGTTACTTACTTATGAGCGTATCTCCTGATTGACCTCATTTCATCGTCGTTGATCCTCCGACAAAAAAGCTACAGGCAAGCGTAATGCATAACCAAATCCACGAATCGAACAAATAACTGGTTTGTCTTGATCAACCTCCAGCTTTTGCCGAAGATAGTGGATACGCGCTTTTATCAGCTCGCGGGCTTCTGAGCGCGAGAATGCATGCGGATAAAGAACCGCAGCCAGTGCTTCAAATGAAGCTCTCTGTTGGGGTGACTCTGCAAGGCAACGTAAGAGGCCAATTTCACCTTTACTCAATTTAATCACTGTATCAGCAATAAAGACGCTACCTTGATAGGGATCGACTAGTAATGGCACTGGTAACGCGTAGTGCCCCTGCTCCGGTGGTTCGGCGATTTGTTTACTCTTTTGCGTTGAGTGTTGAGCTACTATCTGTTGTATGTGGTCGATAATCGCCTGGACAGCATCTGTTCCAACACGCTTTGACAGGTTTGATTGATAGAATGAGGACGGTGAACTCCCATTATACCATATTGCAATGACATCCGGGCATTTTTGTACATAACTTGCTGCTATTCGCCAGTGTACTGACGACAACAGGTCTAAATTGAATATCAAAAGATCAAATTCGCGTGTTGCCAGACAATGGAGAGCAATTGAAGGATCGCTCACCGCCAAAATAGCCCAATAAGACTGGCTAAGGCCACAAATCAGGGCATCACGGCGGTGAGAATCACTCTCAACCAGGAGAGCGGTTCCGTGTAACATGATGACAACCTCGTGATGAACTAATTATGTATAGGGCTAATCATACAATAATTTGACGAAACTTGCAACCAACCATAACTCCTACTAACATTTAGTACTACCTATCGCTATGTAATCCATGTTTTTGATATTATATACTCGCGTCTCACGATCATTAAATATATAAATCTCATGTGGATATTGATCGCTATGAAATGAGAGTCAAACATTTTTGGCATGGGTTATAGCCGTTATTGATATACACCCAGTACTGTGTACGCAGTTGGTATGTACAGTACCGCTTGCCCATAACCGGCAAGTACCGTATTCAGCAACGACATCCAGACAGCCTGGACTCTGAAAGAACTTTCCTGCGTAAAATGGTGCCAATGACAGACATATCGCAACTGGTGTCAGCACGTCCGTGCTCTCTTGGTACGGGCATTGCTTGTCGCGGCTGGCGCAATATACCGCTGAGGTGCTATCGACGGTGAGAAATACTTTATTAACCCACGTTGCCACCTATGCTATGACCAGGCCATGGATGCCGACTGCCAGGATGAGCAGCACGACGTTGCGCTCAACACCTTGCGGAGTAATCGAATAGACGATGTGGGTAGGAAGCGTTCAATCAAGCTGCCGATACTCTCGACGGACAGGTAGGACGACGGCAAGGAGCGTCGCTACGGTAGCAAGGGACGCCTGGTATTGTTCTAACAGACTGTGAGCACGCAGATGCCGGCCTCAGCACGTACATTATCGATTTAGTAATCGAAGGAAACGTCCTCAAGGCTGACGGGATCGCTGTAGCTGCCTGAGGTACATACCAACTCGACCGGATAACCGTCGTGGGTGACCCGCAGGTGAATTGTGATCCTGGAGAAGGAGCACGACTTGCTGGCTGGATAGCATTGTGTCCTCCGTGTCTCTGTGGTGAAAGGTGCACCACAGAGACACCGAGAGCATAGCAGGTGGGAGAGAACCCATCAGGAAGCAACCTGAGGTTCTGGTATCGCACCGTCATGCATCGCTTCACCGGTGACCATGCTCTCGACCTGGCGTGATCCGGCTGGCTCCAACGGCGCGATCACGAGCCGAAAGCCGACCCCACGGACCAGGTGCAGATACCGTGGGGTGGCAGGATCAGCTTCGAGCTTGCGCCGCAAGCGCTGCATCCGGCTGCCAATCAGCCGGCGCAGCTCGTCCGTGTCGTAGACATGCAGGCGTGGATACAACAACTGGGCCAGCTCGAGAAACGTGCAGATACGGCCATGCGCCTGGTACAGGTAGTCAAGGATGGTTAGTTCACTCTCGCTGAGCGAAATCACCTGATCATCAAGCTGCACGCGCTTCTGGATGGGGTCGAGGCGAAAGCGCGGTGGGTGCTGATAAGGTGCTGGCACCAGGTCAAGGCGGTAGGCAAGCTCGCGCACGGTGGCGAGGATCGTGGTATCTGGGGTAATGGCCATCGGTGTGGTGGGCAGCCAGAGCACCTGTGCCACTGATGGTGGTGGGTGCAGTGGTGCTGGCGCGTCATCGACCAGCATAATGACGGTTTGGTCTGCCGATACCGTGGCGAGGAAGCGCGATAGCGTTGCAGAAATATATCCCAGATCGGAGAGATGCAGAATGCACAATGGCACAACGCAATGCTGGGCAAAGTGGGTGGCCCTATCGAGATCGGACACGCTGAGCACGGCCCAGTACCATTGATGCAAGGTATGTATCAGGTTGATCCGGCGGGTGTGATCCGGTTCCAGGAGAAGGGCAACCCCGCGCTGCATGGATAGACCCTTATACGTTCACTGTCACAGCATCCATTTGTTGGGCAGATTATAAAAGAGACGGTAGTTTTTTGCAAATAAAGATATTGATATATAGATATGTATACTTACTATGAATTCAAGCAAGAGAACTTGCTGAATTTCCGCACAGAACGTATATCCAGGTATCGCCGTCAGGTAGAGATATATGTGTCAGTCTGATCGCATTGCCGACGGTTTCCGCCCACTGTAGCCTGCGCTCCGTCTTTCTGGCTGCGCAATGTGCTCTTCAGACGGAGCGCGAGTCTGATCAAGATGATGCCTTCAATCAACCCGTTATCTGCACTCCTGGCACCTCACAGATCAGATCTGGCCCATACAACCCTGCCGGTGTATGAAAACCTGCCTCGTAAGTACCTGCCAGAACACGGCGTACAATGAGCAATGCTGTGGCCGCCGTAAGTGAATATCCTTCAGGCCCGATCAGCCGACCAGTAACTCGCTGTCCGGCTCTGTCGGTGACTTCACCGACGATGATGCTCTTTCCTTTTGCCCGTGTTGTCGCATCCGGGCCATCAAGCACGTGGCGTAGCCAGCTCTGGAGACTGGCGCGGATTGGCTTGAGGTGTATCAGGGGAAGCATGGCGCGTACCACGCCGAGCCACGGCAGGTTTCGGCGCGAAATAGCGACGAAAACCTTGATGTTGGGAATGCCGGTCGTGTGGTAGGCCGTAGCAACATCGCCCCACGGAATACTCACACACGGCTGTGTTCCGCGCCCGAAATCAAAGATTCGTACCTCATGGAGTGGTGGTGTGCTGACAAGCTGTCCGTCCCGCCGCTCCCATCCGCGATGGGCCATGGTCAGCATTGTGATGGCTGTGCCGCGTGAGATGCTGCCCAGAGCCTGAAATGCCAGTACCAGATTGTTTGCACCCGGCAGACGACGCGCCAGATGCGCCGCCAGGCAATCTGAGGGTACGACATCAAAGCCGACCCCTGGCATCAGCATGACCCCGGCCTGGCGGGCAGTGTGATCCTGGTGTGCCAGTGCTTCAAAAACACTTATCTCACCCGTGATGTCAAGGTAGTGGACACCACTGCTCAGACATGCCTGCACCATTGGCGCACTGGTCTCCTGGAATGGGCCGGCGCAATGAAGAACGAGCTGCATGCCTTCAAGTGCACGACGCAGATCTGCTTCATCATCTAATCGGCAGATGGTAAAGGGTAGATGCAGTTCATTTGCCAGCGCTGTTATCTGGGGTGCATTGCGCCCGGCGAGTCGAGGTCGTAGACCGGCCTGCACTGCTGCGCGTGCGATCAGTCGTCCGGTATAGCCGTTGGCGCCGTAGATCATCCATTCAGCCATAAGTTGTTGCTCCGTATTGACGTTGCGGTACCATTCTATTATCTCCCATCCCGGCGGGTGCAATGTTGCCGGCACGTGTTGTGCGTCAGTCTGCTACAATTGCTGCGCAGCAACGCTTTTGATCAGGGAAGAGGTACACTTATGACTGATACCGGGCTATGTCTCCAGCCGGCTACCACTATTGCGCATCTGATTCGACAACGCGCCGTTTCGGCGACTGAAGTGCTGGCTGCCCATCTCGAACGTATTGCCACCCTGAACCCACTGGTCAACGCTATCGTGACCCTCGATATCGATGGTGCCCAGGCTCGTGCGCGAGCGTTTGATGAAGCCCTTGACCGGGGTGAAGACCCAGGGCCGTTAGCCGGCTTGCCGGTTGCTCACAAGGACCTGGCCGAGACCAAGGGGATGCGAACGACGTATGGTTCGCCGATTTTTGCCGATTTCGTTCCTGATTTTGATGCGCTGATCGTTGCCCGACTCAAAGCAGCCGGCGCGGTCACGGTTGGGAAGACGAATACCCCGGAATTTGGTGCCGGTTCGCAAACCTTCAATCCTATCTTCGGCCCTACCCGTAATCCCTACGATCTGAGTAAAACGTGTGGAGGGAGTAGTGGTGGGGCTGCCGTTGCATTGGCTTGTGGGATGATTGCGATTGCCGACGGTAGCGATCTGGGAGGATCGTTACGCAATCCGGCTGGCTACTGCAATGTTGTGGGCTTTCGTCCTTCGCCGGGGCGAGTGCCGGTCTGGCCCGACCCGACGCCTTTTCTGCCGTTTGCTATCGATGGCCCGATGGCGCGCACGGTTGCCGATATTGCCCTGATCTTGCAAGCTATCGCTGGCCCCGATTTGCGAGCGCCGCTCTCGATCAGCGAACCGCCCTCGCTCTTTGCGCAACCGCTAGAGCGTGATGTACGCGGTGTGCGTGTTGCCTGGAGTCCTGATTTGGGTGGATTACCGGTTGATCCGCGGGTGGCTGAGGTTATCGCTGCCCAACGCGATGTCTTCACCCAGATCGGCTGTATTGTTGAAGAGGCAACACCCGATCTCAGTGATGCTGACGAGATCTTTCAAGTCATGCGCGCCTTCCGCTACGAACTGACTCTTGGCGAGTTACTGGATCGCGAACGTCACCGCATTAAAGATACTGTGGTCTGGAATATTGAAGCCGGACGCGCCTTGAGCGGGCCGCAAGTTGGGCGAGCGATGCGCCTCCACGCTGCTCTCCTTGCCCGTGTCTACGAATTCATGCAAACCTATGAATTCATCATTGCCCCGGTGAGCCAGGTGCCACCGTTTCCGGTTGAACAACCGTATATTACCGAGATTAACGGCATACCAATGCAGAACTATATTGAATGGATGCGTTCGTGTTACTACATCTCGGTCTGCAACCTGCCGGCCATTTCGGTACCGGCCGGCTTTACCCGCGATGGACTACCGGTCGGCATCCAAATCATCGGCCGTCCACGTGCCGATCTAAGCGTGCTCCAACTGGCGTATGCCTTTGAACAGGCGACACAACACTGGCAACGCCATCCCCAACTGGCAACGGGGTGAAATTGAGAGTGCTATAATGCAAGTGTGCAAACGACATCAGCGCCAGTGAGAATACCACCTGTCTTGGGGCGGCCACAGATCATCTTCTTTTGTGAATTGGAAGGGCCGCCCCTCCTTGAGTTACTCGCTACGCCAGGACTACTCTCTTTCCTGGCAGCGGGCGAGTATGGTGTTGCCGTTGCGCTCCACAATCTGTCACACGAGACAGCGCAGGCGATTACGATGCTCAATCAGCATCGGATTCCGGTTATTGCGTGGCTGCTCTTGCCGGCTGAAGAAGGTTTCTGGTTCAACCTGCAAAATTATCCACAGGCCATCGAGCGTTACCGGTCGGTACGGCAGTGGACACAGGCACACCAGTTGCAGTTCCAGGCCATTGGTCTTGACATTGAACCGCCGTTGGGCGAAGTGATTGCCAGTCGCCGCCGTGGTATTCGTGATATTGCCCGCCGTATCTGGCTGGCACACGAGAATGTGCTCTACGAGAGTGCGCGTGCTGCCTATGTCGATCTGATCGCTGAGATTCATCATGATGGCTACGAGGTTCATACCTACCAGTTGCCACTCATCGTAGATGATCGCCGCGCGGCAACAACGACAATTCAGCGTGCACTCGATATCGTCGATCTTCCAGCCGATGTTGAGGTGCTGCTTTGCTTTAGCAGCGTTCCCATCAACCAGTTGGGCAACGATCTTGGTGGTGCTCTGATCGATAGCTATGGCCCTTCTGCCGATGCAATTGGGGTTGGATGTATTGTGGGTAGCGCCGTGCGGGCCAGTAGTGCCGAAGATCTGCCACCGTTGACGTGGGATGCCCTGGAACGAGATTTACAACTGGCAGCACACTACACCGACACGGTCTACCTCTTTTCGCTGGAAGGATGTGTTGAACGAGGGTTATTGCCGCGTCTGCAACAGATTGACTGGACAGCAACGCCACGACCTGATGTTAGCCGGCGTCTACTCATCAAGAGCCTGCGCGTGCTCCTCCTGGTAGTGATGCTCGCAATGCGCTTTAGCCGTCCGCTTCTCGCCTGGTCGGGCTGGATTGTGGCTGCGTTCTTGCTCATTCGCTTACGTCAACAGAAACGCTATGACAACCGATCTTCCTCTTGATGTTGAAACGGCATTGCGTGCCGAAATGGTTCTTTGTGGTCGCTTGCTCTACGAACGTGGGCTGGTGGTTGCCGGTGACGGTAATCTCTCGGCACGCCTGTCAGATGATACTATCCTGATCACCCCTGCCGGTCTTGCCAAGGGGATGTTGACGGTTGATGATCTTCTCGTCATCGACCTCGATGGTCGATTGGTGCGTGGTGCACCGGGCCGCCAACCATCATCAGAGCGCTATCTCCATCTCTTTGTCTATCGTCATCGTCCCGACATCATGGCGTGTATTCACGCACATCCGCCTACAGCGGTCGGGGCAACCCTGGCAGGTGTCAGTCTGGCCGAGCCGTTATTGCCGGAAGCGCTGATTGCCCTTGGCCCGATACCGACCGCCCCATACGCACTGACCGGTACGACCGAGATGGGGGCTGCTATTGAGCCATTTGTTGCCGATCATGAAGCGATCTTGCTTGCCTATCACGGTGCAGTGACATACGGCACAACATTACTACAAGCCTTTCACCGTATGGAGCAGATTGAACACTGCGCACGCACGTTGCTGGCAGCTCATCTGTTTGGGGGAGCACGTCCTTTGCCGCCAGAACGACTCGCCGAATTGCAGGAAGTGCGACGTGCCTTTCGCGCTGCTGGTCGGATTTAAGTGACGAGGAGGATGGTATGAAGCTCTCGCCAGCAAAAGTTGAGCAATTAGCTGCAATGCTGGTTGATGTTCTGGCCGAGACTGATGGCGTTTTGTTTCAGGCCAGTGATCCCGAATTGCGGGCAGCGATCCGCGAGATTATGACCGATGAGCTGGAGGTCGAAGATCGCCTGAATGCTGAGGTTCATCAGTTACTGCAAGCGTATAAATACGAGATTACGCAGGGCCGCCTTGATTACGATACCCTCTTTCGGCGTATACGACAGCGGCTGATCGCTGAACGCAAAATTGTGCTCTGATGCTGTGATTCGGCTGTCGTCTGTTTGTTGGGGAAGCCATACATTGCTCTCGTTTGGGCTGACCTAACAGAAAGTTTCGGTATATGTTGCACATAGAGTCAGATCAGCGTGAACAAACAACTGCGGCAACCGATCTGATGCTGGCTATCGCAGCGCTGGCAGCAATCTGGCGGTTACGCGCAGGGACTGGCTGGCGTGCTCGTGTCTGGCAGGCAGCCTTTGCGTTGCTGGCGGTCAGTAGTCTGCTGGGCGCAATCATTCACGGTTTGCGCCTCTCGGCACATACCCGTGAACGGCTCTGGCAACCGCTGAACGTTCTGCTTGGCCTGACAGTGGCCCTCTTCACCACCGGCGCCGTAAGTGATCGCTGGGGAGAAATGGTCGGACGCCGAACCTTGCCCGTTCTTGCCGGTGCGGCTCCTGCCTTTGCCTGGTTCAGTCGGCGCCTCCGGCGGGGATTTCTTGCTTTCATCCTGTATGAATTGGTGGCAATGCTCGTAGCATTGAGCATCTACATCGATCTTGCCTATCGTCGGCAGTTCCCAGGTGCCGGATTGATCACATCCGGTATCCTGATCACCATCCTCGCTGCTGCCATTCAAACCAGTTCACTTGAAGTACGGGTAGGGAAGATCATCGTTGATCACAACGGTCTATTCCATCTCGTGCAACTGGTTGCGTTACCATTGCTTGTTGAAGGAGTACGTGCCCGGTTAAAACCGGATCGTGATGTATGAGTTATTGGATGCGAGCATTTTGTTTCCTGATAGCTGCGCTTGTCGTTGTCGCGTGTAGCAGTGGAGCAGCTCCGGTACGGGAAACCCAAATTGTCGATGGCCTGGTGATTACCCTGGAAACACCTGATCGTCCACGCATCAACACTGCGGTCGATTTTGTTGTGTTGCTGCATGATCAGCAAGGGAATGCGATCAACGACGCTTACGTCTATCTCGACCTCGATATGCCGGCGATGCCGATGGGGGTCACGCGACCGGTAGCCTCCCCGGATGGGCCGGGTCGCTACTGGGCACGTACTGCATATACAATGGAAGGGTTATGGGAAATTACCGTCGTGGTTGAATGGGCGGCGAACTCCTATCGGGCCACCTTTCAGCGCGACGTTCTGCAATAAGATGGAGTTCATCATGACGCGCCAGCATCTTTCTGTGTTCTTGACTGCTACGTTGTTAATGCTCGTTGTTGCAGGGTGTGGTCAGCCTGCGGCAACCCCGACTCCTGCAGCATTGCCAATTGCACCGGTGATCGCAGCGTCTGAGCTAGTCGTTGGTGTTAATCGCCTTCCGTTTGGTTTACTGCAGGGTGGTGTCCCGCTGAACAATCCTGACCTGACCCTCGGCGTAACTCTGTATTATGTTGGCCCCGGTGGTGATCGCACAAAGCCGGTAGCGACAACCCAGGCAGTTTATCGTGGTCAGGGACTACCGGTCGGTCTCTACGTTGCCTACGCCACCTTCGACCGGGCGGGTGGTTGGGAAGCCGAAATCACCATTCCGCAAACCGATGGGCCGCAGTCTTCGCGTATTCGTCTTGACGTCAGTGAACGTGCGTTCGCCCCGATGGTAGGCGACCGAGCGATCCCCGTGCAGAATCTGACGGCTGCTGATGTGCCTGCGCTTGATCAGCTTACTTCTGATCCGCGCCCTGACCCCGACTTCTACCAGATGACGATTGCTGAGGCGATGAAGGCTGGCAAGCCGTTCGTCGTCTCTTTTGCAACACCGGGTTACTGCCAGACAGCGGTATGTGCACCAAATATGGCAGTCCTGAAGCAACTCAAGAGCGAATTCGGTGATCGGGTCAATTTCATTCACGTTGAAGTCTATCCATACCCATTTGGCGAGTCATTTCAGCAAGCCAGAATGGTCGATGCAATGAAAGAATGGAACCTGCGCACCGAGCCATGGACATTCCTGGTTGATCGCGATGGTATTATCCAGGCCCGGTATGAGGGCGGCATCACGTTTGTCGAACTACGACCGGCGATTGCCCAACTTGCAGAGGGGCAACCGGTCAACCCTGCACCGTAAATAGCGAGCCGAATCCCGCGTCAGGCCTGATCGAGCGTTCGCGTGCTGCTTCCAGAGGAGTCAAAACGGGCGATACACACGTGTCCAATGAATCAAAGATAGCCTGCCATTCATGCAGCGGACGTTGGCGAAAAGTGTCAGACAAAGCACTGATTACCATAGGTTGTGCTGATCGGTCATATTGGAGTGGGATTAAATCTGGTCGTTCGATAACCGTACAGACACGTTGCCAGAAATGCGCTTCCAGGGCTGCTACGGCCAGATACCGGTTGTCGGCAGTCTGGTAGAGGCGATAACAGGCAAATTGACCGTTGAGCGTATCGTCAGTCAAGAGACCGGCCAGGGCCAGGGCAAGGGCAGGCATATTCAGCCACTGCGCAGCACTCAGCAGTGATGTTTCGATCCGCCCGCCGCGATTGGACGTGTGGCGAGCTAACAATCCTGCGAGCACCCCGGCTGCGGCGGCCAGGCCACTCACCATATCAGCCGCATGCACTCCTGACGTGCGCGGATCATCTGCACTTGCAGCGAGAACACCGCCAAGCGCCTGGGCATTCAGGTCATGCAACGCCATCTGGCGATAAGGGTGATCAGGTGGTGAACCACTAATGGCCACAATCAGCAGTCGTGGATTGACTTCCAGTAACGTCTCATCCGCCAGACCAAGTCGACCAAGCGCACCAGGGCGGAGACCATCGATCAACACATCAGCAGTTCGGATCAAATCATACAGCTTCGCCTGGTCAGCGGGTTGACGCAAATTCAGTGTGTAACATTGCTTGGTGCGGTTCAGGATTGCAAACAGCGGATGCTCACCACTATGATCAGAGGGTGGGAAAGCACGCATTGGGTCGCCACCTGGACGCTCAATCTTCACCACCGTTGCGCCGAGACTGGCCAGCAGCGCACCACACAGAGGGCCTGGAATATAGCTGGCAATTTCAACCACTGACACGCCGTCTAGGATATGCGAGAGTTTCAGCATAGAACCTCATCAGTCACGCTTGTCCAGATCATCTTCATCGTATCACAACCGTGAATGGTCAAAAAAGTTGTAAAAAATCCATTCAACCGATCAAACAAAGATGAGCGTTTTATCTCTTTCTAAAGGGATAAAAGTTGATTTTGAAGACCTCTTGACAACCTACGACCGACGTGCTATACTACGCGAGCTGGAACGAACGAGGTCTCACTCGCAGACAGCGAGGTAGACCAAACAAGTGGAGAGCGAAACCGAGCGAAACGCGCTGAAGACAATTCAGAGACGTCGCCAGGAAACTTCAGTAAGGCTGAACTTTCCTGGTTTTGTTTTCTCCGACGTTCCGCGCAAGCACCTTCACAACTGAATGACGAGAATAGCCGAATTAAGCACCACGTCAATTCGGTGAAGGGAAGCAGCGAAATGCTGTAACTCAACACCAGCAATGTAGAGTTTGATCCTGGCTCAGGACGAACGCTGGCGGCGTGCCTAATGCATGCAAGTCGAACGCAGCAGGCTAGTCCTGGCTGCGTGGC
>NZ_DAOTZQ010000036.1:0-16571 GCF_034434295.1 Chloroflexus sp.
TCTCTCTGCAACACTGCGCACTGGCCATTATGGCACAGCGTGCAGTGTTTTAGAACGCCAGACTGGTACCGGATCAGAACCCATCCCATGATCAGAAATAGCATGCGCTACTAGTTCACCGACCGCATCTATGCCGCATACCACACCCGGAATGTAGAAGCATCGCCGCTGCACCATACCTGTTCATCACCATAAGAGCAGAGGAAGAGGCTTGTTACTACACTTCACTGCTCCGAGATAGCTTCTTCCTACTCTTCAGCCACCCTCGCCAGGCGCACTCGATCCAGCACAACCACCCGGCCACGCTCTAACTTGACCAGGCGTTCTTCAGCCATCCGCCGTAGTGCCCGTCCGGCAATCTCGCGCACGGTACCGGTACGTTCGGCCAGTTCCTGCTGTGTGACTTCAGCAGTGCCTTCGGCTGCCTCGGACAGCAACAGACGAGCCAGGCGGGCACGTACCGAACGAAAGGCCAAATCCTCAACCAGGGTAACTAGCTCGCGCAACTGACCGGCCAGATCAGAGAGTGCTGCCAGCGCCAGATCGGGGTGTTTCCGAATGAGCGCCAGCAGATCATCGCGTGCCAGCAGTAAACACGTGACCTGACTCATCGCACGAGCAGTTGCCGGACTTAACCCGGCGTCGAAGATCGGCACAGCGTTAAAATATTCTCCCGGCCCAACCATTGCCAACACCTGTGCGCGACCATCAGGTGCCGTGCGTGACAGTCTGACCCGACCGCGTACAACAAAGAAGATCGCGTATGCAGGCTGATCTTCATAAATGATATGCTGACCGGGGCGATAATGACATATCTGCACACGACGGGCAGTATCGGCCAGGGTTGCCTCATCGAGCGTGGCAAATAACGGAATAGTGCGCAGGTCTTCAATCGTCATTGCGCTGCTCACAATGTGTATCACATACCGCACAGCAGGCACAGTGCCGCTGTTGCTATTCATTATAGAGAGTTTTGTACGTGAGTAAGTTACGATGGAGTGGTAGGGATGTTGTGATGTGTTCATCAACGATGATCTGTTCGGTTCTGACTGCGCAGAGACCAGAACCCAGAGAAGCCAGGCGTCTCGTCTGTTGAGGAGCATGTCTTCATTGGCAAAGCTAAAGGGGTGACCAGCCTGTCGCCTACCTCGTGTATGCCAGGTAGTGCAGACAATACCAGGCAACCCCTTCACCATACCAAAGCTGATATGTTGTTCCGGTAGCGATAGGTATTATCCCTGATCCTCGTGATAATTCCTTGAGCGCCCTATTGCCATCCAGGATCGCCTCATCTCATCACCAGTCGATACACCCCACCTGCCCGATCGAGCAGATACATCTCCCCTTGCTCGTCCAGACCGAACGACGTGGTTTGGATCGGTAGCCGGGCAATCAGCGCATGTTGCCAGGTGTCTCCATTTGCCCACAGCGCCCACAGATTACCGGTGCAGTAATCAGCGTAGAAGTAAACACCGTGTAATGCCGGTTGCTGCACCCCGCGATACACATCACCACCGGTGACCGAACAACCACCAATCGCGCTATCGTGTGGATACACCGCGACCGGTAAGACCAGGCCGGTTGGATTGCAGCTTTCCGGTCGGTAACAGCGGTCGCCTTCCATCAGGCGCCAGCCGTAGTTGAGGCCGCCCGTGGCTGCGGATGCAACATTGACCTCTTCTTGTTCATTCTGGCCGACATCCGCAATGAAGATCAGGTTCGTAACCGGATCGAAGGTGAAGCGCCAGGGATTGCGTAAACCGTAGGCCCAAATCTCTGGCAATGCACCGGCTGTATTCACGAAGGGATTATCGACTGGGATTGTATACGGCTGACCGTTATCAATGTCGATCCGTAGTAGTTTACCGAGTAGCGTATCCAGCCGTTGTCCGGCATCGAGTGGATCGCCGGCACCACCACCATCACCGGTACCGATGTAGAGATAGCCGTCATTGCCAAATAGCAGCAACCCGCCATTATGGTTAGCTGCGGGCTGATCAATTCGCAACAGCTCACGGGCACTGGCCGGATCGGCCTGATCCGAGCCTGGATCGGCGCGATACTCGGCGACAACCGTGTCACCGTTGGTGTTGGTGTAGTTCACAAAGAAACGTCCGTTACTGGCAAATTGTGGGTGAAACGCGACACTCAGCAAACCTTGCTCATTGCCACGTGAACCAACCTGGCCGCGAATATCGAGAAATGGCGTTGACCCCCGCGCACCGTTCCGTAAGACCCAGATGCGACCTTCCTGTTCGACCACGAAGAGGCGACCACTGCCATCACCGGCATGCGTGATATGGGTCGGTCGTGAAAAACCATCAGCAACCTGTTCAAGGGCATAGCTGAACGTGGTGGGATCAACCGCGACAGCCGGTGCTGCTGGCGCAGGCGTCGGTGCAGACGTTGCCGGTAGCGTAGTGGCGGGTGGTGTGGCTAATGGCTCCGGGAGAGGAGACGCGGTGGTAGCCGGCGTCACGATTGGTGCAGCAGGCGGTACAGGCGAATCGTCAGCAACACGTTCCGGGATACTGGAACACGCCGTCATCCAGAGAATACCCATCAAGATCATCAAGATACGAGGCATCGATTTCCCATCCAGTCATAGAACGTTATCCTACAGGATTCATACCACACCTGGCGTCATGAATGTCGAGTGTATTCTCAGAGAGATTCATTGCTGAAGGGGACAGAGTTATATCAAACCTGATACAGTCTAATGTATTGCCCGCGATTCAAGACATACCTGTCGCCGCATCCCCCGAATGGCAATGTGAACGGGCACATCATCGTCCGTAGGGGCGGGTTCCGTAGGAACGGGTTTGGAACCCGCCCTTTCATGTGCTATGCATTACCCATAACTGGTGTCAACCACGTGCGTATCAGCGGGTATGATCGCTACGGATGCTGGCTTGAGCGACTGACCCGGTGGCAGAGCGCCGCTCAAGCTGTGCCGGCACGTGCTGGATGGATTGCCTTACCCGCTCGTCATGCGCGTGTCCGCGTGTCGCACGGTTTGGAGTGCGGCAGCCATGCTGCCGCGCCAGCCGTGCTCACGATCCGGCGCGTGGCATACCGTTCCCCATTCTGGTCACGAGGAGCTGAAAGTGCTCGTGCCGATCCTCGAGTCGGTCAGGCATGTATGCGATACCTGCACGTAGAGGTGTTGTTGCACCAGGTTCGTGCCTGCGCACCAACGGCCACAGTCAGCACCTGACGGCGCTGGAGAGGAATGCCTCCACGCAGGCTGGAAGCCTGCGCCACGGGGAGCACTTGCAGACCGGCCTAACGCAGCGCGACATGTGAGTAATGCGTAACTTTGCAGGAGAGGAGCGTGGGGGTGGAGATGGGCGTGCTCCCCATCCGGGAGCTGGGAGCGTGCGCCTCCGGCGCGCACGGTGCTGGTACCATTCCCTCACGCGCCAGCCATACACCCGCTCGTCGTATGGAGTGCGGCAGCCATGCTGGCGCACCAGCCATGCTCACAATCCGGCGCGTGGTCCACCGTTCACTCTCCTGGTCACGGGGATGCCGGATGTGTTCGTGACGATCATCGAGTCAGTCAGGAATGAACAAGCTACCCGAGCGTAGACGTCTTGTTGCACTAGATTCCCACCTGCGCACCAGCAGCCACGACCAGCATCTGACGATGGTGGCGGGGATGCCAGCACGCGGGCTGGAAGCCCGCGCCACGGGGAGTGCTTGCAGCCCAGCTTAACGCAGCGTGATATGTGGGTAATGCATAGCCTTCATGTGCAAAGGCGGACAGAGCGACCAGGAAGAGGCGAGCCTTCGACACTCCAGCACGGTGATGACGCCGGAATGATGCACATCGTTGAGGAAGAGGTGGTATCACCAGATGAAGGGTCGCACATCGTATCCGTGATCAACAGATTGACCGGTGCAAGACCTGACCGGCAGGTAAAACGATGAGTGCGGAAACGTGGCTTCCGCACTCTAAACAACGCAACAAGCAGACTATTGCGCGGGTACGGTACCCGATCCAGCACGTGATTAAATAGCTTCCACTTAAGCCGCATCGCCGTGCATCCCTACCGCTAAAACACCGACGTGCGTTCAGCCAGCTTCTGGTTAATAACTTCCTGGATCGTCTCGCGCACACGCTCGGACAGCGCCAGCACGGTGATTGGATCATCAGCCGCATCGGTGTCGTACTCGTCGGTGGCAATCGGTGGACAGAACGTAATACTCCAGCGTGTCGGCAGTGGAATGACACCAAGCAGACCCAACCAGGGGAAGAAGGGTGTAAGCGGAAAGTAGGGAAAACCAAACAATTTGGCAATACCCTCAGCATTCGCCAGCATCGGATAAATCTCTTCGGCCCCTACCACAGCCACCGGTATAATCGGCGAACGTGTTCGTAAGGCAGCCTGGACAAACCCACCGCGGCCAAAACGTGCCAGCTTGTAGCGATCCTTGAAGAGTTTACCAACCCCTTTCAAACCTTCAGGAAAGACACATACCAGCTCGTCCTGTTCGAGCAACCGAATCGCATTTTCCGGAATACCGGGCACCTGCCCCAGTGCAGCCAGAGTTGGGGCGATGATCGGTAAAGTACTGAACCAGTGTAAATGGAGCGAACGCACAATCCGTTCATTCTGGGCCGGGTGTTCATTGAAGACGGCCGTAGCAATCATCGCTCCGTCCCACGGTAGCACGCCACTGTGATTTGCCACCAGCAAAGCCCGTCCACTGGCAGGGACATGTTCAAGACCGGTGGCTGTCACTCGCCACCACGTACTATACATAAACGAGAGGAATGGACGGGCGATCTCGATAATCTCACGATCCATCCCAAACGGATCGGTACTGTATTCACCACGGAGGCGGCGTTGAATAAATGAAACCTGTTCATTAATCTGATACTGCAAGATCATCCCGACCCCTTTCCAAAAGTCAGGATCGAGATAGTCACGCAAATCAACCCCTTGCAGCATACTATTAATGCGCTCGACCTGCTCGTTGGTCATGCGTTGAAGATTTTCACCAATGAACCGAATGACACCGGCAGCGAACTGACCGAGCGCAGCCTGGGGAGCAGGCTGTTGTTCGCTCTGCTGGCGAATATCGATCTCTACTTCAAAGAGCTGTTCTGCCGGACGACCGGATACCGACGGCTCGTCCCAGCTCAATAACGATGGTGAAGGTTGCGGCGAATCGTGGGCTGGGGTTGGAGCGACAGCTCCATCGACGGGATCGGCGGTTGGCGGCGTCTCTGAGGTCGTCTCAATGGTCACCGCTTTTGTCCGGCGTCGCCGGGGATGCTGAACCTCTGTATCACTGGTCAGTGGATCAACCGGCTCGTCGTTCATCGTGCATTCTCCTGCGATTGAAAAATTCATTGAGGGCGCGGGCAGCCGTAGCACGCTCCTCTTCTGGCGACAACGGCTTCAATGTGTCGAGTGCCGTTACCATATCGTAATGGGCCGACCATCCCAGCAAGCGACAGGCACGCTCAGGATCGATAGTACAACGGTAGCGCAAGAAATCAACATCAAAGGGCCATCCTGCCGGCGGCTGATTGTCGAAGAGAGGCCCTAATACCGGTACCGGCTGATGTCCCAGCCGGCGAATGACCTGGCTCAGCGGCATCGATTGCGCTGGAGCGAGATTGAAAGCACCGCCAATGGTTTGCTGCACAGCCGCCAACACCGCCTGAGCAGCATCGGTGATGTGGAGCAACTGGATCATTGGGTCGAAGCCAAACAACATCTGGGGGGCTGGTGTGCGCAGATAACGCATCAACGGGCTATCCTGGTCAAGCAGCGGTGCATAGCGCAACACCGTCACTGTGATTTGAGGGTGGCGAGCAGCAAAATCGGCCACCACCTGCTCAACTTCACCCAAAGTACGCAGGAGGCCCCGACTATGCTGCGTCTTGATCGGACGATCCTCGCTGATCAACAAAGGATTCAACGGACTGGCGCCATAGATCCAGCCATAACTGCGTAACACAACATGGCGTATGCCAGCAGCCCGACAGGCACCGAGCAACTCCATCGTGCCGATGACATTGTGCTGAACCGTCGTTTCGTGGTCAGGTAGCGATTCATCGAACCCCAACAAATCGCAGTGAACGACGGTGTCTATCTGTTCATGGCGCAATAACTCAAGCAACTGATGACGATCAAGTCGGGCTACCAGCCAGTCAGCTTTGCCGATAGGAGCTGTCGGTGGTCGTTGTCCCAGGACAATAACATCGTGATGCTGGCTCAACACCTGTGCGACCTGCGCACTTAACATTCCTTTTGCGCCGTTGATAAGCACCCGCTTCATGGCAATATTCCTACATTCTCGCGCAACCAGCGCTCAAGCTCTTCCCGATCCATATCACCGTGGCTCAACGCCCGAAACACCCAGGCAATTTCATCAGGTCCAACTTCCGGTCGTAAACAGGCGCCATTGATTGCAAGAAAGCGGAGCAGGCAGGCAAATGCAGTCGCCTCGTTAGCCGAGTTGAAGGGATGATGCTTCACGAGCAAAAAGGTGAAGACAGCGGCTTTACTGCACAGATCGGGATACAGCTCGGTTTCAAAGAGGATTTGACGTGGTGCCTGCAAGACCATCTGCAACCGATCCTGGCTTTTAATACCGAGCAGTCCACCGTAGCGCTCAATGACCAGGGTATGCAGATCAAGCACATCATCCATTGAGAGATAGACGATGTTGGTTGCTTCCTCGTCAAACATCACACCATCTCGCGTCTATATCCCGACAATCTGCCGAAACGCCCGATCATACTGATCACACATTGCTTCAGCCCATGCCCGCAGATGGGGACTCATAGGCCGGCGAATGAGCAGTTCTCGTTCGGTGAAGACCAGCTCAACCAGCTCTTCTTCGCCGAGACCAATCGCTTCGATCCAGCGTTGCACAACCGCAGGCAAACTCTCACGCTCAACCGTAAATGAGCGGGGCATACGCTCCTCCTTTCCGGCGACAGATTGCCTGCACCGCTCGCTACTCATCAGACCGTTCCCGCAAATGCGGGAAGAGGATAACTTCGCGAATGTTGGACTGATCGGTCAAGACCATCACCAGGCGGTCGATACCTACACCGAGACCACCGGTCGGTGGCATACCGTAACGTAGCGCATTGATAAAATCTTCGTCCATCTGGTGCGCCTCTTCATCACCGGCGGCGAAGGCGCACAACTGTTCACGGAAGCGTTCTTCCTGGTCAAACGGATCATTCAACTCGGTGAAGGCATTGCCAATCTCCATACCGGCGATAAAGGCCTCGAAGCGCTCGGTAAAATCAGGCCGGTCGGGAATCCGCTTCGCCAGCGGCGACATCGCCACTGGATAATCGATGATGAAGGTTGGCTGGAACAGATAAGGTTGTACAAACTCCGAGAAGAGTTCGTCAACCTGCTTGGCCCACGATGCCTTGCGTTCAACCCGCAATCCACGTGCACTGATAGCTTCCTGCAAGGCAGCCAGATCGGTGATCTGGGTAATGTCGATACCGGTGCGGTCGGCAATCGCTGTAGCCATCGCAATGCGCGGCCAGGGTGGACGAAAATCAAGTTCGCGACCCTGATAGGTGATCGTTGTGGTGCCGTGGACAGCCAGACAAATCTCGCTCAGCATCTCTTCCACCAGAGTCATCATGGCGTGATAATCAGCATACGCCTGATAACATTCCATCATGGTGAACTCTGGATTGTGTGAGCGATCAACCCCTTCATTGCGAAAGTTCTTCCCGATTTCGTACACACCGGGGAAGCCGCCGACAATCAGGCGTTTGAGGTAGAGTTCGGTGGCAATCCGTAGATAGAGATTCTGGCCCAGTGCATTGTGATAGGTGATAAAAGGACGTGCGGCAGCACCACCGTAGAGTGGTTGCAACACCGGTGTCTCAACTTCGAGAAAACCCCGTTCATCCAGGACGCGCCGCATCGTGCTAATGATACGGGCACGGGCCCGAAAAATCTCGCGGCGGTCACGATTAACGATCAGGTCAAGATAGCGCTGGCGATGGCGCTCTTCGACATCTTGCAGACCGGCCCATTTTTCAGGGGGCGGATTAATCGCCTTGGCCAGTATTGCCAGCTCACGCACAAAGAGCGAGCGTTCACCAGTTTTGGTGCAACGTAATACACCACTCGCCTGGACAATATCGAAGGTGTCGAGTTGATCGCGAAAACGCTCGAACCATTCATCACCGAGATCGGCCCGGCTGAGCCAGAGCTGAATCTCGCCCGTGCCATCTTCAATATGAGCAAACGCGATCTTGCCCATAATACGGCGAGCGCCGATGATGCGTCCGGTCAGGGTCAGTGTAGTGGACTGAGCAGCCAGATCATCAAACGCAGCCAGGGCCTCGGCAATGGTATGGCTGCGGTAGCAGCGAGGTGGGTATGGATCGAGGCCGGCAGCACGCAATTCGGCCAGCTTTGCCGCACGTTGGGCCTGTAAATCATTCAATTCCATAGCATGTTTTCACGATAGTATCAAGCCAGAGAATATCTGTTAAGCACTGGCACAGCTCTTCCCATTATACCGAAAAAAAGACAACAGGGCATCGGCTTCCCGACGCCCTCTCCAAACGACAATCAGCACCTAGCAAGCAGCAACTACCAGACAGTTGTTGCTGACAAAGTGTGGTTCATCCGTCCACAATCGTTCATTACTAACGCACTTTGAGAATGGTTAATTTCATGACGCCGGAAGGCGTGTGAACGGTTACTTTGTTACGTGCACGCTTACCGAGCAGTGCAGCACCGAGCGGCGACTCATTTGAGATACGGCCCTGGCGTGGATTGGCTTCCGCACTACCAACAATCGTCCAGGTCTCTTCTGAGCCATCGTCTTCAAAACGCACGGTCACAGATGAACCAACTCGTACTTCGCCATTGCTGGCCTGATCCTCATCAATAACTTCAGCGCGTGAGAGCAAGTGCTTCAGCTCGCGAATACGACCTTCAAGGAGCGCCTGAGCCTTTTTGGCATCCTCATATTCACCGCTCTCGGAAATATCGCCCAATTCTTTGGCCGCTGCGATCCGTTCGGCGATCTGCTTGCGCTCAACTGTGGTAAGATACTCAAGCTCTGCCTCCAAACGGGCACGACCTTCGCGAGTCAGATACGTCGGCTTCTCTGTCATCACTACTGCCTCTACGCTGCCCGCACCGCCCAATCGGACGGTCGGAAATCCCTCAATATAAAAAGAATAACTGAGAGCACATCTCTCAGTTGAAGTCAGGCAGGCGGTGTAACCCACCGCATACCTTGCCACAATTATATGAGGTCAGCCGCAATTTGTAAAGAGGGGCACAATTGCAGACCGGTAACTCCCTGCGGAGACAGGTTGGCAATCAGCTCATCACGCCGCTAGATCACCGCTCTCCCATCTCGCTATACTCATAGTATCAAATCTGGTGTAAGAGCGTTTAAAACCCGTGATCCGACCATGACCCTGGCACCACCCGTGAGCGCAGAAGCGCAGAACCAGCGTTTCCGTCACGGACGCAGTGGGATCTCGTTTCAGAGCAGATACCGTTGCCGGACAGGATTGTCCGTGGCGCAGAGTTTGGAGTGCGGCAGCCATACTGCCGCGCCAGCCGAACTCTTGATCAGACGTGGGTTACAGCAATTTTCCCGCGACTCGCGGCGATAACACACGTACAGAGCACGTCCATCAGACTCGACCATCCGTAATGAACACCTGCACATGAGCGGTAACCCGGATCGGAGTCTGGGCGGCCAGCCTGCCCATCAGCTTCCTTCCGCGTTCGTCCCTTGACAGCGTATAGGTGTGTAGGTTGGAAATCCACCCCTTTGGAAGAGCCAACTACCATCACTGGGATGAACAGCCATGAGAAACATCAACAGTGATGAACTGTATTATTTGATGTAACGTCATGCTTTGTTCTGTCTGAATAAGAGCAGCGTATGTTCTGTTCCTGTACTCTTTGCTCGCCCTGATCTGGCCCATAACCTAATGACTTCGGGCTGACTCAGTGTGATTAGAACCTATTTCCAAAAACATCTACCAACACATAGCCTCCCGTGACCAGCAGGGTCAACGGCGTACCACGTACCGGATCAAGAGCATGGCGGCTGCGGCAGCATGGCTGCCGCACGCCAAGACCCTGCGCCACGCGCATAACGAGCGGGCAAGGCAACCCATCCAGCTTGTGATGGCACGACCGGCTCTGCGCTCTGCCAACAGGCCAGGAGCCGGAGAGGGTGTCGTTGTGATTGGCAAGGGTTCATGCGATTGTGCGACAGTCTGGGAGCACGATAGCACAGCTTTTATGAAATGAGTTCTAGTCAGCCTCCGTGGCCTGCTCACAGCGTAGGGGAAACTTGGGTTGATTAAGTCTCCCAGACCATAGCTTTCTCGCACAAATATGCTATAATCATATCGCATATATTTTCATATATTTGATGCACTACAAGCAAGAGCCATGGCTTCACGCAGTGGTAATAAATCAACAGGATCACGACGAGCGAGCAGTCAGAAGCGCGGCAAAAGCAGCGCGAAAGGGGGCTGGCGGATCGTCTTGCGACCCGAACACCAACGTGAACTGTTCGCGTTGGGGCTGATGCTGGTTGCTGTCCTGACTATTATCTTTGTTTTTACCGGCGAAGCTGGCGGTCTGGGAATCCTCTATCTCAACACCGTGCGTGCGCTGTTTGGGGCCGGCGTCTTCTTTGTTCCGCTCACGCTCTTCATGAGCGGGCTGGCGATTCTCTGGCAAGAGCGTATGCACGATGCCAGTCTGAGCGGTGCCAATGTCCTGGGTACCGGAATGATATTACTGGCCATGTTGGGTCTGCTTGAAGTGCCGGTACATTCGATTCTCATCGCTGATCGAATGAATGAGGGTGGGGGCTGGATTGGTTACTGGCTGCTTGAACTGCTTCAGATGGCGATTGGGCAGATTGCAGCGGTGCTGGTGATTATGGCGCTCGGTCTGGCCGGCCTGCTGCTCACGTTCAACCTTACGGTACGCGAGCTGGTGATGGGCCTGATCGAACGTACTATCGCGTTCTGGCAGGTGTTGTGGAGTGCGCCACGACGCTCGCAATCATCACCGGCAACGCTGCCGCGCAGTGGCGCCGATCTAGTATTTTCCCTACCTCCCCAGGGTGATAATGATGATATTGTGCCAACCCCAATCGCGGCCCGTCCTACCCGGGCCAGCCTCTTCCAACGCCCTACGCCTGAGCTACCTCCGCCAGCCAGAGAGCCAGTGGTATCGGCAAAGCCGGTTACACCGGTGAAGCCCGAACCGGTACAAGAGGTGGTACAGGAACCACTTGATGGCTTTGAGATTTCGCCGGTACGCCGGGCCTGGCCACTGCCTTCCCTCGATCTGCTGCTAGAACGCACGGTTGAAGGCGGGATTACCGATGAAGAACGCCGACTCAAGGCACGGGTGATTGAGGAGACCCTGGCCAGTTTTAAGGTCGAAGCCCGTGTCGTGGGGGTGAATACCGGCCCGGCGGTAACCCAGTTTGAGCTGCAACCGGCAGTAGGGGTGAAAGTCGCCAAGATTACGACGCTCGAACGCGACCTGGCACTGGCGCTGGCAGCCCAATCGATACGAATTGAAGCGCCGATTCCGGGCAAGAATGTGGTTGGGATCGAGATTCCCAACAGCGCAATTGCTATGGTGTCACTGCGCGAGGTGCTCGACAGCGAGGAGTTTGAAACGTTCCGTGGGCGTCTGAAATTGCCGCTGGGTAAAGATGTAAGCGGTACGCCAGTGATTGCCGATCTAACCAAAATGCCCCACCTGCTGGTGGCCGGTGCAACCGGTTCGGGGAAGTCGGTGGCGATTAATGCGTTTCTCTGTGGTCTGCTCTTAAAGCATACGCCTGATGAACTCAAGCTCATTCTGATCGACCCCAAGATGGTCGAGATGATTGTTTACAACCATATCCCCCATTTGCTCTCGCCGGTCGTTACCGAAGTAGAGCGGGTGGTGCCAACCCTGAAGTGGGCAACCCGCGAGATGGAACGTCGGTACAAGATCTTCGCCCGTAATGGTTGTCGTAACATCGACAGCTACCGCCAACTGGCGCGTAAACGGGCCGATCTGGAACCGATGCCCTATATCGTGATAGTGATCGATGAGCTGGCCGACCTGATGATGATGGCAGCCGATGAAGTCGAGACGTACATCTGTCGCCTGGCTCAGATGGCCCGCGCAACCGGGATTCACCTGATTATTGCGACGCAGCGCCCTTCGGTTGATGTGATTACCGGTTTGATCAAGGCCAACTTTCCGTCACGAATTGCCTTTGCCGTCACGTCGCAGGTTGATAGCCGGGTGATCCTCGACGTGCCAGGTGCTGAACATCTGCTTGGCCGGGGTGACATGCTGTATATGGCCGCCGATTCGGCTAAACTGATCCGGATTCAAGGCACCTACGTCGCCGACCGTGAAGTCGAACGGATCGTCGAGTTCTGGCGTCATGCCGCGCCACCGACCGAGGCGACCGCGGCCCAGCTGAATACGGCCACCGGTGAAGGTAAGGCAGCGGAAGGAGCCTCCGATGCTGAGCCATTCCGACCACCAGCCGAGTTTCTTTCTCCCGCCGAACAGGACGAGTTGTTACCGCAGGCGATTGCGCTTGTGGGTCAACACCAGCGCGCCTCGGCTTCCCTGTTGCAACGTCGGTTGCGCATCGGTTATTCAAAAGCCCAGCAATTGATCGAACTGCTCGAACAGCAGGGGTATGTCGGCCCAGCCGAGGGGGGACGTTCACGAGAAGTACTCAAGCGTAACGGTTCAGCAACGTCGTAACAGTACAACACCAAAGGAACAATGCTATGGCAATCGAGGATTTCTACACGAAGACCCGGCGGATTCTGGCAAACCTGCTGGAAGAGACGCCCAAAGCCGACCGGGAGCAGTTGCTCGATGCATACGCTGAATTACTCACCCGGTTACACGCCGAAGAGTCCCATCAGATGCTGACCGAGGTGATTGAAGATGCCCGCACCCGTCTCGATGCCCGCCTCTCACCCGATCCTATTCGCCAGACCATCGCCGGTGTGCAGAGCACGTTGCAGGATCTCTGGAACAATCTGTGGCGGTAAGCACCTGGTATCCGATAACGTGGGCACCGGCAACCAGTGTGGTATCTGACCAAGAGATGAGCCTGCCGAATACTTCATTGCTACTTCACTCCAGGGTATTGTTTTTGTGCCATGGAGTTGCTACCGGGTCACGACTGTAACCATACGCTGTTGAGCGTGACCGATGGGTTAGTGTATTCCACATGCCTGGCATAGGGTGAATCATTCGGTAGCGTGCTCTCGACATGGATGTGGAAGCATTACTAGAACTTATTTCATAAAAGTTGTGCCGTTGTGCTACCATACAGTCGCCCAGGCGCATGAACATTTGCCAATTGCCAATGACAGCCTATCCCGCTCACGGCATGCCGGTATGGAAGCGAGTAGCGCTGGCGACCATCTACGGTGCAAATCTCCCGCCGGATCGTTTGTCTTACCCGCTCGATATACGCGTGTCACGTCGTTTGGAGTGCGACAGCCATGCTGCCGCATCAGCCACACTCACGATCCGGCGCGTGGCACGTCGTTGACGCTGCTGGTCACGACGATGCTATGGGTACTCGTCACGATCATGAGTATGTCAGTAATGAATTGAGATAGCTTCGAGTAGATGTTTTTTGAAATAAGTTCTACTTACACCTGAAGAATCGCCTGGTGGTTCGTTCTCTGTAGGGGGGGAGGAGATAATATCAAAACTGGTAGGATAGAGGTTATGACACACCAGCCAGTTGTTACCCCGATGCTGCACCTGAACGATGCACTACTGGACACCAGTCAGTAGGGGCACGGCATGCCGTGCCCCTACCGCCACGTCGATAATGACCCACCAGTGCCTCATCGATGGCATACTCTGGTAACGCTTTAACACGAGGATCACACTCGAACAATGCCCATGGCTGAGTAAGATTTGGTGCAACACCTGGTGTCGCTACACCGGTGTGAGAAATGGAGCGCTGTATGATGGACCTCTATCACGAAAAGTTACATCAGGCACAAGATCTGCTGGCTGCGTATGACCTTGATCTCTGGCTGATCGTTGTCCGCGAGACCGCCGAACATACCGATCCTGCACTGAAACTGCTCGGTCATTTTTCCCTCACATGGCCAACCGCAATTGTGATCACCCGTCAGGGCCGGGCACTGGCACTAACCGGATTGGGTGATGATGAAGCGGTACGCCACACCGGTTTATTTGATGAAGTACGTACCTACACCCAGAGCATCGGCCCTGAACTGGTACGCCTGTTATCCACATATAATCCACAGCGGATCGGGATTAACATCAGTCGGAGTGATGTCAGTGCTGATGGACTAACGTATGGGATGTACCTCAATCTGTGCGATTATCTCGCCGATACACCCTACCGGGAACGGCTCGTGTCAGCCGAGCAGTTTGTTACCGCATTGCGCAGCCGCAAAACGCCCCAGGAAGTAGATCGCTTGCGTGCTGCGGCTGATCTCAGTATGCGCATTTTTGCCGCAGTTGGTGATTTTCTGCGTCCCGGTGTCAGCGAATACGAGGTTGCCGCTTTTACCCACGCGCAAACTCAGGCTGCCGGCGCTATCACGGCCTGGGACCTCGCCCATTGCCCTGGTCTCAACGCCGGCCCCAATTCCCCGTGGGGGCATGTTGGTCCCTCGGCTGAAATTGTTCGGCCTGGGGAGGTGTTTCACATGGATTTTGGGGTTAAACTGAACGACTACTGCTCTGATCACCAGCGCGTCTGGTACTGTCTGCGCCCGGATGAACACGAGCCACCAGCAGAGGCACAGCATGCGTTTAATGCAGTAAAGGCTGCGATTCGTGCGGCTGCCGCTGCGGTACGGCCCGGCGTGGTCGGTTGGGAGATCGATGCGATTGCGCGCCAGACCATTACTGCCGCTGGTTATCCCGAATATCCCCATGCGCTCGGCCATCAGGTTGGCCGATCAGTGCATGACGGTGGTGTTGGCTTCTACCCACGCTGGGAGCGCTATGGTGACAGGCCGTATGGTACTATCGATGCCGGGATGGTTTTGACGCTGGAACTGGGTATACGGACGCGCTTCGGCTATATCTCGCTTGAGGAAGAGATTCTGGTGACAGCGGATGGCTGTGAGTGGATCGGTCAACCGCAAGAAGAATTGTGGTTAATTCGGTGAGTTGTCGCCATCTTGCAGTGCTGCGCGGTTAGAGAGATGCGTTATATCAAATCTTGCGTGATACCGTGCATCAATGCCTGTCACCAGATATTCATTCATTGAACCGTCACTATCCGTCTCCTCTGTAACGATCCGTGGGCATCATCTGAATGATCGCGGATAGCGTGTAGGGGCGGGTTCAGAACCCGCCCCTACGAACGGTGCACGTGTCCGTTCACATTGCTAAGGGATGCGGCGAATGAGGGGCCGGTGAAAGGGCATGACTTGAATCACATGCCAGGGATTGTTTTTTCAGATTTGATATTATCGCCAGGCTGACCGCAGGCAGAAGGGGTGAGCATGCCTTATTCCTGTTTTAGTACTGACAGACTCCGAGATCGTGACGAGCATACCCAGCATACCCGTGACCAGCGGAGTAAGCGGCATGCCATACGCCGGATTGTGAGCACGGCTGCTGCGGCAGCATGGCTGCCGCACTCCAAACGGTGCGACACGCGCCTGATGAGCGGACAAGACAACCAATCTAGTGATTGATGGCAATGGAGCTGGTCGTCAGCACTATTTGCTTCCAAATCGGCGTGCCGTGAGCAAGACATACTATCGTTCGTTGGTGATTGGCAAGTGTTCAGGCACCTGTGCGACAATCTGGTGGCATGACAGCACAGCTTTTATGAAATTAACCCAAGTTACTACCATATGTCACCACAGAGACACAGAGAACACAGAGGATGGGCATAACCCGAGTTGCCAGCTTGAGGCGTGCGTGACGGATTACGTCTATAGGAACTGGCTGCTACCCACATCGTTCATACAGGTACGGCACACGATGGTGTGCGCAGCATCGTGCAGGTCTCCTGGCAGTCAACCTCACATGGCCGGCTCTCAGGATAGGTGGCAACTTGGGTGAATGAAGTTCTAGTTTCTTATGATCCCACCACCACAATACGCGGTGAGAGCGTAAGGGTCAGCGTTGAGGTAATCGGCAGAGCCGTACCCGTCGCATCATAGATAGCGCGTGTTCCTGCAGGTACAGTCCATGTTCGCTCGTTGCCATCAACACTCCAGACGACCAGAACCTCACCGTCGGCTGTGCGAAAGTAATAACCCTCCAGGCCAGGGATCTCTACAGCACGCAGGTAACGTGCTTCGCCAAGGCGCTGGCGCAAGAACTGAAAGGCACGGAAGGCCGGTAATGGTTGCTGATCCTTGTCGAGTAAACCGCTCTCTTGCCAGCCAGGGCCGTTGAGTGTATACCAGTGCGCCATCAAGACATCGGCAGCCATGATGCGAGTGTAGAGACGAACGACTGCATCAGCTTTGGCAGCTTCAAAACCGTTAGGTCGGCAGGTAGGTGAGCTGCGGTAACACA
>NZ_DAOTZQ010000037.1:0-16093 GCF_034434295.1 Chloroflexus sp.
CCCATCAGACGCCCCCGCCGTGGTGGGGAAGCTAAACGACGCAGTAGCTCCTGCCACGTACACGGTGTCCTGATTGCCGGTGACTACAGATGCCACCCGGTCACCTCCAGCCCCACCGCTTCCGCCGAGGAAGGTGCTGGCGAGCAGGCTGCTCAGGTCGCCGCTCAGCCTGCTCACGAACGCATCACAGTAACCACCATTGTACGACCCATCAGACGCCCCCACCGTGGTGGGGAAGTTTGCGGAAGTAGTCCCCCCCGCCACATAGACATTGCCCTGCCCGTCCAGCGCCAGGGCATGGGCAGAGTCATGATTACTCCCGCCGAGGAAGGTACTGGCGAGCAGGCTGCTCAGGTCGCCGTTCAGCTTGCTCACGAACACGTCGGCACCATTGAACGACCCATCATACGTCCCCGCCGTACTGGGGAAGTTGGGAGCATCAGTATCCCCAACTACGTACACAGCACCCTGTCCGTCGACAACGATTGCAGCAGCGGAATCATCACCGCTCGGCCCCCCCATAAACGTACTCGCTCCCAGCAGCATCGCTGCGCTGGTCTGCGTGGGGGTGGCCTGACCGGCAATGCCCATCCCTTCCGGTGCGCCAACCGGTGCCCGTACCACGCCATCCGACACAATAGCCGGCGTGAAGCGCTGCTGATGGGGAATGCCGGCAGGCGTGACTGCTTCCAGCAGCGGCAAACGCAGGCGGCGGTCGCCAGCCTGCACCTCCAGTTCACCGTCCACCACCCCGATGATCTCGCCACCGCTGACCTGCATCTGCACGCGGTTGAGCAGCGTCGGGTCGGCGGTGCGGGCACGTAACCGCAACCGTTCCTCAATTACCGTCAGCTCCAGCGTCACTCCAGGGGCCAGCGCCAGCCGCACCGCTTCCCACACCGGCACGTTCGCCTGCCAGCGACTGGGGTCATTCCCGGTCAGGAATGAGATGGTGGTTGCCAGTGGCCCGTGCAGGCTCACGGCGGGCGCAGTGGTCACGCCGGCAGCGGTGAAGGTCAGGGTCAGCGGCGGTGCCCCGTCCACGTGCAGGTGCAAGCGCCCGTCCTGCCCCACCGCCAGCCGGGCTTCCTGGCCCAGCAGCATCGCCACAAAGCCAGGGTCGAACTGCCCCCGATTTTCGATAAACACGTTGCTGTCGGCGCGGGCGTAGGGCAAGGCCGGCGTGGGTGCTGGTGGTTGCGCTGGCGGCAGGGTAATAACAAGCGGTTGAACTGTTACAAGAAGGAGGGTTAGCATCAGGTAGATCGTGAGGAGCATCGCCAGTGGACGCGGCAGCGGTAGCAGCGATGCGGGACGTGGTAGAGGGATGCTGGTCATGCAATGCCTCCAGGTCGATAACAAGCTAAATTGTAGTCAGAAACATTGCCTATCATTATAGTAAAGCCCATCCACAAAATCAACCCTTGATGCGTGCATAATGGGAACGAACTATGTGCGTTACAGATTAGCGTGGATAGGAAACCCGTGGACATCCGCGTGCATCCGTGTTCTGTGAACAGGGTACGCAGTTCGGCGCAGGTTGCACAAGTTACGACCCGCCACCCCGCTGCGCCGCAATGGTCATCAGGGTCGCGACCATCTGCTGGGCACGCTGAAGCAATTCGTCCATCGCATCGACGTTGGGCAACAGGTAGAGGGTTGGACGCAGACCACCAGGAGCAAATGCCGGATGGTAGAGGGCAAAGGGGTCACTGCCTTCACGACGAAAGACCTCGATGGTCATTGATTGGCCGGCCGCCTGAACCACGAAGGTTGAGAAGCGTTCGTAACCCTCCTGGGCCAACCAGGCTTCCATATCGGCGGCAATCACTGCCGCACGTGGTTCGGGCGCACGGTCGTAGCGGACAACCTGAATCACGGGCACGTTCCTTCCTGTATTACGCCGCCTGTTCGGCTAAGAAGCGGTGTACGGCTTCATCCAGACTGATAACGCCAGCGATCACCGGTTCGTTGTAGACCGGCACGAAATCGAAGAGCAGGGAGCGGGCTGTCTCTAGTTCGCGCAGCATAATGTGGGCAATTGGCCCACCGGCCGGTAGCATCAGCTCTCGCGCCGCCCGTAGCGTGGCAGCTTGATCGTAAGCCACACGGACAATCTCTGCCTGCCAGCCGTCCTGATCCAGCGTCAACCGGGCATAGGCAGCCCGCCAATCGCCATCGAAGGGCAAGCCTACCGATCCGACATTAACAACCAGTGTCTTGCCAACCCGGCGGGTGAATGGCATATGCGTATGAGCGGTACAGAAGACTGCTGCGTGCGGATCAATACGCGATTGCAGCTCGTGCTGGTCGTGGGTTGGTAATAGGCCATCACGATCATGATGGATTGAACCGTGGTAAGCCATAACCACACCCTCACGACTTGTCAGTGCAAGATTGGTCGGTAGTGCTGCTACAGCAGGCAGCAGATCGACAACTTCGTGATGGGTCCAGATGATCGGCCCCAACAGCGCACGCCGCCCACCCTGTGGCGGATGACCTGTGCGCAGGTCGTGATCGTAATTCAACACGTAGCCCTCGTGATTCCCCCGCAGCACATACCACCCCCGCTCGGCACGCAGGCGCAGAGCCAGTTCAAGGCACGGACGCGGGTTGGGGCCACGATTAATAATGTCACCGGCAATAATCACCGCATCAGGTTGCCACCGGTCAATATCAGCAATAACAGCAGTGAAGGCAGCCAGGTTGGCGTGAATATCGGCCAGAACAGCTACTTTCATCGTTTTCGGGTTCCCTTTTGCGCTTGTACACCTATCGTCACCATCAGGTAGTGTACCATGGAAGAGGAAGCATCGTACACAGGAGTACCTATTGTGTTTACGTTTGGACGCGCTCTCTGTACAGAACCGATGATTGCTACCAGCCGCGAGTGGCTGGTGACGAACGGCATTGGCGGTTATGCAGCCGGTACCATCGCCGGCACATTAACGCGAAGCTACCACGGGTTGCTGATTGCTGCACTCGAACCACCGCTGGGCCGTGTCCTTACGCTTGCCGCTCTCGATGCATATGTGTCATATCTGGGCCACCATTTCGATTTGACAACCCATCGTCGGCAGGGTGAGCCGGCGCGTGCCTGTCGCTGGCTCGAACGCTGGTGGCGCGACGGTACGACGCCGGTGTGGGAATATGCGCTGGCCGATGCCCTGCTTGAACGACGAGTCTGGATGGCGCCAGGGGCCAATACCACCCTCATTCGCTACACTGTGCAACGCGCCTCGGCACCACTGACGATACGCCTTGATGCACTGGCGACAGCACGCGATCATCACACTGTGGCGCAGGTCGGTGAAATAGCGCTTCAGATCGAGACGATCAACAACGGTCTCCGGATTGGGCCAATGATTGGTGGACATAGTTTACGTCTGCTCTGTGATCGAGCGCTATGGAAACCGCTCGGTGGATGGCTGACCGATCTGTACCTCGCAGTAGAAGATGAACGTGGCCAACCGGCTACCGACAATCTGCGTCGGGTGGGTCGGCTTACGGTGACGTTGAGCGCCGGCGAGTCGCTCCTGGTGGTTGCTACCACTGAACAAACTGCCACACTTGATGCCGATGCAGCGTGGAGCGAACGTGCCCGTTACGAAGCGGAGCTGCTCAGCCAGATCGAGTGGACTGACGATCCGGTGGTTCACCAGCTTGCGCTGGCTACCGACCAGTTTATTGTTGACCGGCCACTCGACACCGGTCTGCGCGGACGGACAATCATCGCCGGTTATCCCTGGTTTACCGATTGGGGACGCGATACGATGATCAGCCTGCCCGGTTTAACGATCCCGACGCGACGGCCAGAAGTCGCGGCAGCCGTGCTGCGCACCTTCGCCCGTTTTGTTGATCAAGGTATGCTCCCCAACCGATTTCCCGATGAAGGCGTCGCCCCTGAGTACAATACTGCCGATGCAACGCTCTGGTTTTTCGAGGCGATTCGTGCCCATCACGCTGCCTTCGGCGATGATGATCTGATCGCCGAACTCTTCCCGCTGTTGGAGGAGATTATCGATTGGCATATCCGTGGCACCCGTGACGGAATAGGGTTGGATCGCGGTGATGGCTTGCTGTGGGCCGGCACTGCGACAACCCAGCTCACCTGGATGGATGTACGGGTTCGCGATTGGGTAGTGACACCGCGTAGTGGTAAGCCGGTTGAGATTAATGCACTGTGGTACAACGCCTTGCAAAGTATGGCTGCGTTTGCCAGACATCTCGGTAAAGCCGACGAGCAATACACGACGATGGCCGCAGCAACAAGAGCCGGATTCAATCGTTTCTGGTATGCCGACGGCCACTATCTCTTCGATGTGATTGATGGCCCCGATGGGGTAGACCCCACACTTCGACCTAATCAGATCATTGCGGTGAGTCTGCCTTACAGTCCGCTCGACCGCCAGCGGCAGGAAGCTGTGGTACAGGCATGTGCTCGCTCGCTCCTGACCGGCGTTGGTTTGCGCACTCTGACGCCAGATCATCCCGATTACGCACCGCGCTACGCCGGTTCGCTGCTGGCACGTGACGCCACCTATCATCAGGGCACGGTTTGGGCCTGGCTGATTGGCCCCTTTGCCAGCGCATGGTATCGTATCACTCGCGACCGCGACGCCACACGCCGCCTTCTCTTGCCGCTAATCGATCACCTCGCCGATGGCTGTGTCGGGACGATCAGTGAAATTTTCGACGGTGATCCGCCACACCAACCACGTGGCTGTTTTGCCCAGGCGTGGAGTGTAGCGGAAGTGCTGCGGATATGGTATGAGGTAGAAAATAGGGGTGAGAAGAGAGGAAACAGGAAACAGGGGGTGAAAGAGAGGGGAGAAGAGAGGTAATAGGAAAGGAGGTGCGGCAGCATGGCTGCCGCACGCCAAACTCCGCGCCACGGGTATGACGAGCGGGCAAGGCAACCAATCCAGTCGATGATTGCACCAGGCAGTTAGCAGACTGTCTGGATGTAGACCACGCTCACACCTTCCAGCCGCTCGTCACAACCAGGAGGTGGTGCGGTTCGGGATCGGCAACCGGACTGGCACACGGGGAAAGCGAAAGGTGCGATGTCAGTGCCTCACTATCGATTAATGCAACCTGCGCCAGTCTGCCACCATTCAGAAGATACGCCTGTGTCCGATGTGGTCGAAAACCAGCAGCCGCCATCAGGAGCGACCACTCTTCATCGAGGCCGTCGGCGGGCGGGAGTGGCAATGGCGTGTCGGGTAGCGCAGCGATGAGCGGCGCTGGATGGTTGCGCAGCCGCACCCAGTATTCACCGGCACTCGCAATAACCAGCGTTCCCCCATGACACAGCACACGCCACATTTCGCGTAGCGCAAGGTGTCGATGTGGGAAGAGGTTGAGCGCAGCAATACACCAGACCAGATCAATACACGCATCACGGAGCGGGAGATGGGTGGCATCGCCTACGATGAACATTATGTCGTCAGCAGCACGCAAGACAGACCCGTCGCGATCTACCCCCACGATGAGCGCGTCAGAGGCACTGCACGCACGCAACCAGCGTGTCTTTGAGCCATCACCACACCCTACATCAAGGGCGACTCGTGATCCAGGTGGTGTAGCTGCCAGCATTGCCTGCCGAAGCAGTGCGAGGTATGGCTCGTGGAGACGTGTTATCATTGCAGGTAGTCAGTTGAAACACTATCCGGGATAGTTTTATGACCCAAGCGCTCAGAATACGTCATCTGGCTGCCTTGTACGGCCCTAACATCTATCGTCCGCAACCCGGTGTTGTGCTCCGCATCGGCGCCACCGCCGATTACAGTGATCGGCTACGCACGGCACTCAAGGGTGGCGCATTAGCGATTGGGTTGGTGATTGCGCAGCTTCACGTTGAGGCCAAACCTGACAACGACGATATACTGATGAGTACGTTCTTCACGACGCCTGAGCCGGCGATTGGTGCCGAACTCTGTCGGTATGTGGTCGACGGGATTAATGCCGAACTCGGCCATGATGAGACCTGGGACCCCGATGAACCGTTACTGGCACTACGTGACCGCCGTCAGGCGCAGGCATTACCGGTGGCGGCGCTGCAATTGATTGCCAACGCCCGCCACCGCGACATCCCGACGACGATCCTGGACGATGGCAGGCTGCTGATCGGGCAGGGTGAGCGGGGCTGGCTTGTCGCTCCTGCCGATCTACGCGCAGCGCCCGATCTGCAACCGCCGTGGTCACGTCTTGGTCGAATACCGATCATCGCAGTTACCGGTGAGCGCTACCGCCAACAGGCTATCGCCGAACAGTCTGCTCGCTACCAAGGTGTTATCCTCGACCATGCCAATCGAGCATCAGTCATCACAGCATTGGCCGATCCTGCCTGCACTGCCCTAATTGTCGGCTTCGATACCGACAGCCTGATCCGGGAAGGGTTGCCGTTCGACCGTTGCGACCTGGCGATCATCACCGATCGGGCGGGTTCACGACCACCAACTGCCGCCGATGATGATGAATGGCTGCGCGCACTCGGCCTACCCATGCTGTGCAGCGTTGCTCCAACCCTGATAAACCTCACCGATCCAGCGCTGCACCCCTTGCTGAGCTACGCACCAAACGGTGTGATCGGTTGGACACCGGTCAAGGAATGACAGCTATGAACAATGAAGCTATTGCGGCAGAGGTACTGTTCTCTGCCGCAATCGTGCCCAACTACTCGCTAAACCGGTCGGTTACCGCCCCCAGACTTGCCGACGACACCAGACGGGCATATTTAGCCAGAACACCACGGGTGTAACGTGGTGGACGCGGCTGCCAGGCAGCCCGCCGCCGTGCCAGTTCTTCATCAGAGACATTCAATTGCAGCAGACGGGCATCAGCATCAATCGTAATACTGTCGCCCTCTTCCACCAACGCAATCGTACCACCGACAGCGGCCTCCGGGGCGACATGGCCAACGACCAGGCCGTAGGTGCCACCGGAAAAGCGACCATCGGTAATCAGCCCCACGCTGTCACCCAAACCAGCACCGATAATAGCCGACGTCGGTGCCAGCATTTCACGCATACCAGGGCCACCTTTTGGCCCTTCGTAGCGGATGACCACCACATCACCAGCCTTAATCTTCCCGCTCAGAATGGCCTCCAGGCACTCCTCTTCAGCATCAAAGACCCGAGCAGGGCCGGTAATCCGGCGTTGCTTGATACCGGTGATCTTGGCAACACAACCCTCTTCGGCCAGATTGCCGCGCAGAATAGCCAGATGCCCTTGAGGATAGATTGGTTGACTAAACGGACGAATGACGTCCTGATTGGCCGGAGGTTCATCAGGCACATCGGCCAGGGTCTCAGCAATCGTCTGTCCGGTGATGGTCATACAATCGCCGTGTAGCAAACCGGCATTCAACAGTATCTTCATCACCTGCGGTACCCCACCGACCCGGTGTAGATCGGTCGCCACGTAGCGGCCAGAGGGCTTCAGGTCGCAAAGCACCGGTACCCGCTGACGAATCGTCTCGAAATCATCAATTGTGAGCGGGACATCGGCGGCATGCGCAATCGCCAGCAAATGCAAGACCGCGTTGGTTGAACCACCGAGCGCCATCACTACCGCAATCGCATTCTCGAACGACTTGCGGGTCAGCATCTGGCGAGCAGTGCGATTGGCACGAATCGCCTCAACCAACACCTCACCAGATCGCGCCGCGCTCAATGCCTTTTCTTCATCTTCGGCAGCCATCGTGGAAGAGCCGGGCAGACTCAAACCGAGGGCTTCAATTGCCGACGACATCGTATTGGCAGTGTACATCCCGCCACATGAGCCGGCGCCAGGACAGGCATGACGCTCAATCTCAAGCAACTCATGCTCATCGATGCGACCAGCACTGTATTCACCGACTGCTTCAAAAGCGCTGACAATCGTCAGGTCTCGCTCCTTATAATGGCCGGGCTTAATCGTCCCACCGTACACAAAGATGGCCGGAATATCAAGCCGCGCCATAGCAATCAACGCACCCGGCATATTCTTGTCACAACCACCCACCGCCAGAATGCCGTCCATGCGCTGAGCATTGACAACCGTTTCAATTGAATCGGCAATCACTTCCCGGCTGACCAGCGAATACTTCATACCCTCGGTACCCATCGAAATACCATCACTGACGGTAATGGTACCGAAGATTTGCGGCATACCACCGGCAGCCCGAATAGCCTCTTCAGCTCGGGCAGCCAGCGCACCCAACCCAGCGTTACAGGGTGTCAGCGTACTATGGCCATTGGCCACTCCCACAATCGGCTTGGTGAAGTCGTTGTCGACAAACCCCACAGCGCGTAACATCGCCCGATTCGGCGAGCGCTGCGGCCCTTCGGTGATCATGCGACTGCGGCGATTATCGCTCATTATGAGCCTCCTCACACATCTGAACCACAAGATACATGGCCTATTGTACCGCTATTTTTAGGCGGTGCTGCCGGTAAAGCAAAAAGAGTGGCATAATACTGCCACTCTTTCCCATCAGTGAAAAAAGCTTACTTTTAGCAAGGAGCGTATCACTTCAGCAACGTTTGCTATCGCCTAATCGCCGGTATTCTGCGCTTCTTCCATAATCGGCACCGGTGCTTCACCGCGACCAACCCCCCAATAGGTGAAGCCCAAATTGCGCATCTCACGCGGATCGTAGAGATTACGGCCATCGATTACGACCGGCTGGCGCATATAACGCTTGATGCGTTGCCAGTCCAACTGCTTGAACTCATTCCACTCAGTCACCAGCAGTAACGCATCGGCATCTTTCGCCACATCATACGCCGTCGCGGTAAAGGTTACTGTTGGCAACAGCTCTTCAGCACGCGCCATCGCCACCGGGTCATACGCCTTGACCCTGGCCCCCTTCTTCAGGAGGGAATTGATAATGTCGACGCTCGGTGCCTCACGCATATCGTCGGTATTGGGCTTAAATGACAGACCCAGCACCCCGATGACACGGCCTTCGAGATCGCCCAGAACCGTTTCGACCTTCTTCACAAACCGCTTGCGCGCATCGCTATTGATGTCCATCACTGCCTGAAGCAACTGCGGGTGGCAACCGGCAGAGGCGGCCATATGGTACAGCGCCAGTACGTCTTTCGGGAAACAGGAGCCACCGTAGCCAACGCCGGCTTCCAGAAAGTGCGGGCCAATGCGTTTGTCGGCGCCCATACCGCGGGCAACTTCACGCACATCAGCGCCCAGACGCTCGCAGATTTGCGCAATTTCATTGATGAACGAAATACGGGTAGCCAGAAAGGCATTGGATGCATATTTAATCATTTCGGCTGTACGCAGATCGGTGATGATAATCGGCGCCCCCAATGTTTCGTGTAGGGCAGCCACCCGTTGTGCCGCCTCGCGATTCTTCGCACCGAGGACAATGCGGTCAGGCTTGAAGAAATCGCTGAGCGCACTCCCCTCACGCAAGAACTCCGGGTTCGACACAACATCAAACTTCACATCAGGTCCGGCGTGCTCGGCGATGATGTTTTCGACCATATCACCGGTGCCTACCGGCACGGTACTCTTGTCGATAATGATTGAACCTGAACGCAAATATTGACCAATACTACACGCTGCGGCCTTAACATACGTCAGATCAGCTGAGCCGTCTTCGCCCATGGGGGTACCGACTGTGATGAAGATAAACTCAGCATCGGGGATGCCGACGGCATAATCATCGGTAAAGCGCAAGCGACCGGCACGCATGTTGCGCTCTTGCAACTCTTCCAGACCAGGCTCGAAGATGGGGGATTTACCGCTGCGGAGTAGTTCCAGTTTGTGCAAATCAATCTCGATACAGGTAACAGAATGACCGAGATCGGCAAAACAGACACCGGTCGTCAGTCCAACATAGCCTGTACCTACCACACAGATGTTTTTCACGTTTGTGTCTCCTTATGTTGCCTTCAATGAAGCATTATCCATCACAATTGTCATGATGGTTGTACGGAATCGGCGTGACATTTTGATGAATAATGCTCGTTCACCCGATGACAAAAGCTCAGATTGTCACTTCAACGCCGAGTCCCAGTGCGGTCGCCTGGGCCAGAGCTAATGAGGCCACGGCCAGGTCTTGTACCGCATTACCGACTGACTTGAAGAGGGTGATCTGATCAGCAGTCGTTCGGACCTGTACGGTACCATTGACAAGATCGCCCAGTTCAGCGATCACGTGCTGCTCATCGATCAGACCGGCAGCACGAGCCTGAATCAAATCGCCGGCCTCGCTCCAGGCTGCGTGACGCTGATCAACCACAACCCGACTGCGGGCAACCAGGTCGGCGGGAAGCTCGGCCATGTCAGGGCGATAAGCGCCAACCGCATTGATATGCGTTCCAGGGCGGATCAGATCGGCGGCAAAGAGAGGGTTGGGGCTACTCGTCGCAGTACAGACCACATCGGCTTCGGCCAGCGGCATTGTCGGATCGGTAGCGATGCGAATATCGCCACGAAAACCTTCACCACGTAAGCGTGCTGCCAGTAATGTCGCCCGATCACGAGTACGGTTCACGATCCAGACATTATTGATTGATGGTCGTACCGTCAGCACTGCTTGAAGCTGCGGTAATGCCTGAGCGCCGGCACCGAACACCACCAGGGTGCGAACATCCTCACGTGCCAGCAGGCGGGTCGCCACCCCCGACGCAGCACCGGTACGTAGTGCCGTAAGGTAGGTACCGTCAAGGACCGCAATTGGGCGACCACTGGCCGGATCAAAGAGGGTCACCAGCGCGTAAATTGTTGGTTCCGCACGGTAGACATTATGGGGGAAGACTGAAACAGTCTTAATACCAAGTGCAGGGGTTTCACCACCGAGACGACCCGGCATAAAGAAGGTCGTCGCTGCCTGTTCCGGGGTTGTAATTGCCGTTCGTAACGGAATATCAGCCTCACCGCGTGCCAGCATACCAAACGCCTGCGCAACTGCATCAATCGCGGCTGACATTGGCACTGCCTGCGCAATGTCGGCTGCTGAAAGAAAACGCATTCATCCCTCCTCCATCGTGCCGGCAAAACACGTCACGCACTTATCATACGACAAAACCGGCACGGATACATTTCCATGCCGGTTCTCAGGATTACAGGGCGAGCGACAATGTTATAAACACATTACGCCTGGGCCGGCTGATCAGCCTCATCAGCAGCGGTTGGAGCAGGCTCATTCTCACCAATCCGGCGCAACGACAAACCCATGCGCTGGCGCTGACGGTCGAGGCTAATCACGCGCGCAGTTACGATCTGACCTGGCTGCAGAATATCGCGTGGCTGAGCCTGGGGGTCAGCATCAAGCTCACTGGCATGGATCAACCCTTCAACAGCCTCTTCCACCTGGACAAACGCCCCGAACGGTGTCACATTGGTTACCGGGCCGGTCACCAACTGGCCGAGCGTATAACGCTGGTCAATCGTCTCCCAGGGATTATTCTGCAACTGCCGGATCGAGAGACCGATGCGCTCGCGCTCACGATCAATCTCGACGACCACAACCTTGACTTCCTGGCCGGGTTGCAGAACTTCACGTGGATGATTCACCCGCTGCCAGCTCAGCTCAGAGATATGGGCCAGACCATCAGCCCCACCCAGATCGATAAATGCGCCAAAATTGGTAAGCTGATTGACGCGACCAACCAGGACATCGCCGGGCTGCAACTCGGTCAGCAGGCGATGCTTCTGCGCCTTACGCCACTCTTGCGTCGCTGCCCGCTCAGAGAGCACCAACCGATTGCGTTCGCGATCAACCTCAATAACCTTCAATGGAATTTCTTGATTGACCATCTTCTGCAGGGCCTGCTGGCGTTCATCAGCAGCGGTTCGCCCGTGCAACTGGGCAACTTGCGATGACGGCACAAAGCCACGAATCCGATTAAATTGCACCAGCAAGCCGCCTTTGTTAAAGCCAATCACCTTGCAACGAGTGATACCGCCATCGTGGAAGAGTTGCTCGGCAACCTCCCAGTCCTTCGCCACCTGCACCATCGAGAGCGAGAGGATCAGATCACCGTCGCGATTTTCCGGCTCCTGTACATACACCTGAACCGTATCGCCAACCTTCAGCGAATTGATAAAATCTTCGCCCATCTGGCGCAAATCCTGAGCCGGAATAATACCTTCGCGCTTAGTGCCAATCGAGACCAGAACACCACTCTCTTCGATGTGCATGATCAGACCCTCACGCAGCTCGCCACGCTGGGGACGGGCATAATCATACTCATCAAGCAATTGGGTCCAATCCAGATTTTCCTCATTCTGCTGGGTTACAGGGTCGGGCTGGACAGACATGCTACAAAGCCTCCTCAAAGAGATTTGATTTGTCTCTACCTTCCGCCTGGGCGTAAAAAGATCGCGAACCAATTGGTGCAGTGGCGCACGTCAGTCGCGCAAATGCTTTATGCATGTTGCTATACTGGCGTGAGCCGCCGGCTCCGCTTGCTGGCAAGTGCTCCAAGGCCGTCGTAACCGTTCCAGTCTGTGGAGTTCGACCGTCGCGGAAGTCGAGACATGTTTTACAATGCCGGTAATTATAGGTGATGATGATGAACCTGTCAACATTTTCACAAACGGCGCATTTGCGTTTGTCGCGAGGTGCAAACAGGATAACTGTCCAGTGCACCATTACCGAGTTCAATTCATCACAACAATCGGTAATACCCTGTATCGGCACATAAGATTGCCCGACGTACCGCTGAACAGGGTGTTCACAAATCGCTTACGTTCGGCACAAAGCACGGGCGCTTGTGGCAGCGTGGCTGCCGCATACCAAACGGGTCACACGTGGATGATGGCGCAGACACGGGCTGGCATGCAGCACGTGCTGTCGCCCTGACAAGAGCCTCGCAATCACGGCGACCAGCGCGGTGGCAGACCATGCGCCTCTGTTCCGAAACATAGGCTGGGCGAAAACACGACTGCCGCACTCCAGACAGACCACACGTGGATGATGGCACAGGCACGGGCTGGCATGCAGCACGTGCTGTCGCCCTGACAAGAGCCTCGCAATCACGGCGACCAGCGCAGTGGCAGACTACGCGCGTCTATTCCGAAGCGTGAGCTGGGCGAAAACATGGCTAATGCCCGCCAAACGTGTCGCACGTGGATGATGGCTCTCATCACAGCTCGCTGTTGAAGCTCTCTCCTCCTCAATATGATATACTTCCCCTAGTTCCATTTCCTATTTTCTACTTCCTATTTCCTACCAATGGCTATTACATTCGTCTTTCTCGACGGCATCGGACTGGCTCCTGCAACAACCGACAACCCACTGGCAACGGTACCAATGCCGGCCATCCACCATCTGTTGGGAGGTCCACTCACCAGCGAACAGATTGGCTACCGTGATGGGCTGTTATTGAGTGCGCTTGACGCATGTCTGGGGGTAGAAGGATTGCCACAGAGTGGTACCAATCATGTCGCCTTACTGGCCGGCGTCAATGCACCGGCTATTCACGGTCGCCACCAGCCCCACTTTCCACCCGTTGCCCTGCGTCCGCTACTTGCCGAACGCTCGCTGTTTCGCCGGGCACTGGAACAGGGCTGGCGGGTTGCATTTGCCAATGTTTTTACTGCCGGTTACTGGCAGGCACTGGCAACTCGCCGGCTCCGCCGTTCGGCGAGTGTGATTGCCGCCGAAGGGGCCGGGCTGTATTTGCGCAATCTCAATGATTTGCGGGATGGACGAGCACTCAGTTGGGATATTAGCGGCGACCGGCTGGCAGCACGCGATCCGGCTGCCGCAGCGATACCATTCATTGATCCACACCTGGCAGGTGAGCGGCTGGCCGGGCTTGCCCATGAGTACGACCTGGTCTTCTTCGAGAGTTTTCTGCCCGACCTTGCCGGGCATGGTCGCCTGGGTGAGCACGGGGTAGGTGAGGCACTGACCCGGATTGATGGTCTGATCGCAGGCTGGCTGCACTCCCGTCGCCCTGAAGACAGTTTGCTGATTACGTCAGACCATGGCAATATCGAACAGGCAGCAACCACCACTCATACGACCGCACCAACACCGCTGCTGGTGGTTGGGCCACACGCCGGCTATTTCCGGCATGTGCGTCGAATCGATGAGGTGGCCGATGCGATTCTGCATGCATTGGCTGCCGGTATGCTGTGAGGAGACTATGCACCGTAAAATACGTGTGTTGTTCGTCTGTATGGGGAATATCTGTCGTTCACCAATGGCCGAGGCGGTTTTTCGCCATCTGGTCAACGAAGCCGGCTTGAGCGAGCACTTCGAGATTGACTCGGCCGGGACCGGCGGCTGGCACGTGGGAGAACCACCACACCCTGGCACTCAACGTGTGCTGGCACGTCACAACATCTCGACTGCCGGTATGCGGGCACGGCAGGTACGCAGTAGCGATATCGACCAGTTCGACTACATCCTGGTGATGGATCACGAGAATCTGGCCGACCTGCGACATTTTCATCCGAAAGCCCGTGAACGCGCCCGGCTTTTGTTGAGTTTTGCGCCAGAATTGGGAACAGCGGAAGTACCTGATCCTTACTACAACGGCCGCTTCGATGAGGTCTACCATTTGATCGAGACAGCCTGTCGGCGACTACTGGCCCACATCCGGGAACGAGAAGGTTTGTGATCGGGGAGAATGCTGCGTAACTTTGGAGTAATCTCAAATCATCGACAAGCCTGGTATCGTGGCGAGAACATACGTCGCATCCGTGACCGGCAAGGTCAGCGGCGTGTCACGCGCCGGATCGTGAGCACGGCTGCTTGCGGCAGCATGGCTGCCGCACTCCAAACTGGCGACACGCGCATGACGAGCGGGCAAGGCAACCAAATCCAGCGCATGATGGCGCCGTTATCTGCATCCGGGAAAGCGAAGACTGATAACAAATTAGCGACGAATAATAAAGACCAGCTCACCGGGTAAGACCATCTCGTGCGGTACCCAGCCTTCCGTCGCGACAAGCGTTGTCATATAGCGGCGGTACGTTTCGAGCATCCCTACATTCCGCCCACCCAGACTGCGCGTCGGAAAGGGCACTACCAGGTGCGGTGCCCGAATAGCGCGTAACAGATTGGCACTAGCGCCGCGTGTTGTTGTTCCAGCAAGGGAATTACTTTCAGTACCAGCGCAACGTCTGCGGCAACTGGCGGCGGCCCTGTCACCAGATCGCAAACATCGGCGGTACCCTGCACACCCAGCAACGGCAGTACTGCGCCTACAAATGCACACAGGGCAGTATTAATGTCATAAGCAGCATAACATGTAGTAGCAGGCAAGTTCATCCAGGGCACCGCTAACGGATTGAAACCGCATCCCAAATCAAGGATACGCTGCGGCGGTTGATCACCGAGACAGGCAGGGTAAAGCCGATTAAGCACTGCCAGACGCTCACGGATTGAGGCATGCGAGGCCAGCAGCCGTTGACAGATGGCCTTGCGTGAAGCCACATCCGGTGCCTGTTGCAACTCGGTGAGCTACTGCTCATACAGTGAGGTTCGTTCGGTATAGGCACCGATCATCTCTCTTGGTAGCCTTGATCGTAGCTTTCAGTGACGGATAACGAGACAGTGCTTCGTGCCCAACACACTCGACCAGTTGCCGATCAATCGTGCGGTAATGTGTGCTGATTTGAACCGCTGCTACCAATTCGTCCAGTTGCGTCTCACGATTGGCCATTAGCTTGCGATCCTCTCAGCTCATACCTGATCAACTCCATCAATTGCGCTATGAAGTGTAGATTGTGGATGGTTGCCAATCGCAAGACCAGCGGCTCACCCAGTTTGTGCAGATGATGCAGATACCCCAGACTATACCGGCTACAGGTAAAGCACTGGCATCCCGGCGAGATTGGTGTATCAGCTTTCACATGCTTGCGGTCGGCCAGATAGACATAGGTAAACCAATCACCGCGCAATTGGAAGCCCGGTCGCTGCGAATCAGCCGTAAACGCCAGCAGACGCCCCTGACGGGCATCGCGGGTCAGTAATGCGCTATCGAAGATGTCGCAACTCATCCGGGCACAGGCCACTACACTGGCCGGGTGTCCGACCCCCAGCGCGTGCATGGGAAAGCGAGCGGGAATTTGTACATGGGTAAAAGCCAACACCTCATCGAGAAGTTGCCCCTCGGCATCG
>NZ_DAOTZQ010000038.1:0-50313 GCF_034434295.1 Chloroflexus sp.
GGGTCGAATTACTGCGTCTGAAAGCCAGTCAACAGCTCGCAGCCAATCGCGCTGAGAAGGGACAGTTTTTTACCCCTCAAGGTATCGCGCAATTCATGGCTGGACTTTTCACGCACAGACCTGACACCTTACAGGTCCTCGATCCTGGTGCAGGTGTCGGCTCTTTATCAGCGGCTCTGGTTGCAGCAGCCGGCACGTGGCAAACACCACCTACCCGGATCAAGATTACTGCCTACGAAATTGATCCAGTCTTACGAGCATATTTGCAATCAACACTGGAACATTGTTGCCAGCTATGCCGGCAAAAGGATATTGATTTTGATTATGAGATTATCCCAGAAGATTTTATTGAGGCAGGCATCGACATACTTATGAGTAATAAAACCCTTTTTGCTCCACTTAATAAATCTTTCAATACTATTATCATGAATCCTCCATACAAGAAAATTCATAGCAAATCACGCACCCGCCGGCTATTACAAAAAGCCGGCATAGAAACCAGCAATCTATATACCGCTTTTTTCTGGATTGCTATCGAACTACTTGAACCTGACGGAGAAATTGTAGCCATAACCCCGCGAAGTTTCTGCAATGGGCCTTATTTTCTTCCGTTCAGAAAAGCCTTCTTATCTACAATGTCTCTTCAAAGAATTCATGTTTTTGAGCACCGTGATAGAGCTTTCCAGGACGAAGACGTCCTTCAAGAGAATATCATCGTACACGCAGTAAAAGCCCAACAGCGCACCACGATTGCCATCTCTGCCAGCGAGGGGCCTGATGATGCATGGATGTCGATACGAGACGTCACGTTCGATCAGGTGGTAAAACCAGATGATCCAGCACTATGTATTCGGATTGTGCCTGACACCTTGCATCAACACATAGGACAGCATGTAGAGCGGCTTTCAACATCGCTCAGCGAGTTAGGTGTTCAGATTTCAACCGGAAGAGTGGTTGATTTTCGCGTTAGGGAATTTCTCTGTGAAGGAAATGGGGAAGAAAAGGCTCCCCTTATTTATCCAAACAATTTTGTGGCAGGATACATCACATGGCCCGGTAAACCTGGAAAGAAACCAAATGCTATCAACATCCATCCCGCCACAGCGAGTCTGTTACTTCCACGTGGCTGGTATGTTCTGGTTAAGCGCTTTTCTGCAAAAGAAGAAAAGCGTAGATTAGTTGCAGCAGTATATAACCCTGACAGAATTGATGCAGACCTTACGGGATTTGAAAATCACTTGAATTACTATCATCACGATGGTCATGGCTTATCGCCAGCGCTGGCGAAAGGGATTGCAGCGTTCCTCAATTCGACAATCGCAGATGAATATTTCAGACAGTTCAGTGGACATACGCAGGTCAATGCCGCAGATTTACGGAACTTCAGGTATCCAACAAAAGATCAATTGATTGCAATAGGTGAACGTATTGGTGAGACATTCCCACCCCAACAACAACTGGATGATCTCGTGATAGAAAGGCTGGGCATGACCGCAACGAGTCGTGATTTACAGGCCAGACAAAAGATTGAAGAGGCGATGGCCATCCTTCGCGCACTTCAGCTCCCCAGGGCACTGATTAATCAACGCTCTGCTCTCACCTTGCTTGCCCTCTCAAATGTCACACCAGACAGCGACTGGGCAGATGCATCTGCTCCTTTATATGGCATAACAGAAATGATGAATTACTTCCGTGATCAATTTGGTATCACGTATGCACCAAACACGCGCGAAACTGTGCGCCGTCAAACCATTCATCAGTTTGTGCAGATGAATCTCGTCATTCCTAATCCAGATGACCCGGATAGACCTATCAACAGCCCCAAGACACGGTATCAGATGGAATCCAACCTGCTGGCATTAATCACGTCATTTGGGACAGATGCATGGGACAACAAGCTGAGAACCTATCTGGCGACCGCTCAGGGGTTGCACCGCCTGCGCGAAAGGGAACGGTCTCAGGCATTCATTCCTGTGCAACTGCCGGATGGGAGCGAAATCAACATAACGGCAGGAGGACAGAATACGCTCATTAAGCAGATTATCGAGGATTTCTGTCCGCGGTTTACACCGGGGGGAGTTGTCATATACGTGGGCGACGCCGGTGACAAGTTCAAGCTATTTGAGCGAACATATTTTGAACAATTGGGTGTTCATGTGAATGAGCACAGCAAGATGCCAGATGTGATTATCCATGTACCAGATCAAAACTGGCTTGTTCTCATCGAAGCAGTGACCAGTCATGGCCCGATCAATATGAAACGCCATAACGAACTCAAAGATGTGTTTAGAGATAGTAAATCTCCTTTAGTGTTTGTAACAGTATTTCCTACACGAAAAGTAATGAAAAAGTATCTTCAAGAAATCGCCTGGGCAACGGAAGTCTGGATAGCAGAGTCTCCAGGTCATATTATTCATTTTAATGGGGAACGCTTTCTGGGCCCATACGAGTAACATGTTCAGGAAAAGCAAACCCGCGAGCACAGTCATCCGTAGAACCTGTTGCAAAAACATCTGCTAGAAGTTATCTCATGCACGTATAATCGTGACGAGCACACACAGCATCCTCGTGACCAGCAGGGTCAATGGTGAACCACGCTCCGGCTCGTGAGCATGCTGGTGCGGCAGCATGGCTGTCGCACTCCAAACACTGCGACACGCACCTGACGAGCGGGTAAGGCAACCCATCCAGCGCGTGATTGCACTATTGATGATGCCAGCGCTGCTCTATTTCGTACCGGTATAATAGCTATCGTTGGCAATTAGCAAGCGTTCAGGCGCATGTGCGACAGGCTGGAAGCAGACAACAAGCTTTTATGAAATAAGTGCTACTCTGTGTCCGGCATGACTGGCTCGTGAGGTTTGGTAGCCCATAGCATAGCAAATCGGTAACCCTTGTAACGATTCTCTGACTACAATCCCGCAACCCCCTTCGCACCGGTCAGATCACAATCGGTCAGATCAGCATCTGTCAGATCGGCGTCGGTCAAATCGGCATCGGCCAGACTTGCTTCACGCAGGTTCGCACCTTGGAGACTCGCGCCGCGCAGGTTGGCCCCACTCAGGTTCGCACGAGACAGATTGGCCCGCGTGAAGATCGCCCCGCGGAGATTGGCACCACTGAGGTAAATACCGCTAAGGTTCGCCTCGCTGAAATCGGCATTACATAAACTGGCTTCGCCTAAATTGGCTTCGCTGAGATTGGCACCGATAAAGTTTGCCTCATCGAAGGTCGCCTCGCGCAGGTTGGCGTGCATCAGATTGGCATTCGCCAGATTGGCTCCATTGCCGTTGGCACCATTAAGGCTCACCCGAATCAAGATAGCACCACTCAGATTTGCGCCACTCAAATTCACCAGTTGTGCCTCGCGCAGTTGCGCTTCGCTCAGATTGGCCCCAATCATCACCGTATCACGCAAATCAGCACCACTGAGGTTGCAAAGGCTAAGGTTTGCCCCGTACAGATTGGCCCCACTGAAGTCGGCAGCACTTAAATTAGCACCGCGCAGATTGGCCCCAACCAGCGACGCAAATTCCAGGTTCGCCCAGCTCAGATCGGCCTTACGCAAATCAGCATCACTCAAATCAGCACGTACCAGTTGCGCCCAATTCAATCGCGCTTCACGCAGATTGGCCCAGCTCAGATTGGCACCGCCCAACTCACAGACACTCAGATCGGCCCGGTACAGGTTGGCATCGGTGAGGCGGGTACGGCTCAACTGGGCTTCACTTAAGTTGGCATTGCTCAGATTAGCTGCACTCAGGTTCGCACCACTCAAATTCGCCCCCACCAACCACAGTGGGCCAGGGCGGTTAAGCAGATCAAAAATCTGATCAGGAGTCAGGTCGGCCATACGGCCCTCCTTTACACATCAGTTATACGGCAGCGTCGGCGTCTTCGAGACCAGCCAGATCGACGCCGGCGCACCCATTGAACGACAGGCAATCTGTTCTACGGCAAATTCACGACCGGTTTGCCAATGGAGAGCTTCTTGTAATACACCACACTGGATATAACCGATAGGTTCATCGGCCTGCTTCCCAGCCGACATCGAGCAGGTGTAGTCAATATAGGCCCAGGCTTCCCCCCTATCCTCCAACGCTAGCCGGCGATCTTGATTCACGGCTTGACTCAGGCGACGTAAACCGGCTTGCATTGCCGATAACCCCAGTTTCACCTGAGTGGCAAAGGGCAAAACCTTTGATCCAATCAGCGCAGCCGTCCCAAACAAGGCACTCTGGTTTGCGATGGCCAGACGCGCAGTCTGCCGCCCGATCCGCAACGCCATACTACGCGCCGAACGACCGAAAAAATTGATCAGGCCGGCATTGAGCGATGCATAGTGATAAAATGTCAGACCGGTCGTGGCTTTCAGTTGCTCCGGCGGATAATTGCCGATCAGATGGCTTAAGCCGGCTTGTCGTAGTACGACGGCCAGACCGTTGCGCCCGATCACCTCTTCGGCTGCCAGTAATGCCCAACGCATATACGCATCAACCAGTAGTAAATCGGCAACCGGATCGTGGTCGGAGCGGTCGCGGATCTCCATGCCTTCCTCCTCTACACGCCTGTGACCTGCGAATAGGTGTAGGATACCACAGACCGACCGTACATGTTACTGTCGTTGTAATAAACGTATGTGATGAAAAAAGTGGAACGTGAAGAGCAGATTTATTTCTCACAGAAAACACCGGTTGGAGAGGTGTAAACGACATCCTCTGCTCCATCACCTGCATAGATGCGCACCAGGAGCCTGAAGCACAGACAAAGCTCTGAAAAAATCAGAGAGGGGTACATACCCCTCTCTTGCAATCAAACGTGTTCGTGCTGCTTACTCACCCTTGATTTCAGTCCACAAATCATCGAAGGCAGTAGTGCCCTCATTGCGCACCGCCCACTCAAGGCGCTGATACATCGCGTCATCCGGGGCAAAGCCTTGCGCATACAAGTCACGCACCTCGGCGGAAATGAGTGGCAGCGCATCCTTATTCGGTGTCAGATAGCCAACATATTCGGTATTTTGAGCGGCAATTTCCGGTCGCATGAGAAAATTGATGAAGACGTGGGCTGTATAGGCATTGGGTGAGTCCTTCAGGATAACGAGATTATCCATCCAGATCATGCCACCCTCTTTGGGGATCACGAAGGCGATGTTCGGATTACCGCTGAACTCATCACCCAATCCATTGCGCGCCTGCATAGCCGTTCCACTCCAGGCATGCGCCATCACATATTCCTCGCTGGCAAGTTTGCGGTTCACGTCAGAACTGTTATAGGCAGCCAGGTATTGCTTCTGAGCCAGCAGAATATCTTTCACTCGCGCTAGAGCTGTTGGATCGGTGGAATTGAGCGACTGACCGATATAGCGTAGCGCCGCCCCCGGTGTCTCTCGTGCATCGTCGAGCATGCTAAACTTACCGGCAAACTGAGCAATCTGATCGGGTTCAAAGATCGCAGCCCAGCTATCAATGCCGTTCGGGAAGAATTTCGTGTTGTAGGCAATGCCGGTAATGCCATACATGTACGGCACGGAATAGGAATTTCCCTTGTCGAAGTACTGATCAAGCAGGTTTGGATCGATGTGCACCAGATTGGTAAGCAATGACTTGTCTATCGGTGCGGCTAATCCCTCTATCACCATGATCTGCACTGCATAATCCGAGGGAACGACAATATCGTACCCTGAATTACCGGCCCGCACCTTAGCCAGCATGTCTTCATTGCTGTCGTAGGTGTCAACCACGACTTCAACGCCATACTCGGCTTTAAACTGATCGAGAATCGCCGGGTCGATATAATCTGACCAGTTATAGAAGTAGAGCTTATTTGACAATCTGCTGCGATCAACACCATCGCCAGTTGTTTGAGTTGTATCACCACTGCCGGTACCGTATTCGTTACCGGGACTGGTGGTTGCGCCACCACCACCACACGCCGTTAGTACCAGAAGCAACACCAGCGTCATCAAGCGAAGCATCTGCATCCTCAACCTCCCTCACGACTGTGTATCCAGACCTATCGTCGCCGCTGTAAGAGTTGCGACAGTGCGACCAGCACCATTGATAACAGTAGCATCAGGGTAGAAATAGCATTGATTTCTGGCGTCACTGCTCGTCGCACACGGTTATACACTTCCACCGGTAGGAGGGAAGTTCCTGGCCCGGAGAGAAACAGCGAAATGATGAAGTCGTCGAGCGAGAGGGTGAAGGCCAGCAAAGCACCACCAACGATACCGGGCAAGATGAGCGGAAAGGTAATGCGCCAGAAAATGTTCCAGTTATCGGCACCTAGATCGGCTGCTGCTTCTTCGAGCCGACGGTCGAAATTTTTGAGGCTGGTACGCACGACAACCACAACAAACGAGATGCTGAAGGCGATGTGGCCAATCGTTACTGTGGTGAGATTACGCCGCAGCGTCTCGCCGGTCATCATTTTAATCAGATCAAAGGCGATTGCCGAGAAAGCCAGCAAGGCTACTGCCATCACGATTTCGGGCACCACAATCGGGAGATAAATCAAGCCTTCCATCGCCCCTCGTCCCCGAAACCGGTAGCGCTCCATCGCCATCGCCAGCAAGGTGCCAATGATCGTTGACGCAACCGTTGACACACTGGCCACCACTAATGTATTCCAGGCGGCTCCCATCATACGTGGATTGTTGAACAGGCGGATATACCAATCAAGCGTAAAGCCTGTCCAACGCACGCCAAACTCATCACGGGTGAAGGAAAAGATAACCAGAATGACAATCGGTGCATACAGGAACAGATAGACCAGAATTGAGAAGATTGTCAATCCCACACCGCTCCACGTCAGGCGCCCCTCGGCAAATGCACCGCGGGCGCGGGTCAGGGTGGTTGAAGCGGGTGCTGTCTCGATCATCGCTCTTCCTCCGTTGTTGCGCGGAAGTACATCATTATCAGCACCAGCAGCACGATCATCATCAATACAGCCATTGCTGAGCCGAGTGGCCAGTTAATCGGGTTGGCCCGCAGGAAGAGCCGCTGAATCAGATTACCCAGGTAGTCGACCTTGGCCCCACCGAGGAGTTCAGAGACGACGAACTGACCGAGGGTCGGAATGAACACCAGCACCGACCCAGCCACAATCCCCGGCATCGTCATTGGCAGCATCACGCGCAGAAAAGCCTGTACCTTGTTTGCGCCGAGATCGGCAGCGGCTTCCATCAGCGTGAAATCGAAACGATCAAGTGCGGCATAGAGTGGCAAGACCATAAACGGCAATTCACCGTAGACCAGGCCGAGGAGCGTGGCACCTTCGTTGTTGAGCAAAGGGAGGCGACCAACGCCGATGATTTCAAGGAAGCCGTTGATGATCCCATTGTTGGCCAGAATAATCTGCCAGGCATAGATACGCACCAGAAAGTTGGTCCAAAATGGGATCAGAATCAGCATCAGCAAAGGCATACGCCATTGTTGTGGACTGCGGGCAATAAAGAGCGCCAACGGATAGCCGATCAACAGGCAAATCACCGTCGTCAGGACACTAGTCCAGATCGAGCGCCAGTAGGCGTTGACGTACAGGCTCTGCGTGAAGATCGTAATGTAGTTATCGAGCGTTGGTTGATAGACAACCCGCCCCAATGCATCGTTGGTCATAAAGCTGTAGACAAGAATAATGACCAACGGCAACGCGAAGAAGAGCAAGAGCCAGAGCAGACCAGGAGAGAGCAGCAACAAGAGCCGGACACGGTCGCGACGCTGTTGTTGCTGTTGAAGCATGGTCATCGCGCCCTCCTATTCACTGAGCACCAATGCATTGTCGGGTGGGCAGACAATGACGGCGGCTTCACCCGGCTGCCAGTATTCATCACGGTCAAGCGTCGAGCGCGTATTTTGTTCCCAGATGTCAATCGTGCGGCGCTCGTTAATGCGAACCGTAATCCGCGTATCACTACCGATATAATTGACACTCATCACCGTACCGGCCAGACCATCCATCGGCAACTCACTGTTGGCAGCCAGTAAACGTACTTTTTCGGGCCGGATCGAATAGGTGACCGCTGTCCCTTCACTCAATGGACGAGAGGCCAGGCCACGAAAGCGTAAGCCCTCTGGCGTCTCTAACACTGTGTAATTGCCATCACGCCCGATCACTACGCCATCGATAAAGTTAGTCTCACCGATAAAGTCGGCAACGAAACGACAATTCGGCCGCTCGTAGATCTCGGTTGGTGTTCCCACTTGCAGAATTTTGCCCTTGTTCATGACCGCAATGCGATCCGACATCGTCAAGGCCTCTTCCTGGTCGTGGGTTACAAACACGAAGGTGATCCCAACCCGGGCCTGAAGACTCTTCAACTCAAGTTGCATCTCTTTCCGCAGTTTTTGGTCAAGCGCACCGAGCGGCTCATCAAGCAACAAGACTTCGGGATGGTTGACGAGCGCGCGCGCCAGCGCAACCCGCTGTTGTTGACCACCGGAAAGCTGACGCGGTCGCCGTTCTTCCAGGCCGGTCAGGCGCACCAGTTCGAGCGCTTCCCGAACACGATGGGCAATCTCGGCCTTTGGCGTTTTGCGCATTTCGAGGCCAAAGGCAACGTTTTGCGCAACGGTCATGTGTGGGAAGAGGGCATACGATTGAAACACCGTATTCACCGGTCGCAGGTGTGGTGGCGTAATACCCATTTCACGACCGTGAATAAGGATACTGCCAGCGGTTGGCAATTCAAACCCGGCGATCATGCGCAGACTCGATGTCTTGCCACAACCGCTTGGCCCCAGCAAAGAGAAAAACTCGCCGTCACGAATTTGCAGATTAACGTGATCGACGGCCACGACATCGCCAAATCGTTTGACAACGTCACGGAGTTCAATTGCGATCGAGTCGCTCACCTGAACACTCCTGCCAACTGGTTGAACCCCAGTTATGAGTAACGCGAATTACGGTACGACGGTTAATAAGACCCCATCGCACATCGCAACATTTCACTCCCCACATTAGCCAGGATCATTCACCGGCATCGTGGCCTGCTGGCATCACACTGTGCTTTTGTTTGAAAGGTAGTATACCACAACCTTCCGGCGCAATTTTGCATCGTCCTGCACAGATTTATATGGATGATATTCAGTAGATATGACTGTCTCGATCTTATTTCGGGCACCAGTGAAAGGTGGTCAAATCATTTTCATCCCAATGGAGCACGAGCTTTAACCTGTGCACATAATTTCCCCTCTGGTTCACCATCCAATCTGATCACTTGCACAAATACGTAGTCCCTGTTCGCGGTACGATCTCTGTCTCAGTACCACCTGGCAGAACCACACCACGATCGCGACCATCGCAGCACGATTCAGAGACGAGACTCACATAATGTCAATAGACATCAAATCGGCGCGAACATAATCAGGAGGGGCAGGCATGCAGCCTGCCCCTCCCGGTGTCGGGCTATACAGCCCTGTGTGCCTATCCTCCAGCCACGTTATGGCGCAACAAAACGCCCCTGCCACGTCTTAATCTGGGCAATTGTATCCTGTGCCCGCAGATACGAGAGACGCGGACTCCAGTCGGGATTGAGAATGGCGAATGCCGCCTGTTCATGGTTCGGGTTCCCCTGCTCACCCCAGAGCACGGCAAAATTGATGTTCCAGAGGAACATATTGCCAACGAACGGATAATTCTCGTAAACTCGCAGCATCGCCGAGCGAATGTATTCCGCCTGCTGCTCTGGAGTCACGTAATTACCAAATTCGTACCCCGGCGTGTTGTTTGGCGTTGCCCAGCCGTACTCGGTAATCCAGATCTCCTTATCGCCCATCCCATACTGCTCCATCCACTTCCGCACATTCTCGACATGCCGGAAATAGTGCGCCTCGTGGTCGTTCCAGCAGCGATCAGGTGCCGGTTGACAACCGGGAATGTAGCTCGGATTGTCGGGCCAGAGAGTATCGGGCGGATTAGCCGCGCCACCCGGATGGACCGCCTGAATATCGAAGTAATTGCGTACTTCACCGTTGTTGTAGGTATACATCAGGCGGTAGAACTCCTGGTCGGAAAGGGCAATCGCCGGGTTAGTCACACCACTCGATGACGAAGCGGCTGCCAGCACTAGCGCGTCTGGATTGAGCGACTTAATGCGCGTGTAGGCTGCTTTCAGAATCTCAACATAGTGCCCGACATCTTCCGGCACAATCTCGCCACCATTCTCAACCGCCAGGTTTGGTTCATTCCAAATCTCATAGGCATGAATCTTGTCACCGTAGCGGCGTACCATTTGCTCCAGGAAATTGGCCAGTGTCTCAGGATCATCGGGCAAACCATTGGTCGCGTTGTACGCGGTCGGTGAACGTACCACATTCACCAGCAACTTGATCCCAGATCGATCAACCGCCTCAACGATGCGATCCAGCTCATCCCAACCGTAGATACCCTTTACCGGGTCTTCGATATCCATCCAGACCACTTGCTGGCGGAACCAATCAAAACCGGCATTATTCGCCAGTTGCAAGACACGGTCGCGGTCGGTGTAATAGAGGTGACCAACGATACCGAACTCCAGATAATCAGGGTTAATCGGTACAGGGGTCGGCTCAACCGCTACCGGTGTTGGCTCAGACGGTACCGCAGTCGGCTCAACCGGTGCAGTCGTCGGTACTGCTGTGGGTGGCGTCGAAGTATCAGGAGTAGACACCACTGCTGCCGTTGGCACATTACTTACCGGTGGTGTTGCCGGTTGACCACCACACGCGGCCAACAGCGCTGCCACAATCATCAAACAAAGGATCAGAGCCGGCCAGCGCCGGATACGATGCATCTTCCATCTCCGAGTCATACGAATACTTCCTTCTCACACGTTGGCGAGCAATATAACCCGGTGGGTCATACCGCTCGCCTGCTCTTCGCTAATCTTTGGGCATTGCCTGGATGGCAAACCACGCCGGACGGGGGCTCCAGTCACCATTGATCACCCCAAACGATGCCTGTTCGTGCAACTCATTGCCCTGTGCACGCCACGGCACAGCAAAGTTCAGGTTCCAGAGGAACATTGCCCCCACCCATGGCGCATACTCGCGACGCCCAATTTGGAACGCACGCACAATCCACTCGGCCTGTTGATCGAACGAGATCGAATTACCATACTCATAACCTGGTGTATTATTGCGGGTTGCCCAGCCGAATTCGGTAATCCAGATTTGCTTGTCGCCCAGGCCATTTTCTACCAGCACGTTACGAATATCTTCAATACGGCGGAAGTAGAATTCACGGCTTGTACGCCACTGCGGGCCAGGACCAGGACGGTCAGGCCAGAGGGTATCAGGCGGATTGTAATGGCCACCGGGATGTACACCAATGGCATCGACATTGGCCCGAAACTTGGGATTAGAGGCCATCGAGCGCATATACGATGTATCGCTCAGTGCGATATTGGGGTTGTTCGTCTCGGTGCTGGTTGGTGCACCACTGACGACAATAGCCATCGGATCGTTGGCTTTGATCGCCTTGTACGCAACCTCAAGGAGATCAACATAGTAGCTTGCATCGGCTACCCGGCCACCCACACCGCCATCGCGGGCACAATCACCGCCATTTTCGCACGCCCGATTCTGCTCGTTCCAGATCTGATACGCCTGAACTCGCCCTTTGTAACGCTTTGCCATCTCGCCGACAAAATAGGCGAAATCCTTGAAGTTTTCGCGCCGGGGCATACCGTTACTGCCGTTTGCCGTTGCCCAACTGGGTGCGGCAACAATGCTCAGTAACAGATTCACCCCTTGACGATTCGCATCGGCCACAATATCGTCAAGTTCGGCCCAATAGATGGCACCTGAACGGTCGTGCAGATCCATCCAGCGCACTTGTTGTCGAATCCAGAAGACACCCGCATCACGGCTCATTTGCAAGACACGGTTGCGATCTTGCCAGGCTGTCCCCTGTCCGTAGAGGTGTGCATTGAAGCCATAAATGAATTGCCGCGGCAATGATTGATCGGATGACCGGTAATTAAATGCCGGATTTGTGCGGTGTCGCAAATCGCGATACTCATTACCCAGCAAGCCGAGCAGAATACGATAGCGGGGGTCCGGTTCATCGGGATGCCACTCCATGCGCTGCCGCTCGAAGTACTGCACCCAGTAGATTTCACCGGTGGCCTGATTGCGCTCCTGGAACTGCTCGGAGAGCGGATAACCGAAGACCTCAAGACCACCGTTGTTGAGCCAGAATGTGCGGAACGGTGCCGGGCTATCGCGTAAGGTATGGCCGGTCTCAGCAAACCACGTACCATCACCGGGATTGGCGACCCGCTGGAACGGAGGTTCATTCTCACGGCCTTCAACTAACCGCCGACCAAGCAAACGGCCCAGGATATAGTACCGGTTATTTTGCTGACCAAAGTTTTCAGGATGCTCTTCGAGAATAGCCCGCTCAAAATACTGTACCCGGTAAAACTTACCCGGCTCAGTAAAGCTCTCTTCGATAAACGGTTCCGAAATGGGATATCCCAATACAAATAGCGCATTTGGCGTATTTTTCCAGGTCTCCAGGAACCAGTTCACCGCACTATGGCCGGTCTCAGGAAAATAGCGCGCCTGATACGGCGGATACGTATCGGGCACACCGCCCTGCGCTGCACCGGGTCGTGGCCAGGCCAGCAATGAAACGGATAGCACCAGTAAGCCCAGTACAGCAAAGATCCGTCGTGTCATGCAACAACTCCCTCACTTACTGCGTTCACCATTGAATCACTACTACATGTCATAACCGCTACCGTAGCGAGACTTACATAGCGCATAGCTGATGAATGGCTGATATGTGGCTTAGAAACGATTTGGCAACTGATACAATTGCTCAAGCAGCCCGGCAGATTATACCCGTCGCTGTGAGTGGGAGTCAAATGAGGCAACACAATGCTACGAAAGCAGACCGGTCAGCCAGCAGGCCGAAAGCCCACCTTGCGACACTGAAGCTCAGGTGGGTTTGAGCCGGCGAGAAATCTCTCATCATAACCCCAGTTGCTACCTTTATCACCACAGAGGCACGGACGACACAGAGGATGGTCATAACCCGAGTTGTTACGTTGAGGCGTGACGTAGAACGTCTATAAGAACTGGCTGCTACCAAATCGTTCATGCAGTTACGGCGCATGGTGTTGTGCGTAGTGTCTTGCTATTCATCCTGGTAGTCTGCCTCACGTGACCTGCTTACAGCGCAGGTCGCAACCCGGGTTATCATAATACAGTGCATGATTGCCGAGGCCATCAACCTTATTGATCAGTCCCTTCACAGCGTTTTCCTGCTTTGTCTGTGATGAACCAGCTCCCCGTGGGACAGGATACCAGCTCGCGACCATCCCCTGTCACCAGGGGCACGTACCGGCAAGGGCGGCACTGCGGCCCACACCTGCCGGTACGCACGGCTGGCGCAGTATGGCTGCCGTACGCCAAACGATGCGTCGCGAACAACCCGGTCAGGAAATCATATCTGCGCCAGCGGGTAATACCACTGGATATGCAGCGGAAATGCCGTTCTCCATATGCGTGATTGCCACTGGTGTGATGGTGCAATCACAAGCAATGACTTTGGTAAACCAGATTTGCTATGACAACCTACGGTTCAACAACCGGCAACTGCGCTTCAACGACTGGATCAATGGTGAGCAATGAACGGTGTACCCAACCTTCTGTCTGGCGCAGATTAATCATCCGCAACCACTCGCCATCAGGGCTGCGGCCGAGAAGGGTAACAGACTCACCGGCATGAATCTGGTCAAGCACCGTCCCGCGTAGATTTGGTGCAGCCCGTACATTACCACCGTTAAAAACAGTCGTCAGAGCCGGTACGTCAGTCGGACGGACAGTGGGCACCGACAGGGTTGGCTGTACATCCTGTCGCATGACAGTCGGCGTGGCCGGGATGGTCTCTGCTGTGGCCGTTCTGTGCACATCGAAGAGGACATGCTGGTTCGGCTGATCACTAATTTGGGTGGTGACAACCGGCTGTGTGGCAGGTTCCATAAGGATGGCTACACCGGCCAACATCAGACTCACCCCTAGTAGTGTCGCACCGACTAAAAAAGGCCACTGCTGCCACACAGGTAAACGCACAGCTCCGCGGCGTTCAGCGATGTCGATATAGTGCAAGAGTTTGCGGCCATCCCACAACTGGACAGGTTGGTCTTTGGCTTCCAGGTAACATTGACGGGTAAAGCCGCTCGTGGTGACGAGAATAGCCTGGTTAGCCCGTTGAATATGCAACGCCCCAACCAGGTCACGCACATAATTCGGGCGTACCGGTTTGGTATACCGCTTACATTGCACAAGATAGAGTTGTCCATTCCGTTCGGCAGTAATATCTACACCGCGATCACCACTCCCACCCCGTATCTGGACACGCTGCCAGCCTAGATCGTGTAAAAGTTGCGCAACACGTTCTTCAAATTCAGCGGGAGATAATTCCAGCAATTGCTTGCGACGTAGTGAGCGTTGACGGTAATCATTCCACAATGCAAAGAGCAGAATAAAGAGGGAAACAATTCCGGTAACGATGGTCACTTGCCACCAGATAGTCAGAGAGGAAAAGGAGAACCAGAGCAATGCAAGAGAAACTACGATTAATCGAGCAACATAATCATCAACAAGCCTTTTGCGGGAACGTTTGAACATTGTAAGGCCTCATCGTTATCAAAAGCGTGAACCAGACATATCTTACACGTATTCCATTACGACAATGGCACGTATAGATATGAACTGTGTACAGGCTTGTGAAAAGGGGCTGTTTCATCCATTCGCAGCAGGTCACATTGCGCCAGGGAAACGTCGAGGGAGTCGCACTTCACCGCCGGGTCATATCAGACCTTAGTCGCTCGCAGTTATCTCATTAATGACTGACAACCTCCATGATTGTGAGGCGCACACCAGTATCCGCATGACCAGCCGGATCAACCGCGTGCCACGCGCCGGATTATGGGTACGGCTGGCGCGGCAGCATGGCTGCCGCACACCACACCGCACACCACACGAATGATGAGCGGGCAAGGCAATCCATCCAGCGCATGATAGCACTGGCGATGATCGTCAGCCCTCCTCGCTGGCATACCGGCAGAGATCGTGACGCTCACACCCACTATCCGCATGACCAGCCGGATCAACCGCGTGCCACGCGCCGGATCGTGCGCACGGTTGGCGCGGTAGCACGGCTGCCGAACGCCAGGCTACACGCCACGGGCAATCCGGCCTGGAAAGCAGTATCCCCGCTGGTGCAAGGAATGGAAGCGCTGGTTCAGTAGGTCAAAGGTGGGGCATTGTCAACCGCAGATGATGAGACACCCGCTTTGATGTAGAAACCCTCTTTGCCCTCTGTGTCTCTGTGGTGATATAGTGTACGCCTGAACTTCCGTATTAGATTTTACTATCAGGGGCACCTCTATACCACGCGCCTGATCGTGAGCACGGCTGGTGCGGCAGCGTGGCTGCTGCACGCCACACGATACGTCAGGGGTATGACGAGCGTGCAAGGCAACCAATCCAGCGGGTGATGGCACTACAGATGGTTGCCAGTGCGGAGTGAGCTCTCGTTACAAAGGTATCGACTCTACTGACAATGGCGGTTGTATCACCTGCCGTAACCGCGGTGATTGTTCCCATAACCGCTCACGGCGCATCAGGCGCAAGAAGGCATCAACCACCTGCGGATCCCAATGGGTTCCTCTGCCATTCTCAATGATCTGGAGCACCGCTTCAGGACTCATCACCGAACGGTAGGCACGATCGGCAGTTAGCGCCTCGAAGGTATCGGCTACCGCCAGAATACGAGCCTCGAAGGGTATCTCTTCTCCCTTCAAACCGTATGGATAGCCGGTACCATCAAAACGTTCGTGGTGGGCAGCGATAATCGGCAATATATCACGTAACCCACTGATCTGCTCAAGAATCCGTACCCCGATTTGCGGATGGCGGCGCATCTGGGTCAACTCTTCAGGTGAAAGAGGTCCTGGCTTGAGTAAGATATCGTCGCGAATGCCAATCTTACCAATATCATGCAAGAGACCGGCATAGTGAATGCGCTCAATCGCCGCAGGACTAAGACCCAGTTCTTGCGCCAGGCGGACGGCGTAGCGACTAACCTGGCGTGAATGGCCATAGGTATAGGCATCGCGGGCTTCGATTGCCCCGGCCAGCGCAGCGATCATCTGCTCGTATTGATCTTTGAGGGCACGATAAAGACGTGCATTGTCCAGGGCAGCAGCAATCTGCGAAGCAAAAATTTCGATCAGATGCCGATCAGCAGCATCAAACGAAGGTTGTTCACTGTTGCGGGTCAGATTGAGGAATCCGATGGCGTGGTCGCGACTCCGCAAGACCACTTCGATAAGGCGATCTGATGGTGTGGCCGGACATTCGATCAACTGGTAGTGCGCCGCTCGCAGACTCTGTTCGTCACGTTCGCTTAGGGGCAGGCTTCGGCCAGATTCGGAACCGATCAGCACCACCAACGCATCGCCATCAGCGTCAATCAGTGACAAGCCGATGGTGCTTGGGGCAAAACGACGACCGACGAATTCAAGCAAGAGAGCGGATTGTTCTTGAACATCGAGTGAAGCCGTAATCACCTGGCTAAACTGATACATAAGCACCAGATCGGAGAGACGCTCCTTCTCACGGCGCACACGACGCAATTCCAGTGCCGTTCGTACCGTCTTTTGCAATTGCTCAGCATCGACAGGTTTGGCAATGTAATCAAGGGCGCCGAGCTTAAGTGCTTCGCGTGCAGTTTCGACCGTCGCATGCGCCGTCATAACGACCGCGTCTGTTTCCAAATGATTGGCACGCAAGTATTGAACAAGCGCAATCCCATCCAGATTCGGCATTTGCAAATCGGTCAACACCAGATCAAACGTCTGCGTAGACAGCAACTCTATCGCCGCGAGACCATCCTCTACGGTAACGACATCATAATGCCGACGGAGAAGCAGACGACAGAACTCACGGATATTTACTTCGTCCTCCACAATGAGTATCCGGGGGCGCTCAGGGGAAGAATTTGCGTAGTCAGCCATAGATCAGGCTCCCCAGGCATGTCCATCTGCACAGAGCAGATTGCGGGCTATTCGTTTGTAATGTAGCAAGTTAAGTTTGCATAAAGGCTACAATGACCGTCATGTCGGTAACAAAATTGTCATTGGGTAACGGATGCCAGGGCAAACTCAACCGTTATCGCTACAACACCGGTACGTGCAGTATATGCTCAGGAACCACCTTGCGCACGACGGGAGAAGTAGAGTTGCAGCCGTCGTTCTAACTCATCGAAGTCGAACGGTTTGGTTAAATATTCGTTAACACCAGCGCGCAGCGCATTCTTTTCGGTATCGGGAGTACCGAAAGCAGTGACCAGGATCACGTACACTTGTGATTGATTTTGGCGGAGAGTGCGCACCAACTCAATACCACCCATACGAGGCATATTCATATCGGTAATAACCACATCACAATCATGCACGGCCAGCTTTTCCAGCGCATCGATCCCATCTTCGGCTTCGATCACATCGTAGCCGCTATTACGTAACAGAAAACGATAAAGCCGGCGAGTAGCAGCATCATCTTCAACAACCATAATGGTGTGTGGCACGGCGCACTCTCCTCAAGTGTACACGATACAGCGATCTCTTTACTGAACGTGAGACAGGTGTTCTTTTAGAATACCGGCAGAGCGCTGAAAGAGAGCAATCTCCTGCTCGGACAATGGCAAATTGAGCACCTCCTCAGCACCATCACGACCAACGATTGTTGGTAGACTGATTGCAATCCCGCTTACTCCATACTGACCATTCATCAAGCTGCTGATCGTCATTACCGTATGTTGATCGCGCAGCACTGCTTCGGCAATCGATAGCAGCCCCAGGCCGATAGCATAGTAGGTCGCTCGCTTGCGCTTAATAATCTCGTATGCGGCGTTACGGGTTTGTTCGAGAATCGCATCAAGCGCAGCCTGATTGTAGCCCTGACCATTTGCACCGACAAAATCAACCAGCCTGACCCCGGCAATATTTGCCAGGCTCCAGAGCGCTAACTCGCTATCGCCATGTTCGCCGACAATGTAGGCGTGTACAGAGCGGGGATCGACACCGTAGTGCTGACCAAGCAAGTAGCGAAAGCGTGCCGTATCGAGGATGGTACCTGATCCGATCACTCGATTCGCTGCCGGACCGGCAATCTGTGCCCCAATGGTGGTTAAAATATCCACCGGATTGGTTGCAACAACGATGATCCCATCATCATTGGCTGCCAGAATTGGGGGGATGATCTCGCGGAAAATGGCTACATTCCGATTCAATAGATCGAGACGGGTCTCGCCAGGCCGCTGATTTGCCCCGGCAGCGATGACTATCAAGTCGGCACCGGCCAGATCAGCATAGGTACCGGCGTAAATGCGCATTGGGCGAACGAAGGGCAGGCCGTGATTGAGATCCATCGCCTCCCCTTCGGCACGGGCATGATCAATATCAATCAACACCAGTTCGCTGGCCAGGCTACGCTGCATCAGTGCATAGGCAAAAGATGTGCCCACCATGCCTGTCCCGACGAGGCCAACTTTACCGGTGCGTTTACGTAAACTCATAGCATACTCCTCCTATTTGCTCTTATCATACCATATCGCACCAGAGATTGCGTATCCGGTTCAGATCACGGGGATACAGCGCGGCACAACGCACGAATTCATCTCGAACATCTGATAAGGCCGAGGGGTAGTGAGTAGTTTCGTTTTACACGAGTACGGTGAATGCAACAGCCTGGCTTCCGCATTCCGCACAGCACCGCAAGGGCACACTGGGGATGGAAGAGATAGTATCCAGCGTCATCTTTGATACCTGGTGAAATTATTTCCACCCGGTTGGTATATGAAAAAGTAAAGATAGAGGTATTTACCAGGTCGGTACGTAACCCGGTCAGTAAGAGGGCTTCTTTATCTTCAGGACTGGAAACATGTTTGACAGTAGCAGCAGCGTGCCACCAGGTCACACGGGTCGACAGGTATTGCTGCACCGATCTGGTCAGGTAACCACCGGGAATCAGCGATACGCCGCCAGATCGCGTTCATCGATAGTCGGCATATAGCGCGACATCTCAACCATCTTAAAGATCTTCTGGTGATGAGGAGTCACGTTCATCGCAAAGAGCTGATACCCCGATTTACGTGCACTGACAACAAACTTGAGCAATGCTGAGATACCGGCTGAATTGATAAACGAAACCTCGCTAAAATCGAGTACCGTAATCGGACGCATCTCCTGACACTCAGCAGCAATAGCGGCAGCCGAGATGGCATCAACGCTGGTGGTCAAGATGTGGAGTACAACGACATCGCCAAATTCTTCTCGTCGAATAATGTCGCTCATTGTTGCCGATCCTTCCGATACAAACGAAGGGTTAACACCGTTCCCTGTTGCGATGAATCGACCTCATAATCATCAACTAATGCACTGATCAGATACATCCCAAAGCCGCGCAGATAGCCGGCATCAAGGGTTGCATCATCAACAACGCGCCGCGAGACATCGATTCGTTCAATACCCCCACCCTGATCGCTCACCCGAATCTCAAGTTTTTCACCATCGATCTCGAACGTTACAGCAACCAGTTTAGCTCCATCGCCACGATTTCCATGATCAATTGCATTGTTGACCGCTTCGCTAACAGCCAGTTTCAAATCTTCAACCTGTTCGGGGCTAAAACCGGCGGCACTCCCAACTTCCGCGGCGCTGGCCCGCACTACCCGCTCGAAGATCGGGATTGATGGAATCCGTAACTCTACTCGTTGCATGCCACTGCCTCTACATACATCGTTCGTTCGGCCTTACACCAATTGTAGTGTACCGGCTCAAGCGAACCATTGTATTGCCATTCACGATGACAGACGTGATGAAGGAACCGGACGCGACCGGGAACTACCATTCATCGTTGCTGTCTGACGAACGAGATGATCATAGCGACGCAGATACGCCTTGCCAAGTGAGGTATTACCAACTTGCAGGTAGCAAGCACCGAGATAATACAGCGCCTGAGCATGACGAGGGTTACGCCGGAGCACTTTTTCAAACAACGGGATTGCCCGCGCCGGTTCCAGAAGTTCTTTGTAGCACAAGCCCAGCATAAACTGGGTTTCCAGATCGTCTGGCCATTGTTCGAGTACTTGCTGAAATTCCGCCGCTGCCAGGTCGTAACGACCACGCCGAATGTACATGTACCCCAAATCGAAACGCAGCGAATGGGCTTCCGGTGCCAACTGTACAGCTTTTCGCCAGGCTGCCAGCGCCCAGGTATCACGTCCTAACGTATTGTACACAAAACCGAGCAGATAATGAGCCTGCGCATCGGTTGGCATCAGTTGAACGGCGCGCTCGAACGCACGAGCTGCCTGAGCATTCATTCCCATATCGTAGAGGAGCTTACCCATGTGCAGGAAGAGTTGACCGTGATGCGGATTAAGACGTGCACAGGCAAAGAGCAGTTCATACGCCTGTTTCGGTTTCTTTTGCAGGCGCAGAATGGCACTCATGCGCAAGCGGGCATCGACGTAGTGACGGTGCTGGGGTGGTATCTGTTCGTATTCGGTGTAGGCTTCCTCAAACCGACGCTGGCGGGCCAGAAGGTTGCCCAGCAGATAGCGAGCAGCATACTCTTGCGGACGCCATTGCAACAGCGCCCGATAAATCCGCTCAGCCTCCTCTTCGTACCCCTGCTGTTTGAGCGCCTGGCTCAGCCGGTAATACCATTGGGCCACCTCTTCTTCACTGCGCTGCACCAGTGGTTCATCGGGTAATGGCTCCGGCGACACAAAGGTTGGCTCAACCCGCAATGCTTCGGCAAAACAGCGTTGGGCCAGCTCATGCGCACCGTGGCTCTGGTGCATCAAGCCCATGTAGTAACGGGGTTCGGCAGCCTGTGGGCGCGCACTACAGGCACTGCTGAAATGAATGTATGCCCGGCCAGCATCATCGATCCGCTGGTAGCAGCGGCCAAGCGCAAAATGGGCTTCGTAGAGGTTGGGATTGTGCTCAAGCGTCTCTTTGAAGGCAGCAATCGCCCGATCAATCTGACCGAGAGCTGCAAACGCGACTCCCAGGTTGTAATGCGCTTCGGCTAACTGGGGATCGGTCTGTACCGCTTCGAGATATTCGCGTAACGCTTCTTCCCAGTGATCTTGGAAAGCAAGCGAATTACCAATGTACAGGTAAATAATCGCCCGCTCGCGCTCGTAGATTTGCGCCTGCTCTTCACCATCCACATACGCGGCTATCAGAGCAGCTTTAAAATGTTCAATCGCATCAGCATACGCAGCCCGCAGGTATGCGCGCATTCCCTGACTGAACGCAGCACCCAGCCGCGTTCCGGTCATGAAGCGCTCGCTCCCGGTAAAGGTGTCGAGATCGAGGGGCATGAATTGTAGTTCGTTGGTTGACGCCATAGTGCACCTCGGCAACCAAAATGTACTGATCTCTACTATAACATGCCGCCTGTCATTCGTATATGGTAGAATCGTCATACAGAAAAATACGACAATATGTAGTTTTGTTCATCTGCATGTATGGTATGAAGAATACATAAGAAGGTTGCCGTTGAGAGGCATATCAAACGATACACTTCGCGCAAACTGCACCAGGTTGTGAAGAGTCTGTAAGTAACAAATTAGATCGCACAGAACGAGCCGGCAACCCAACACTGCCAACAATGTTCATATCACCCGCTCTCGACAGTGAGCGCACGCTCGTGTGTGATCGGGAACTGGACTAGACACGTGGGCCTGGAAGGATGCAGGATGAATGCAGAGGCATAGCTTCACCACTTTTGGGATACATATATCAAATCTGGAAAAATACAATGCGTGGCATGCGATTCAAGATGTACCCTTCCACTACCCTCTCGTTCCCCGCATTCCAGATATGGCAAGGGGGGGGTGGGTTCAAAACCTGCTCCTACGGAATCCACCCATCTGTATCATGCAGGTGATACCCACGGATCGTTGCGGCGGGTAGTGACCGATGAGCAAACCGCTACGTCCACCGCCTGCGCATGAGGACGGCTGGCGCGGCAGCATGGCTGCTGCACTCCAAACTGCGCACGGGCAATCCGGTCTGGCAACGGTATTCTCGCCGCAACGTGATCTTCTGGCGGTCGCGCTCTTGGTGGATGGATGAGATGGCTACTAACTCTGATGGAATCATCAACGTTCACTCGCTCAAACATGCTCTCGATAGTCGTCGAGCGTCAGTCGTATCTGCTGCAACAGCTCGCGGGCCAGGCCACGCCCAAACTGCGCCTGGGCCAGTGATTGCACTCGTGGCAGACGCTCGCGCCACGCTTCAACTGTAGCCGGCACCCCATCAGAAAAAGCTGCTGCCCAAAGCGAGTGCATGGCCTCGCTCCCGATCACATCGACGATCACACTGCGCATTTCGGCTGCCAGATCGAGCAACCGCCGCCGCAGGATCACGAGGGTCACATCATCACTGAGCACACCATTCGTCCAGGTACGAACCTCTTGCACCAATGCCGCAGCCAGCGCACGTGGCTTACGCTGCGGCTGAACCATTACCAGTTCGACCAGACGCTCGAAACCCAGAATCGCACCATCAGCACGGGCGGCTTCGATCAGACCATCGGTGTACAGCAGCAAGCTTGCTCCCGGTGCAATGACCGCATTGAGTTCAGTATATTCGCTCTCGCTATCAACCCCTAACGGTAAGCCACTGATCTCTAATTCCTGGATCGTATCGGTAATCAACAACGGAAAAGTGTGACCGGCATTCGCACAACGAACTTCTCCCGTATGCGGTTCAAGGTGCAGATACAGCATTGTGATCATGCCATGCGGAATTTCGCTCAAGATGCCACGATTCACGGCTGCTATCGTCGATGCCGGATCGGCATACCGACGGGCTTCGTGACGAAAGACGGTACGTGCCACGGCCATCCGCAGAGCAGCAGGCAAACCTTTGCCGCTGACATCACCGATCATGATGCCGTGCAGACCATTAGTCAGAGGGAGAAAATCGTACAGGTCACCACCTAAATCACGAGCCGGCAATGAAATCGCCGTTACTTCCCAGCCGGGGAGATGAGGCGCCGCCTCAAGCAAGAGTCCCTGTTGAATATCACGGGCAAGCTGCAACTCCTGTTCAATCTCACGGGCACGCTGCTGGGCGACTTCATCGACTACCGGTTCATGCAGAGCAGGTTCTCCTGGTGACTGACGTTTTGGCACAACGATTCGTCTGCGCTGGCGATGACTTAACAGACTCGGCCAGACCCGGCGCCGTGAGGGCAGTTCTGGCAGCAGACGATCATGACGGACGGACATTTAACGCTCTCCCTCAAGCCGGACAACCCAACGCCGGCAACTCTCAATCAGCCATTGTACTGCAACCCCTTCCAGAAGCTGATCAGGTGGTAGATTGTTTAATAAGCGTTCGGCATTTCGATATTCGCGGATCGCCTCGGTGATCTGTCTGTTTTGACGGTAGCACTCGGCCAGATGGAAGGCCACTAATGGATGGTCGCGGTTCAGATACCGTGCCTGCTCCAGATGCCGAATGGCAAGAGGCATTTGTTGTTGTCGTTCATAGATCAAACCCAGTAAGAGATACGCTTCGGTGAGCAACGGATTCAGTTCAAGCGCACGCCGTGCTTCAGCTAAGGCCAGATCAAGATCACCACGATTGGCATGGGCCTGGGCGGCAAGAGTCAATACCATAGGTGCATGCCGACCGGCCAATGGCACACGAGCGAATAATTCAAGTGCTGTATCGAGCTGGCCATTTTCGATCAACTGACGACCTTCTTGAACAACGGTCTCCTCGGTAAATAATGTCACTTTTCGTTCAAGTGGACGTGACACACGATCACGCAGAGCCGGTGACGGCAACCGTTGACCGGTGGTCGTCGGCATCCGACGGGCCGGCGGCGGATTTTTGCGATACAGAAATGCGCCATCTACAGCAACTGGCGTCAGGCGGTCGAAAATGTTCCAGAGCGTTTCGGAGAAGCCAAGGCACAGGATGCCACCATCTGTCAGTGCATCGTAGAAGCGGGCCATCAGGCTACGACAGGTATCAAGCGAAAAGTAGATCGTTACATTTTGACAAAAGAGGATATGCGTGCCATACGCTGCTGCCGGAAAGGGTTCGAGCAGATTATGTTGGACAAACGTGACCAGTTGCCGTACCCGTTCGTGAATGGACAGGCCAGCATCGGTAGTGGTAAAAAAGCGAGTACGTTGGGCCGGGGTTAGATTGGCGATCGTTCGCCCGCGGTACACTCCCTGCCGGGCCTTTGCCAGGGCCGACGCACTGAGATCGGTTGCCAGAATCGAAACCGGACGTGGGAGCGGATCACCGAGAGCTTCCAGCGCAGTTATGGCAATCGAATAGGGTTCTTCACCGGTAGCACACCCGGCACTCCAGATTTTGATCGGCATCCCCGGTGGCAGCGTGGCATGCAATGACGGCAACAACGTTTTACGTAATGCGTCCATGTGCGGACGATTGCGGAAGAAGACTGTCTCGTGATTAAGGAGCAGCTCAGCCAGTTGTTGTAACTCAGTTGGGTCAGCGTCTAACACCAGATCGGCCAGGTAGCGCGCCGGTGTGCGAGCCGCCGCTGCCGCCCGTCGTTCCACCGCACTGCGGAGGGTCACCAGACGCGCATCATCGAGCAGGACGCCACAATAGCGCACCAGCAAATCGCGAAGCGGAACAAGAGCTTCTGTCGATACCGTCATGGCATACTCGCAGACCCGGCAAAGCGCTCACTTAATACCACAATCATCTCTTCAGGTGACAAGACCAGCTCGGCAGCACCCAACTCAATGGCCGCACGAGGCATACCAAAAATGGTACAACTGGCTTCGTCCTGGGCAATCGTCAGCCCACCAGCCCGGCGAATCGCCCGCATGCCCACCGCCCCATCGCGCCCCATGCCGGTCAACAACACACCCGCTGCGCTGGCGCCGTAGAGTTCGGCAACCGCCGTCATTGTAATATCAATCGAAGGGCGTTGGAGCAACAACGGTGACATGCTGAGATGAACAGTGCCATCAGGCTTAATGAGGAGATCGGCACGATCAGGGGCCAGAATGGCATGACCAGGTCGCAGCAGCATTCCCTCGCTAGCCAGTTCCAGCGGCAGTGCACTTGCGCCGGACAGCCATTCGGCCATCCCAGCCCCAAAACCCTGCGCAATATGCTGCACCACGATGACCGCTGCCCCAAAGGTTCGTGGCAGACCGGCTAATAGCTGACGAACCACTTTCGGTCCACCGGTCGAGGCACCAATCACCAGCACCGGAAATTGGCCAGGAGCAACGCGAGGGGTCCGCACATAATGCGGTGTATCACCCAGTGAGACTCGTTCTGCAGGTGGGGGCTGGCGACGACCGCGCAGATGAGTTACGACTTTGATGCGCGCAATAAGCTTCACCCGTCTGATGAGGATCCGCCGCAGGTGATCGAGCGAGTCAGGATCGGTCAGGCTTGGCTTTTCCATCACCTCAAGGGCACCAGCGGCCAATGCCTCAAACGAGATGTTGGCATCTTGACCGCTGACTGCTGCGGATAGAACCAGAATCGGTGTTGGATGGTACGCCATGATCTGGCGTGTCGTCTCGACTCCGTCAAGCACCGGCATGCGGACATCAAGCGTGATCACATCAGGCCGCAGCTCAGCAGTAAGCGCGATAGCCGTCTTACCATCACCAGCCTCACCGACCACGCGGATTGTCGGATCACTTTCAAGCATTTGCCGCAACAACCGACGCATTAGCGCCGAGTCATCGACAACAAGGACGCGCAGAGGGTTTGTCATACACCCCTACCCCATCATTGCGCCGCTAAGCGAAGGTAACCTGTTATTCCATATCCAGTACCAGTCGCACTCGATTGGGCAGGTTGAGGAGATCAATGTCTTTGTTGAGATAATCATCAACCCCGGCTTCAAACGCTGTGCGCTTGTCATCAGATGAGGTTAGCATAATGATACGCAGATCATCGAGCGCCGGATTTTCTCGAATACGACGGCACACCTCGTAGCCATCGATACCAGGCATCTGCACATCGAGCACTAACAAATCAGGCGGTTCGGCAGCAATCGCGGCCAACGCCTCTTCACCACTATGGGCGAGGCGAACCGTATAGCCATACATCTCGAGTCGCATCTTGACGATGTCGGTAACGAGACGGCTATCATCAACGACCAGAATGGTTGGCATAGCTACTCCTCGTGGCCGAGCAGTTGCTGAATCACGTTCAGCAGACTGTCCTGGTTAAACTGACTCTTCACGATGTAGGCCTGTGCTCCCACTTCCAATCCACGACGACGATGTTCTTCAGAAGCAAGGCTGGTAATTAAGATGACCGGCAGATCAACGAGGGCCAGTTCATTTCGGATGCGAGTCGTGAGGGTAAAGCCATCGACACGAGGCATCTCGATATCGCTTACTACCAGATCGTATGGCGTCGAACGGAGCCTGTCAAGAGCATCTGCCCCATCAATAGCCACGGTAACATCGTAACCAGCCGATTGGAGAATGCTGCGCAATAATTCACGGGTCGTAAACGAATCATCAACGACCAACAGCCGCGCCGTCCGGGTTGGTTTCACTACCGGCTTGCTCGCGGTAGCAGCAGGCTTTGGCCGATAGCCATTCCCCTCGACCAGATAGAGCGGGTTGATCAGCAACACGAGACGACCATCACCCGATTGTACCGCGCCACTCAAGGCTGGACGACGAGCAAACAGATGGCCGAGCGGCTTAATCACAGCCTCGCGCTCATCGATCACGTCGTCAACCAACAAGGCAACACGATGTTGTCGTGTCTTGAGTAGCACAACCGGTATGCGACGGTAGCGCGTGAGTGGCGTCTCCGCAGGAATGGCCAACAGTTCGGCCAACACGAGCAGATTGATCGTGCGTTGCTGATGCACAAATGTCGGCTGGCCATCAATGAACTGAATCTGATCGTGCTGTACCCATAAGATACTCCGAATAGTCACTGCCGGTAGCGCCAGATGGTGTTGGCCGACCTGCACAACCACAACCCGGCTGGTGATTAGGGTAAGCGGGATGGTGAGCGTGATAGTCGTACCCTGGCCGATGGTCGAATCGATGCGAACCTGTCCGCCCAATTCAAGCAGATTGGTGCGCACGATGTCCATCCCGACTCCACGCCCGGAAATTTCGGTAACGTTCGTCGCCGTTGAGAAGCCGGGCTGGAAAATGAGATCGAGCGTCTCTTGCGTATCGAGCTGATCGGCTCGACCGGCAGTCAACAGGCCGAGTTCTATCGCCCGGTTACGGATACGAGCCGGATCAATTCCCCGACCATCATCCTGAATACTGATCCGCACCTCATTGCCCGAGGACTCGGCACTGACCTGAATCAAACCTGTTGGTGGTTTGCCTTGCGCAATGCGTTCATCCGGTGGTTCGAGACCGTGATCCACTGCATTGCGTATCAGGTGAACTAGCGGATCGCTGATCAGCTCCAGCACTTTACGATCAAGCTCGGTCGTTTCACCGCGGATCTCAAGCGCTACCTGTTTACCGGTCGCTGCTGCCAGATCGCGTACCAGGCGGGGGAGCGAGTTAAAGATGGTCGCAATCGGTAACAGGCGAACCGTCATAACCTCTTGCTCCAAATCTTTGACCAGTAGATGCTGACGTGACAGATACCGATCAAGATGCTCCCGCTGGTGTTGGATATGATCAACGAGCATCACCTGCACATCGCGCAAGGCGGACAGACGCGCATCAAGTACCTGGCGCTGAGTTGGCGAGAAACGGAGACGGGACAGCTCTTGTTCAAGTGCCAGCAGCGCACGTTGTTGGCGTGATACCAGTGCGTATAACTGCTCTAATTCTGTACCAATTTCGGTAAGCCATTGTTGCCCGATAGTGAGTTCACCGGCCAGATTAAACAGTCGGTCGAGGCGATCAATACGCACTCGTACTGTCTGGCGTGTGGTACGCAGTGGTGTATCGGTTGGCGACGATGGCTCTGGCGAAGCGGGTTGTGGAGTGGGTGGTGAAACGGAGGGGATTGCCGGAGAGGTTGCCCTCAGCGCTTGCAAAACATCGGGCAGATGGGCGAGCGTTGCTGCCGACAACTGAGGAATCTCAGCGGTCAGCCGGGTAACCAGATCACCACCTTGCAGCAGCAGATCGATCAGTGTTCGTTCAGGTACACGCCGACCTTCGCGCAGATCGCCTAAGACGTGTTCCAGCGCATGCGCCAACTGAGCAATCGGATCGAAACCCAGCATGCGTGCTGACCCCTTGATCGTATGGACTGCGCGAAAAGCCCGATCCAGGGCTGCCCGCCGCTGACCATCATCAACCTGCGCCTCCAGGTTCAAGAGGGCATCGTTCAGCACCCGTATATTTTCGGTTGTCTCATCACGAAACTGATCGTAGAAGCTGGTCAAATCCATATAAGGCAACTGTTTTCAACACGACACTCAGTGAGTGCCGGTAAGGCTGGTCTGTTCAATAGTAGAGTAACCCAAGTTGCTCCCATGCTGTGAGCAGACCACGGAGGCTGACTGCCAGGAGGATTTGCACGACGTGGTGCTCAACACCGTGCAGTGCAACCGCATGAACGATGTGGGCAGCAGGTAGTTCCCATGGACGCGCTACGTCACGCCTCAAAGCAGCAACTCGGATTGTACCCATCCTCTGTCTCCTCCGTGTCTCTGTGGTGATAAAGGCAGCATTGGGTTAGAGGAGTTTGCTCCGCAAATGCCTCACCCATCCATACAGATTGCACTCCGCTGGAGCAGACCTTCAGCACCTCACCGGTAACCACTTCGCCGGTTTGGAGTAAGCTAATGATCAGAAGAAGCCAGTCCATGCAAGCGGGCGGCAATCGCATTCAACCTGGCTGCCGATTCGGCCATATGGCGTGCACTGAGCGCCGATTGACGGGCTACCTCAGCAATTTCACGCATCGTCTCGACCACCTGCTCACTAGCGCTTTGCTGCTGCGCGGTTGCCAGACCAATTTCGGCTGCCGCCTGCGCTGTGCGTTCAGCCACCATCACGATGTTATCCATCACCTGCCCGGCGCGGTGTGCCAGCTCAACGCCGCGTTCAACCTCTTTACTCCCCTCTTCGGCGGCCAGCACCGCAGCGCTGGTAGCCTGGCGGATTTCGGCAATCACCCCCTTAACCTCTTTCGCCGCGGCGAGCGTGCGATTGGCCAGACTCTTCACTTCAGCGGCGACCACTGCAAAGCGGCGACCATACTCGCCGGCACCAGCAGCTTCAATGGCTGCATTGAGCGCAAGCAGATGGGTTTCATCAGAAATATCATCAATCAGGTCGATAATCTCGCCGATCTGTTGTGACCGCTCACCTAAACCGAGCACACGAGTTGAAATATCTTGCACGCGCTGACGAATCCGCTCCATCGCCTGAATACTCTCATCAACCGCAGACTGACCACTGCTCAGTTGTTCCAGCGTTTGCTGCGCCGCTTCAGACACATGTTCAGCCGCCTGTGCGATTTGACGGGCAGTACTTCCCAGCTCTTCAATCGTGGTCGAGACCTCTGTGACGGCACTGGCCTGCTCGCTGGCACCACCGGCCTGCTGCTGTGAATTGGCCTGTAATTCAGCGGCAGCCGCAGCCAGTTCACTACCCAGCTCGACCTGCTGGATATTCTTTTCCATCAACTGCTCGGTATTCCGTAACAGCTCTTCGGCCCGTGATTGCGACTCAATCAGGGCGCGGCTGAGATCACGGCTACTTAGCCAGGCCAGCGTGCTGATCGAGACCACGGCAATCACCAGAAAACCACCATCGATCCAGAGACTTCCGGCGTAGAACGGTTGTAGCCCCCAGAATTGCTCGGCCAGCAACAGTAACAGGTACGCGACCAGATTGACAAAACTCACCAGAAAGGTATCCTGCCCACTACCGAGCAGGCCAGCGCTGACGATGGCGACAAACATCACACTGACCCGTGCGCCATCAGCTCCTCCAAACAGGAGCAGAACCAGAATCGCCCCAAATGTCATCGCCAGGAACAGCCAGCGCCGACCAGAGCGTATTCGCCCTTGCTGGAATGACCAGCTTGCCAGCCCGTAGAGCGACAGTCCTACCAACGCGATCAGGCTGACGATCACGAACGAAGCCATCGCTGCATTGCCGGCCAGCCAAAAAACCAGACCGATAACCCAAAACAGAAGCAGAACAATCACACCAGCTACAACCAGCCATTGCAAAAGCAACCGATTTTCACGGAGAGCCGACAGTTCAAAGAAAGTGGTAGTTCGCGAATTCATAACGCAGCCTCAGCATGTTTCAGGCGCAAACCGAGCGCGAGATCGGTAGCCAATCGCCGCAGATCGAGCATTAAAACCGGCTGTTCATCCAGTAACGCTGCACCGGTCACCCATGGTAACTGCAAGCACGCCGTCAGAAACGGTGCGAGCGGCACCACCAATGGCGATTCAGCGAGAAGGTCAATCCGTACCACCAATAATTCTACAACCCGCCGCCGCAAATTAATCGTGAGCGCGTGTAAGCGTCCAGAAGCTGGTGGATCGGAAGGATCGAGTAAGGGGCCAAGCTGATACCGCATGATCGGTCGCCCACGATCATCGCGGTCAGTAGTTGAAGGAAAACCAACTGCATCAACATCGTTCTGTCGGCAAAGATAGCGACGGCAGCTCGTCTCGATGAGCAGGATCACAGCCCCTCCTGCACAAGCATAAACAGCGTTGCCGGATCAAGGATAGCGATAGCGAGGTCATCGCGATAACGATAGATGGCCTGTATCGCCCGTTGAGCCGCGCCGACAAGATTGATCGGGGGTGGTTCAAGCTGAGCCGACTCAATCGTAATCAAATCCACCACCGCATCAACCAGAAGCGCAGCATCCATCTGCTCGTGATGAACCCAGATCAGACGAGTTGCCCGATCAGGCGGTGCCGCCGGCAGACCTAGCAGCAAGCGCACATCGATCACCGGCAGAATCTGCCCCCGTTGATTGATCAGACCGGGAATGGTTGGTGGTGTGCCCGGAACCGGTGTTGGTGTCCGCCAGCGCATAATCTCTCGCACCGCCGTACCGGCCAGAGCAACATGCTCGGCTGCCAGGCGCACATACAGATATGCAGAGGTTTGAGACTGGCCCGATAATGATTGCATAGCTTCCATATCAGCACCAGATGACCGGAATCTCCGGTAATATGTGTGAGCATACGGCAAGCAGACGCATCAGTCAAGCTACTTGCCGGTATCCAACGACTGTGCTATAATCGCAGGCGGAACAGAGCCGATCTGGCAGGCGGCAAATCACCCGCCTGCCAAATTTGTGTGTCAGTGCGCTGTGCAGTCCCGCTCCCATGCGGGCGCCTGCCGGCATCATGCGAAAGGAGCGACGCCGTGTCGCAGCAACTGCTAGAAGAGTTGGGCCGGCGCCAGTACCGCACCGATATTCCCGAATTTCGCGTCGGTGACACGGTGCGCGTCGGCGTAAAAGTGGTCGAAGGAAATCGCGAGCGAGTTCAGGATTTTGAGGGAGTGGTCATTCGCCGCCGTGGCGAAGGGATCAACGAGAATTTCACCGTCCGCCGCATCGCATCGCACGGGATTGGTGTAGAGCGTACCTTCCTGTTGCACGCCCCACGGATCGACTCGATCAAGGTTATTCGTCAGGGTAAAGTGCGACGGGCTAAACTCTACTACCTGCGTGGGCGCACCGGCAAGGCAGCCCGGATTCGCGAGCGCCGTTAGACCACACAGCACTCACCGCCGACACGATAACGAAGAGGTGTTGCATTGCAATGCCTCTTCGGTTTTTTTATAGCCAATGGCTATCGTGAATGTTCATGTTCCGGTACGCGCTACACCCCGCGCCTGCCGGTGCCAAGGTGGGTATGGAAACGTGCCTTACGCACGCCAAACGATGCTCTACGGGCAACCCGGACTGGACCCCGTATCCACGCCAGCGTGTGCAGCAGAAACGCCGTTCTCCATCTCCCGAAAGCCATATTGCCCTACCAGTATTACTGGTGCCCACCAGAACGAGAGACAAACCGGACAATGATAGGTAACAGGTAAACCAGGCCATCGCTGGAAGACAGATCCAGGTCACAAACTGTAGCCTGTGCTCCTGTTCAGTATCGCCAGCTCCCTGTTGTACAGCCCATAATGAGGCGCATTCATCACACCTTTCCTGAACCTCTTGCCTCGCGGTCGTATAATGAGCGTAGGGGTCTTTATATACAGCAAAAAGGGCAAGCCAATGCAAGACTTTTTTGAATTTAGTCTTGGTGCCAGAGTGTTATACCAGATGGGTCTGGCCGGTGAATTAGGGCAGGTCATCAGCAATGCGCTGCCGCAACGGCGCGCTTTTATTGTGGCTGATAAGGGAGTGGTACAGGCCGGCCTGCTCGAACCAATCCGGGCCGGCCTGGCGCCTATAGAGCTGGTCGGTATTTTCGACGATGTACCTGCCAATTCGTCGGTGGCAAAAGTTACAGCAGGCGCTGAACTGGCGCGGGCAGCCGGCGCCGACCTGCTGATTGCAGTCGGTGGCGGTAGCCCCATCGACACGGCCAAGGGTATCCGCATCGTGCTTACGCTGGGCGGATCAATTCCCGATTACGAAGGCTACAACGTGATTGAAACCCCGCTTACACCGCTGGTAGCAATCCCAACAACCGCCGGTACCGGTAGTGAGGTGACACCAATTGCTGTGATTCTTGATGAAGAAGGTCAACGTAAAATAAGTATTGTAAGCCGTTATGTAACCCCTACCCTGGCTATTCTCGACCCACTCATGACCCGTACCCTACCGCCACGTCTGACAGCGGCCACGGGCATGGACGCGCTCTCACACGCGATTGAGACGTATGTTTCAACTGAAAACAACCCCCTAAGCGATAGTCTGGCACTGGCAGCCATTGACATGATAGCCGCCCATCTGCGCGATGCAGTCCACGACGGCGAGAATATGGAGGCTCGTAGCCAGTTATTGATTGCGGCGACGATGGCTGGTATTGCCTGCGGTAATAGTCTGTTTGGAGTTGTGCATGCACTATCACACGCACTGGGCGGCAAATTCCCCGTTCATCACGGCACGGCGAATGCTATCTTCCTGCCGCCGGGTATGCGCTTCAACAGCGAGGTAGTGCCGGAACGGTATGTCCGCATCGCCAGGGCAATGGGAGTCAATGTTGGTGGCCGGAGCAACGCCGAAGTGATTGCTGATGGTATTGCAGCGGTGCGCACACTGACTGCCGACTGCGGGTTACCTACTACGCTCCGTGAAGTCGGTGTCCCGCGTGAAGCCTTGCCGGAGATGGCTGAACTGGCGGCAGTTGAACCGGCCATTTTCAACAATCCCCGTCCGGCAACGCCTGAAGAGTTACTCGCTATGCTCGAAGAGGTGTGGTGATAACCCGGCAGGGGGCGAGCAATAGTGTTCGCCCCCTTCGATCAAATCTTCTCGCGGGCAACCCGATGGGCAAAGAGTTTCTGAAACTTCACCACTTTCGGGGCTACCACAAACTGACAGTAGGGCTGATAGGGATTGCGAGCAAAATATTCCTGGTGATAGTCCTCCGCCGGATAAAAGGTGGTAGCGGGGACGATCTGCGTCACAATCGGATCGCGAAACACCTTTTGCTCGGTCAACTCACGTACAAGCTGCTCGGCCGTCTGACGCTGCTCCTCAGAGTGGTAGAAGATCGCTGAACGGTATTGTGTGCCGACATCAGCCCCCTGCCGGTTCAGCGTCGTCGGATCATGAATACTGAAGAAAATTTCCAGCAATTCGCGATAGCTGATCTGTTCAGGATCAAACTGGATTTGCACCGCTTCCGCGTGGCCGGTATTGCCGTCACACACCCGGCGATATGTCGGGTTGGGTACGTGCCCCCCGGTGTATCCCGATACCACATCCTTTACTCCGCTCACCTGATCGTACACCGCTTCCAGACACCAGAAACACCCACCGGCCAACGTTGCTGTCTCCAGAGGCATACCAACTCTCCTTGTCTACGTCATCGCTTCCTCTTTGTAGTCTACCGCAGTTTGACGATGGATGGCAGGCTTTCGTACAAAGAGTGCTACAGCGGATTGTAGCGGTTCATCGCTGTTGTTAAACCTTCCCGTAAGATTAACTCAACTGCATCGGCAATTCGTCCAAGCAGATCGGGAAGAGCAGCCTCTTCATCAGGCGTGAAACGCCCCAATACATAATCGGCAGCGTCCATCTTGCCGGGAGGCTGACCAATCCCGACCCGTAGTCGGGGGAATTCGGTCGTTCCCAATTGGGCTACTATCGAACGCATGCCATTGTGCGTCCCGGCACTGCCGCGCTCACGGATGCGAAGTTTGGCGAACGGTAGATCGAGATCATCGTAGATGACCAACAGCTCGCGTGCCGGGTCGATCTTGTACCAGTTACACAGCGCGACCACCGCCTGCCCGCTGAGGTTCATGTAGGTTTGAGGTTTTGCCAGCACCACGCGCTGATTGTGAATGTTCCCTTCGGCAAGCTGACTGTTCGCCCGTTGCGGGCGAAAGGTCAGACCATGCCGTTCGGCTAACGTGTCCACGCTCCGAAAACCGATATTGTGGCGGGTTCTCGCATAGCGCTCCCCCGGATTTCCCAGACCAACAATGAGCCACATATGATCCATCCTGACCGGATACTATTCCTTTACATCAGATGCGCATGGTAGAAGCGGTTGCGGTATGCGTCAAGGAGATAGGAAGTAGGAGTGAGCAGGGAGAGGGAAGGGGGAAGAGGCGTGAGGAGAGAGAAAAGAAGGGTGAGCAGGGAGAGGGTGCAGGCAACGGAAAGAGGAATTGGAACGAGGTTGCATGATCAGGGGAGCTTATCATCTTCTCGCCATTTATCGGCGATAATAGAGGCTAACAGACAACAACCTCAATTAAGGATCGATCATGACAGTGACAACGTACTCTCTACCCATACCAGAACTGGCCGAACAATTTCTGCTCCGTCGCGATATGACCTTTCTCAACCACGGCAGCTTCGGCGCCTGTCCGCAGCCGGTCTTTGCTGTCTATCAGCAGTGGCAGCGTACTCTTGAAGCACAACCGGTTGAGTTTCTCGGACGGCGTTTATCAGATCTGCTGTATCAGGCCCGTTCTGAACTGGCAGCCTTCGTCGGTGCAGCAGCAGAGGATGTGGTCTTTGTCCCAAACGTCACCTACGCGCTCAACATTGTGGCCCGTTCACTGGATTTGCAACCAGGTGATGAAGTTTTGGGGATCACGCACGAATACGGCGCTATCGAGCGTGCCTGGCGCTACGTATGTCTGCAACGAGGCGCAACCTACACGAATCAGCCGGTTGAACTGCCGGTAACGACACCTGATGAGATTATCGATCAGATCTGGCAGGGCGTCACTCCGCGTACACGGGTTATGTTGCTCAGCCATATCACCTCGCCAACGGCAATCGTGATGCCGGTGGCAGAGGTATGCCGGCGGGCACGGGCAGCAGGGATTCTGACCGTCATTGACGGTGCGCATGCGCCGGGTCAGATCGATCTGAACCTGCACGAATTAGCCCCCGATTTCTACGCCGGTAACTGCCACAAATGGCTGTGTGCGCCCAAAGGGGCCGGTTTTCTCTACGTTCGTCCTGAACATCAGGTCAAACTGGAACCACTGGTGGTAAGTTGGGGATGGCAGCCACCCACTCCGCTCCAGGGCAGTTTTCTCGCCTACCCGGAGGGAAGACCACTACAGGCGTATTACGAATGGATGGGTACCGATGACCCTTCGGCATTTCTCACCGTACCGGCAGCCATCGAATTTCAACGTCGCTACAACTGGAGCGCGATGCGGCTGGCGTGCCACGCACTCTTGCGAACCGCCTCGCAGCACATCCTGGCACTCAGTGATACACCACCGCTTACCCCTGACGATCCAGGCTGGTGGGTACAAATGCGGGCACTGCCACTGCCACCGTGCGATCCGACACTGGTTCAGTCCCGGCTCTGGCGCGAGTGGCGAATTGAGGTACCATGTTTCACCTGGGAAGGACGACCATTGATCCGCGTCTCCATCCAGGTCTACAATACACCGACGGATGTTGAGCGATTGTTGACCGGCCTGCAAGCCGTACTGAGCACATTATGATAGACATCGACCACGTAAGCTACACCTATCCCGGTGCCCCTGAGCCAATCTTACGCAACCTGAATCTTCAGATTGCACCCGGCGAATTCTTACTTGTTTGCGGCCCCGGTGGGGTTGGCAAAAGTACGCTACTACGCCTGTTCAACGGCCTGGTGCCCCATTTCTACGGCGGACACTTTCGCGGTCGGGTGCGTGTGTGGGGGCGCGACACACTCCATCATCAACCCCGTGATCTGGCCGACCTGGTTGGATTTGTGGTGCAAGACCCCGAAAGCCAGTTTGTGGTTGAGCGGGTAGAAGACGAGATTGTCTTCGCGATGGAAAATCTGGGTGTGCCACCACCAATGATGCGGCGGCGGGTCGAGGAGGTGCTAGATCAACTGGCGATAGCTCACCTGCGCCACCGCCACGTGGCGACCCTCAGCGGCGGCGAGCAACAGCGAGTGGCGATTGCAGCAGCACTGGCTGCCCAACCGCGAGTGCTGGTGCTCGACGAACCTACCAGTCAGCTTGATCCTCATGGGGCGGAAGAGGTCTTAACTGCGCTCCAGAAGCTCAATTCCGACCTGGGCATCACCATCGTGCTGTGTGAACATCGGCTGGAACGTGTCGTGCAGTACGCAGATCGCATCCTCTACCTGTCACCAAACGGTGAGAGCGATCTTGGCCCACCACGCGAAGTGCTGAGCCGAATCGATCTCCGGCCACCACTTCAGCATCTCGGTGCTGTGTTGGGCTGGCAACCATTACCGCTGACAATTAAAGAAGGGCGAAAGTTTGTGCCATCTGAACTACCGGATGTTACCTTACCCGCACCACCGTCACCACCAACCGCCACCGCACCGATTGCACGGTTACGCAATGTCACGGTACGCTATGGTCAGCACGAAGCGCTCTACCGGGTACAGCTTGACCTCCCGCGTGGCAAACTTATCGCCCTGATGGGACGCAATGGCAGTGGTAAGAGTACACTCCTGAAGACACTGATCGGCCTCGTTCGCCCCAGCGAAGGGCGCGTCGAACTGGAAGGGCGTGACATTACCCCGCTGGCCGTCGAAGAACTGGCTCGACACGTTGCGTATGTACCACAACAGCCGCGCAGTATCCTCTTCCACGACACACTTGAGGAAGAGATTACCTTTAGTTTGCGTGGGCGCAGGCTATCCCCCACCCAATCTGCCATTCGTGACATCCTCACCCGCTTCCGTATCAACCACCTGATAGCCCGCTACCCGCGTAGCCTGAGCGGCGGTGAGTCACAACGGGCCGCTTTAGCCGCCGGCCTGGCTGGTGATCCGCAGCTTATTTTGCTCGACGAGCCAACCCGCGGTCTCGACTACCACGCCAAGCATCACCTGATCGACACGCTACGTAGTCTCTGCCGGGATGGACGGACTGTGATCATGGCCACCCACGATGTCGAACTGGTTGCCGCGTGTGCCGATTGGGTGGTGTTGTTGAGTGAAGGAGAAGTTGTCGTTGAAGGATCGACTGCCGAACTACTCGGCAATAGTCTCATCTTTTCCTCGCAGATCGCCAAACTGTTTCCCGGCCAGGGCTGGTTGACCGTTCCGCAAGCGCTTGACGGATTGGGAAGGCGATCACCGTAACATCAGCATGCTGCTGACTAGAACTTATTTCATAAAAAGCTGTGCAGTCTGCACTCAGACGGTCGCCCAGGCGCATGAACGCTTGCCAATCACCAACGACAGCCGACCCGGCTCCTGGCCCGTTGGCAGAGCACAGCTCAGGCAGTGCCATCACGCCCTGGAGTAGTTACCTTACCCGCTCGTCATGCGCGTGTCGCGACGTTTGGAGTGCGGCAGCATGGCTGCCGCAGCAGCCGTGCTCATGATCCAGTGTGTGGCATGCCGTTGAGCCTACTGGTCACTGAGATGCCAGGTATGCTCATTACCATCATAGAGTCGGTTAGGAATGAAGGAGATAACTTCTCGTACATGTTTTTGAAAAAGGTTCTACCTTGCCAAAAGCAATGCGGAGACACCGTCCTGAAGCGTTGCGAAGGAACGAATTCTATCCCACATCGAGCCGGTGTGGATCATCACCTCAGCCAGATCAGGGCGAATCCCGCACAGGACAATCTGCGCTCCCATTAACCGGGCACCCTGGTTAAGCTGGTTCAGCGTAAGAGCAAGCGTCTGATCGAACACCGTCAGTCCGGTAACATCAATCAGCACCACCCGCGCCTGACGGGTTGCCATTTCGTTCAGGATTAACTGCACCAGCGTCTGACACCGTTCAGTATCAAACATGCCGATCAAAGGCACCACCAGCGTCGTTGAGCTGAGCGGGATGATCGGCAAAGTCAACCGTCGCAATAAATCATCGCGCTGGCGAAGCTCTGCGAGTGACCGTTCCAGCGCTGCACTCCGCTCGGACAGGATCGCCTGCGACGCCAGCAGATCGGCCTGTTGCCGCTCAACAATCGTCACATCACCCAACAGCACGACACTCGATCCACCACGCTCGTCACGGATTGCCACCTCGAAAAGTAGAAGCACCCGCTCATTTCCCCGCACAAAACGACGATAGCCAGGGCTGGGATCGGAAACCGTATTCTGTTCGACAAAGCCTGCCCCGTGTAGTACCTCTTCCAAACCACGTCCTATCTCCAGCGCCAACAATTGCTGTGCAGCACGATTGGCAAACCGTACCTGACGATTTGCATCGAGCACCAGCACCCCATCAGGCAAATGGTCAACGGCTGCTTGCAGAGCGACCTGCGAAGGCCGAAAAAGACCATACTTTATCGTAACCCAGCCAAACGAGAGGTGGATAGGCAGCAGACTGGCATAGGTCAGCGCGGTTAGACCAATTTCTCGAAACACATAGCCGGTCAAAAAAGTGAGTAATGTCCCCGCTGTAAGCCAGATGGTCGGCATCCGCACAGCGGCATGCCGTACCGCGAGCGTCACCAGAATCGTCACCGGAATAACAATACAACCGATGATGTAGAGCGCAAATACCGGCCCGAAAGCCGGCCCACGCACGAACGTCAGAACGCCACGCTCTTCGCGAAAGACATCACGGCCCACAAATCCAAACCGACCGTACCAGTCAATTGCCAGACCAATCGCCATCACCAGGTATGGCGAAATCGTAGCCCAGCGGATCGCCGGTTGATTGTAGCGATGCGGCATAAAGAGAATGAGTATCAACCAGATCAACAGACCGAAAATCGCAGCTTGCAGCGAGGTCAGCAGCCCGGACAACAACCATATCTCGGTTTGGTTCCGGCTGGCAAAACGCACCGCCCCGGCACAACTTAACAGCAACGAAGCAGTGGTAAAGAGGGCAAAAATACGATTCGCCGTCGCTCGATAATCTTGCAACAAAACATACACAATGCTGGTGACAAGAATAACAATGGTGAAGATAATGGCGAGGAGTTCCATGTAGTTATCCGTGTACGTGTATGACTGTCGTGATCAAAGAACTGGCGTGAATACATGGAGTTCTCTGTCACACCTCCGGCAACTGCCCCCACGCCCGGCACCAGACCACTCGTGAAAGCGCAACAAAAGCCTGTCAGACGCGAGATGTAGACGTTTACGAGTACTGTTACCAGCAGCAATTTATTCAAAACGTATGATAGCACTCGAGCATAGCGATTGCAATGTAGTGGAGAGGTTGTTTGTAAATCTAGCTGGATAATATGAAATCTGGTAGCCTGGGAAGCATGGCGAGGGATAACGAACAATCCTCGCGAACACGCACGGTAGACAGAACCTGTAACACCCTCACCCCCTCCCAATCCATCCCGGTACTTGCGCAGAGGTCTGCTGACAGATGATCTACTACTGTCCGCTGTAGAACCTATTCAAAAACATTTACTTCATTACTGACAGCCTCTATAAACGTGACGAGCCGAGCACACACAACATCGCTGTGACCAGCAGGGTCAACAGCAAGCCACGCACCGGATCGTGATCATGGCAGCCGCACTCCAAACGCCGCGACACGCACATGACGAGCGGGCAAGGCAACCCCTCCAGCGCGTGATGGCACGACCGAAACTGCTCTCTGCCAACAGGACAGGAGCAGGACAACCTGTCTTTGGTGATTGGCAAGCGTTCATGCGTCTGTACGACCGTCTGGAAGCACGATAGCACAGCTTTTATGAAATAAGTTCTGGAAACAGGTGTTATGGCTCAACAGCTCGCACGGGTAATGGAGTCATCGTAGACAGACACACGTTGCGGAACAAGACCTTTTCCACACCTGGTACGTTCATCTCCTGGTATGGCGTCTGCACGCAAGACAGGCAATAAAGGGATACCAGCCAGCGAAGCTGTGCGCTGGCAGATCAACGTGATCGATGTATCACTCTCAAGCTGTAACGTCTGAGTGCTGGGAAGCCCTCTAATCGCTTACACCGGTGGCCAGGGCACGTGTGGGCCGGGGCCGGGGGGCGGATAGCAGCCCTGTTCAAGCAAGCGGTTCAGTCGCCGCCGCAACGCTCGCACTTCAGCCCGATCAAGTAAGGTATGCAGGGCCTGGCTTAGCCGATCATCCTGATCAAGCTGCTGACGAAAATCGGTAAAGGCGGCGATCACCTCATCAGGAAGCGGCTCACCAACGAAATCCCAGAGCACCGTCCGCAGTTTGGGTTCGACATGAAAACAAATCCCGTGATCTATCGCCCACAATCGGCCATCGCGCCCTTGCAGACAGTGACCACTCTTTCGATCAGCATTGTTGATCAGACAATCAAACGCACAGAGCAGTCTGATCTCGTGCTCGTACCCACCCTGCTTCAACATTGTAAACAGGTGCACCTCTTCATCGTTATCGATAAACAACTGCACCATGCCGACTCCATACGGCCCATCGCGCACAACGGTTGGCGGCACCAGATGAAAGCCCAACGCTTCGCTCACCAGATATGCAGCAGCCTCACGCCGGTAGAGTGTGCCACGCGGAAAATCCCATAACGGGCGTTCGCCACGCTGGGGCTTATACACTGCTAGCAGATGAAGATCATCGTGAACAATACTGGTGAGCAGCGTATAATTGCTGCTGTACGGCATGGCTGCTTCAACGTTCATCGTACCCTGTGCCAGTGCCGTAAGGATCCGTGCGACACTCAACTCGCGTGCCTGACCGCCTTCCATACCCTGCCTTTCACGATAGCGTATGGGTTTCCTGTTCCCTGGTCGTTTGCGCGACCTTTTCCTGATCAGACGTGATCAGCTATACACCGGGCCGTGACCGTTGCGATGCGGGCAGAAATGACCACTGGGATCAATCGGGCGACCGCAATTCCCGCAAATTGGACGACCGGCTGCTACCACTTGTTCAGCGTGAATACTCAGCGCCTTCATCTGTTCGCGGGTCGCCGAAAACCGTGCCGATAGCGGCTCTTCATCGTTGCCTTCCGGCATCCCCTGCGCCAGTAACACAATCCGATCACGTTCACTATCGTAGCCCAGGCCCATCTGATAAATGCGGAACTCCGGTTCGAGCGGCTCCTCAAGGCTCATATCGGTCACCAGCAAATCATCAGAGGTTGCCAGCCGGGGGTTCCGTTCGCCAATCACTTCGAGCAGGCGATTGATCGCATTCGCCAGCTCGCGAATCTGCTCCTTTTCAGCCAGGAGGGTAACCAAACGATTACCCCGCCGGGCCTGCAAGTAAAACACGCGCCGACCCCGTGGGCCAACTGCCCCGGCAGTAATGCGATGCACCGATTCCAGATCAAAGGTAAACTCTGCCATATCTACGTTGCCTCCGTTGATGACGGGGACGCTGTCGCCGGTGGGTCCGGCGGTGAAGACGGTTTGGGGCGCAGATGATCAAGCGACCCGGTCTCATTGTACGCCAGTAAGCGAGGACCCATCGGCTCAAATGCGATTGCACTCAACGAGCAAGGATGTATCACCAGCCGCTGAAACAGATCAATGTGGACACCAATATAATACGCCAGTGCCAGCCGGATCAAGTCGGCGTGTGAAACTACGGCAATCAGCTCACCCTGATGACGAGCACGCAACTGATCAATGGCGCTAACCATGCGCATCTGCGCCTCACCCAATGTCTCGCCACGCGGAAAGCGGGTGCCACTCGGATAGTGCTGTACTCCCGGCCAAAGCTCGTGCTTGTACAGCTCTTTCAACTCGGCACCTTCCCAATCGCCGTAACGCACCTCGCCAATCTGCTCCACGATCCGCAATGGCAACCCGCGTGGCTCAGCAATTGCCCGGGCGGTTTCTACACACCGATCCAGCGGACTGGTATAGAGTGCGGTAATCGGTAAATCCCCCAATCGTTCACTCAGCGCTGCCGCCTGTCGGCGCCCCTCTTCACTGAGATGAACCCCCGGTAGCCAGCCGGCTAACCGGCCATGTACCCAGTCATTCGTCCCGTGGCGGATCAAGAGAACTGTGGTTACGCGACGTTCTTCGTTTGGCACAACGACACCTGCCATCTATGCTGGTTTACATCGTGCGTGCAATTGCTCTCCGTTCTTCCGGGCAACCTGATTGCACGTTCATTAGTACATTCATTATCCCATGATACCACGGTTGCGCCGATGTCACAGTAGAGCGTTGCGCTTGCCAACGAAGGAACCAAAAGTAGTGGTTAAGACAGATTGTTATTCTTTGTTATTTAAAATGATGTTTTTAGAATTGCTTTTATAATATATTTTTATAACCAATGTTTACCACTTAAAAGCTAATTATTTTTTCATCAGACAGATGAAAAAATTTTTAGATCATATCGCAAACTCTGATAATATAATGGTTTACACAGTTGTTTTTCAGTCAAAAAAATACACATCCCTGTCGTCACACTACTTCAACGTCATGACGGGTGTATATGACGGTACAAAGTGTTAGTCTGTGCTGGTTCTGGGTAGATCAGAACAACGTTTCAGATACTGTCACACCCCTCGTCATCTACTCACGGCCACTCACCATCAACCCGGGATATATAGCCCAACCAGCATAGCCTGGCACGCTATGAGGTGTTGCGTATTTCCCGCTGTCATCCTACTCTGCGTCTCGGCTACCCAATCCTGAACCCATCATTCCGGTATCGTCCCTACTTGATTGGTCGGCTGATAACGTCTTGCCACTATGTCAAAGGAGGTGACTCGCAGCAACGAAACTCTCACATCCGTAACATCACGCGCTCATCGCATCCGGTATTGTCTGCCAAACGAACAGTAGCAACAATTCACAGAACCTGCTTTAGGGGGGTCTATGAATCTTTTCTACCGTTACCGACGCATGGCATGGACGCTCATTGTCGTCATATGTCTGCTCGGTCTGACAACAACCACTGCGCTGGCGATTGTCGTCACATCCAGCGCACCCGACGGCTGGGCGCCTGCCAATGTACGCGCTAATGCCACTGTCGCCATCACTACTGCCCAGCCCCGTTCCGGCAATGGCTCGCTGGAGTTTACTACCAATACCATTACACCAGGCCAGGACAAAGCTGATTACGAGAAGCTCTGGAATCCCGCCAGTTTTCCCAGCCGCACCCTGGCCGGTCTGACTGCTCTGAGCTACGAGTACTACCGCTCCAGCAGCAGCACCACTGCCAGTCACCTCGCTCCGGTCTTACGCCTGTACGTCGGTGATGCCAACCCATTATCCCCAACCTTCGGTAAGTACGCGCTCCTGATCTGGGAGCCTGTCTATAACGGTGCAACTTCGATACCGACCGATCAATGGATTACCCAAAACATCCTGAATGGCAAGTTCTGGATGTTCGTTCCTTCCGGTCAATCAATCCCCAGCGGTGTTGTTCAGAACTACAACTCCACCCTCAACGACTGGATTACCGGTTCGCCGGTCGGTCTGTCGGGAGACCCGGCGCCGATCAATATTGACCAGTTTTCAATCGTTTTCGGGGTGAATGTGGGGGTTGGTTCCGGCTGGGGCGCTACCTTCCGCGGCTTCGTCGATAATGTGACGTTGCAGTGGGGCAGCGATGAGGTGCATGCCAATTTTGAGGTTGATATTCAGGGCGAACTCACCGTCACCAAGGTTGTTGACTGGAGTGGGGCGCCACCGGTAACCGGCCAGACCTTCGAGATCTGCATCACCGGCCCGTCGTATCCATCAGGGAACTGCCAGACCACGAGTAGCGGTAGTGTAACCTGGAGCAGCTTGCAGATCGGCGACTATACCGTCACCGAGACCGATCCCGGCCCGGCGTGGGATGTGTCTCTACCCGGCACCGTAAGCATCACCGATGATCAGCCGGTCACCGTGACGGTCACCAATACGCTCCGTCCGGGAAGCCTGAATGTCAACAAGACGATCAACTGGCAGGGCGTTACACCCATTCCCGACACTACCTTCAATATCTGCATCAGCGGACCTTCCTATCCCACGCCCTTCTGCCAGACCACGAGCGGTGATTCGCTGACCTTTGGGCCACTGGTACCGGGCACCTACACCGTGAGCGAGTCGCCGGGTAGCGACTGGATCGTCACCATTACCGGCGCACCGGCGAATGTTGAACCGAACCAAACGGCGCAGGTAACGGTTCAGAACACCTATGTCGGGCCGGCCCTGGCCTGTCCATTGCTCGACGACTTCAATCGCGCAAACACAACGAAAGGGCTTGGGAAGAACTGGACCGGTGCAACCAGCACCTACCGCATCCTGAGCAACCAGGTCCAACCCTTCACAACCGCAGGTGCGATCTTCTGGAATAAGGCACCACGCACCTTCGGCGCCGATCAGGTGGCCTGTGTGAATCTGACGACCATTGACCCGCAAGGGAAGCATCATTCGCTGATCCTCAAAGCACGGGCCACGAACAATTATGCTAGAGGGATGATCCTTGTCTCGTATGATGCGGTCAATCAGCAGGTTGTGGTCGAGAGTATCCAGCCCGGGCAAAACTGGACAACCCATCTCACCATTCCGATTACTCTTGCCAACGGCGACGTTCTCGGTGCCCGAGCGCTGGCCGACGGTTCAGTCCGCGTGTACCGGAACGGCGTCCTGATCGGCGCTACCTCAACCACCAGCTTCTTTGCCAACCGTGGTGGTCGCATTGGGGTCTGGTACCACCAGACGGCAAACGCCACGTTCGATGATTTCGGTGGTGGGAATACACCCTGACACAGTCCGTTGATACCGACCTCACCCCTGGGCAATAGGCCAGAGGTGAGGTCGGTGCCCGCTCAAATGTGTGCCGGAAATACCGTTACGCAGGCACATACTATCAAATCTGGTGTAATAGCGTTCATAACCTGTAATCCGACGATTACCCTTCAACCACACTCGATCACGAAAGTGCAGAACCAACGCCGCTACGACGCACGCATCAGATCACGTTTCGGCGAGGGTATCGTTTCCAGAAAGGGTTGCCTGTGGCGCGTAGTTTGGAGTGCGGCAGCTACGCTGCCGCAGCAGCCGTACTCACGATCAGGGGCGGTGCATAGCACGTACCCGTACCGGTACGCGATCCTGGTGAAAGGTATGGATAAGCATAGGCGAGAAGCCAGCCTCACGGGGAGCAGCTTCCTCGCGTACAACACTGCAAAACGCTGCACAGGTACCAGGCTAACCGGTAACGATTGATAGTCTCAGCAATGAGACACCGTATTGGTCACGATTTGACATCACACCCCACCGCCCACACCCGGTTCTTCCCGGCCCGCTTGGCCGCTAGCTCGGCATTGTCGGCAGCCAGCAACAGCGCCATAGGTGTCTGAGCATCGTCCGGGAAGGCTGCCACACCGAGGCTCAGGGTATAGCCGGGCACCGGCAATCCATTCAGCGGTTCAGGACACGACATTTCAGCCTTGCGCCGTATCTGCTCGGCGACAGCTATCGCCGCCTGCCTGTCGGTGTTGATCAGGATAATCGCAAACTCCTCACCACCGTAGCGGGCGACAAAGTCTACTTCACGTACCGATTGCGCCAGCAACTGTGCCACTGCCCGCAATCGAACATCACCGGCCAGATGCCCATACGTATCGTTGTAGTGTTTGAATGAATCGATATCGACCATAATCAGCGCCAGTGGATAACCGTAATGACGCGCCCGTACAAATTCACGTTCAAGTGCCCGATCAAAAGCACGGCGATTGGCAATCCCGGTCAGGCTATCGGTAACCGCCAGCGCTTCTACTTCGGCATACAACCGTGCATTTTCCAGCGCAGTCGCTGCCTGCGTCGCCAGACTCTGGCCCAGTTGGAGTTCGGCAGTGGTGAAATCGGGATCACTGCCCGTCCGTCCGACAACCACGAGACCGTGCACTGCTGTCTTTAGGCCGGTCGCTAGCGGCAAGAGCAACAGCTTTGGGCAATCTAATTGACCGAGAAACGTACCATCGACATCCTGGTCAGTATTGATGAAGACTGCCTCAGCACTTGTCAATACCTGTTGCAAGATCGGCACTTCGCGCAGCGAATACACCCTCCCCATCTCAATATCGTCCATCGTAGTCGCCGCTGTACAGGCAAACGCCATAACAAGCTGCTCCTGAAGCGACTCCCAACGCAAGATGACACAACGTGCCGCATCGAGTGCCTTCACCAGATGATGTACAATTGCTTCAAAGATCGCCGCTTCGTCAAGACCGGCGCTAAAGTCACGGGTTGCGGCATACAGAATACGTTGTTCTTCACTACGACGCTGGGCTTCACTGTAGAGACGGGCATTCTCAATGGCCAGTGCAGCGTGTCCAGCAAAGGCAGCCAGATAGTCGGCATGCTCTGGCCGATAAAAATTCGGTTCAGTTTTGTCTAACGAGAAAAATGCGATTACCCGACCGTGAATGATGATTGGTGCCCCAGCCCACGAACGAACTTGGGCAGCCGCTTCGATATCGACCCACTCAGGCTCCTGTGCAGTGTCCGGAATGATGAAAGGTCGACCGGTTGTCAGCATTCGCTGCAAATTGGGCGTACTGGCAACATCGAACACCACTGCCGCCGCCGCACGGGCAACTGCTTCACCAAAGCGATCATACCCTCGCAAGTGAGTAAGCCTGGCTCGCTGCGCCTGCTGCTGCTCGTCATACTCGACAATCATCACATTCGCCGAATCATACGGCACTACTCGCTGTATCTCGTCGAGCAACCTGTCCAGGATCGTGTTAACATCAAGGCTTTCGCTCAGCGCCAACCCGGCCTGGCGTAACGCTTCCGCCAACCGCCGCTGTTCCCGCTCGGCGGCCAGCAAATGAATTTTCACCATGGCCAGTGAAAGCTGGGCTGCAACCTGTTCGCCAAGTGTGATCTCTTCATCGGTAAACCGATGCCGTTGATTAAACCCAATCAATGCGGCACCGAGCTTCTGCTGCTCAACCATCAGCGGTAAAGCAAGCATCGAGCGCGTCGGAAAGAGGGCTGCAATCCGCCGACTCAGGTACGGGGTATCCAGAACATCCTCAATTGCCAGAACCCGTCTTTCCCGCAACACGCTTTCCGTAAGCGTTGCCTCACCAGGTGCAGCCTGCATTTGTATGTACCGCTCGTGCAATGCGTCATTAGCCGCGGCTGGCACCGGACGTTGTAGATGCGCATCCCACAACGCGAGATACGCACCATCCGCTTCAAACAGTTCACCTAGTCGGTTTGCCAGCAGCCGCAACATCTCGTGCAGATCATCGATCCCAAGTGCGGTACGTGTTATCTCATTTAGTAACGCCATCTGACGAGCGTGGCGACGGGCACCCGTCAAGAGACGTTTGTTTTCCAGCATCGTGGCAGCAACATACGCCAGTGTCTGACCGGCATTGATCTCATCTTCTGAAAATGGCTTGACAATGTTCCGGTAAACTACAAACGCACCACCCAGACCATCCGGCATAAACAGCGGAAAGACTGCATAGGAGTGAAATCCTTCCCGCACCACTGCCTCGCGGAGTGGCGCTAAACCGGGATGAGTTTGGGCATCGGCAACCACAATCGGTTCGGGACTTTGCAGCAGTTGTACCCCTGGGACATTGTGAAAAAACCGGTTAATTGTGGCAACATACTCCGCTGAAAGCCCACTTGCATACGGACAACTCAGACTATCGGTTGCCCGGTCATAGAGGTATATCGCTGCCTTATCCGCAGTCAACACTTTTTGCGCAGCGACCATCAGTGTGTTGTAAAAAGTAGCGGTGTCGGTTGTAGCCAGCAACTCACCGATTGACTGCACTAGATGGCGCTGTCGCTCCACCCGCCGCCGCTCGGTCGTCAGCAAAACGTACTTGCGGGTCGTCTCACGCCAGACCAGAATGTAGCTCACCGGCACATGCTGCCGCTCGCGAACTATCGCGACACTGAGCTGAAAGACGCGCTGATTGGCTTCAGTGTCGATCACAATCTCATAGGAACCCTCCACCAGTCCTTTGTCTGGAATAAATTGACGTATCTGCGCCAACCTGGTGAGCGGATAACCAATGATCTGTTCATCAATCCCCAGAAGACGTTGTGCAGTAGGATTAAACTCAACGACGCGGTACAAATGATCGAGCACCATAACTGCATCTTGCAGATGGGCAACAATGGTACGGGCAGTGATTGGGGCAACATCAAATAACCCAAACCGAAAGAATCCGATCGCCAACAAGACACCCGAACCGGCGAAAATAAGCGGCGTTGGATCAATCCAACCCAGCGGTAATGCCCCTGACAAATAGACAGCATTGCCCAATAGCGGCACCAGCGCACTCCCCACCATCATCAGTGCCTGATAGCGATACAGACGCGCTACCTGCATCGCAAACACGATGTAGAGCGCAATGCCGCCGATGATCAGGCTATAGGCAATCGTCGTATGGACCCAAAACCAAACCCCACGCCCGGCAACGAAGAGTTCTGGATGTCCTCTCGGATCAAGGGTCACACCGCGCCAGATCAGACCGTGCCATTCATTCGTCAACACCAGCAAACAGGTCACAATCGCCGGAATAAACAAGAGCCGTCGTCGCAATGGCGTCAGCCAGTCATCACGGCCAGTGTACTGCAAGGCAAAGATCAGCCACAACGGCGGGATTGTGGTAATGGCCAGATATTGTAGTTTGGCAAAGATCACTTTCGCCGCCAACGAAGGTGACTGTAACTCAGCCGCGTACAACAGTGACCACCCACTCATTGCCGTCAACAGCAACACTAACGTGAGCGCACCGGGCCGGACGAGGTGACGAAAAGCGTAGTACGCAATACTCCCCGTCAGCGCAGCACTGCCCCAGAGCAGCAAAACGGCAACCTGTACTTCAATGGTCATAGGTGATTATTCCGGCCCCTTCACCTTTGTCGGGAACACTGAACAGCCATTGCATGAAGGTTTCTTCCTAGCACGGCATCGCTATGCTTCTATTATTACACAATGCGAGTTCAATGGATAATCAATCATCAGCGATTATTCCAGTCATCCATAACCATACCAGCACATTGTTACATTATTTGTTTTGTTGTGAAAAGTGTTGGACTTCAGCCTCCTGCACGATTGCGCTTATACATGCCCGTCACCAATCCAACGCCCACCATATGGCGAGAGAGGGCTGGTCGGGTGAAGGTCAGGGCCAACCACGCTGTTGATACAACGAGTATTTCAGCATCCACTCCACTTCGCAGCGAGTGTGTGGGACACACACCAAATCAAGGTTTTATCTTAATTAAAAGCTGTGCTGTCCTGCTGCCAGACGGTCGCCCATGTGCATGAACGCTTGCTAATCAACAAAAACAGCCTATCCTGCTCCCAGACTGCCTACCATCACCGGTGCCATCACACCTCGGATTGGTTGCCTTACCCGCTCGTCATGTACATGTTGCGCGATATGGAGTGCGGCAGCATGGCTACCGCAGCAGCCGTACTCGCGATCCGGCGCATGGCACGCCGTTGACCCTGCTGGTCACGGGGATGCTGTGTATGGGTAGCTGTTTTTGAAACAGGTTCTACATCAAATATGGTTAGAGGGTAATCCTTTCACCACTACATGACTTTTCAACAATAAAAATAAGCGACTTTTCCTGGTAGCCGTTTCGTGTGACATAGTGATCATCGCGCAGATTATCTCTCTCTTGCTCAGTACGCATAGCGGTAGTGTCTACATTTATGTTTCTTATTAAAACATAAAAAATACTCTTAAAAAGAATATAGAACCGATTGATATTGATCGGCAAATATGTTTATATGACAGAGAACATTTCTCGACAATAACAGCTCTACCTATCGTAAGGGGAT
>NZ_DAOTZQ010000039.1:0-70846 GCF_034434295.1 Chloroflexus sp.
TACCCCACACAATTTACCCCGTCGCATCTGTTGGCGGTTCGACCGGTGGCTGTTCCACCGGTAACGGTTCTGCTGGTGGCGGTGTCGGCGTTGGCAATGGTTTGCCATCAGGGCCAAGATCGGCGGGATTGTACTCGAAAATATCCGGCCATGGCTTGAAGCGCGTCACAAACTCACGGCGCTCGATCTCTTTACCGTCAGGGCCAAGTACGATGCGTGTAAAGAGAATATCCATCCCACCACGTGCTTTGTCGCTTTGTCGTGGCTGGCCAACTGGACGAGAAGGAACCGCAACATAGACCGGCTCGGTCGGCGGCGGTGTACGATTGGTGATTACCGGCCCTTCTAACAGTACTCTCCGTCCGGTCTCAGGACCGTAGAGCCGCACTTCGGCCAGATTCCGCCGCGTATCAACCATCGTCTGCATCAAAATCCAACCACCGGTGTCGTTGAGAAACTTCAGGTCAGGGCCACCGGTGAAGATGGTGGCATCCATACCGGGGCCATCACCGTATGGCCCAAATGCATAACGGTCGTACCAGCTAATGTAAAATGAATGCCCCCAACGCTCGGTAATCGGCAAACCGGCCCAGAATGCAGCACGAAAGACGGTTGTGCTATCCTGGCAAATCCCACCACCCCACTCTAACTGAGTACGATTCTGAATGATGGCATAACCTTCAACAAAGCCATTTGAGCTATCAATGCGACCAATCGTCTGATTGAATGAAAACTCTTCACCGGGTGCAATGAGGATACCGTGCAACAACCGCATGCCGGCCTGGATATTGGTCACGCGATAGGCTGCCGAACCGGTGAAATCGCTACGACCAACCCCAAGCAGAGTCGTGATGCCCAACTGATCGAGGTTGTCAGCCGTGACCGGTGGCGGTATCTCGCGGAAGTTTACCGTTACCGTGCGTTGATCCGCCGGTTTGTTCAATGCTTCAAGTACCGCGTTCAGCGCCTGCGCTTCGTCGATTCGTTTACCTGGCTTGCCCGGTTGAAAAATCTCTAACTTCCCTTCGTTCCAGTTGAGACGTGGATAGGTGCCCTTAACTTCAGTTGAATCGCCGAGCACGATCAACTTTTCCATCACCATATCACGATCAACGCTCACCGCCAGCCGGTCGCCCATCGGATCGGAAATCCGCTCAACCCGAATCATCCGCGCCAGTTCATCGAGCGACCAGACAAACGGACGATTATCAACCAGCAGTGTTACCGGCCCCGCCAGGAGAGCTGCGATCTGATCCTGGGCGAGGAATGCTGCATCATCACGGAGTGATGGCTCAAGGGCACGAGTACGCAACGCGACGGTATCCGGATTCAAATCCTGAATTGCGGACAATATCTCTTGCAATGTCTCAGCTACAAGCACCTGGCGCCCCACCGCACTCGGTGCTACTTCCACCGTCGTGCCGTGTAACATCAGATGGGCATCACGTGCCGGTTGTTCAACCTCCGCCACCCTGGCTAGCAGGTAGCGTTGCATCGCATCTTGATCGATAGAGAGGCGTAAGGGAATATCAATCCCATATTGCCAGACAGCACTCATCTGCTGAAGATCGGTAAAGAGGTTCGCACTCCGCCCTACCGCCAGCGCTGCATCGAGTGCCGCGTCAATTTCAAGTGCAACACCCAACTCAGCAAGCGTTGGCGTCCAGGAACGACCACTGTAGGTTAGCACAACTGGCTGGGCCAGAAAAGGTGCAAAGCTGGCCTCAATCGCCGCTCGTGCCTCCTCACGGGTCATATTTCCAACCGCAACGCCGCGCACCGTCACATTGGGTAGAATGCGTCCGGTATACGAGCGATCAAGGAAAACCATGCCTGTACCAACAATCGCCAGGCCGAACAATACAACTAACAGCAACCACCACCATCCACGGGATACCCTGCGTCGGGTACGCCGGCCTGTGCCACGCTGCACTGCCGGAGGATGAACCACTTGATCCGGCCAGTCGACAGCACCGGGCAATGATGGTGAAAACACCTCACCATCGGTGCGCTCGTGAGTTGGATTGAAAGGCTGCGAATGCTGAACCGACACCAAAACCCTCCTTGCCACCTGTAAATTTGTCTGACAACCTAATATACTCTTGTCAATGGGGGATGTCAATAAAACAAAGCTGACAAATTGCTTGCTTTTGGCGGTTATATCGATATGAACAAAGTATTCCGCACGGTTGGCAGGACTTTAGCGGTAGCTGGAAGGGAAATCCACACCGGGACGCTTGTGCAGATTAAAACGTGCGCGGTGCGATAACTATGTATCCATCGGGTGAGAGGGGGATGTTTACTTGTGAACAGGGTTCTCGATCAACCTGCGCACTAACGCCAGTAATTCACTGGCGCGAAAGGGTTTTTGCAACGTAGCCATGACCGGCACATCCACCAGATTCTCTGCCTGTACCGCATAACCACTGACCAGGGCCAGCGGAATATGCGAATGCATTGCTGCAATCTGGCGGCAGACCTCATAGCCATGCATATCGGCAAGCGTCATATCGATCAGCGCACAGACTACAGGATGATCACTGATCGCCCGAATCGCGTCATTGCCATTATGAAATGCCAGCACACGATAACCGGCACGAACCAGAATGCGTTCGATAAGTGCCCGTACTTCAGGGTTATCATCAATGACCAGAATATAAGACTCCTCTTTCGTTGGTGATGGAACTGGTAACATTTCAGTTGTTACGGACGACATCACCGGTAACCAGACGGTAAAGGTACTCCCCTGACCGGGTTGACTATCCACTTCCAGACCGCCACCGTACCGCTGCACAATATGCAGCACACTGGCTAAACCCAGACCATGACCATGCGATTTGGTGGTAAAAAACGGCTCAAATATACGCTGACGAATAGCGGGATCGATACCCTCCCCGTTATCACGAACCTCCAGGATAGCATACTGACCGGGCAGCAAATGGTGCTGTCGTATCAACCGGCTCTGCATTCTGGCTGTCACCACACACAGACCGGTTTGGACCCAAATCTCACCCCTCTGATCCGGAAACGCCTCTGCGGCATTGATCACCAGATTCATCAACACCTGCCGTATATGTACCGGATCCGCCAGCACAGCAGGGAGACTCGGTTCTAACCCAATGCGAATGTGCACATGAGGGCCAAGTGAGGATTGTAGCAGAGAGACAGTTTCCTGAATGAGGTGATTGAGATCAACCGGTTGCAGCGCCGTCTGCCGACCGGTAGCAAACGATAGTAATTCGCGGACCAAATCACCGGCCTGATGGGCAGCCTCGATGAGATGGTGAATATGCTGATCGGCAGGAGAACCCGTCGGATAGATTGTTTGTAACGCATTGGCATGCGCGACGACCATGCTGAGCAGATTGTTGAAATCGTGCGCGATGCCTCCGGCCATGATTGCCATACTCTCAAAGCGTTCGAGCGCCTGAAGGCGCTGTTCATCACGCACCAACGCCCAGGTCTTTTCCCGCTGATCGGTTAAATCCTGGCCAACCAGTAACAACTCCCCGATGGTACCATTCGTCTGTCGCCGACAGGTCACTGTCCACAAGACGTAGCATTTCCGCCCATCTACCCAAAATGAGGTTTCAAATGAACGATCCCCCTGACCGGTAATGACTTCGCGCACCAGTGCAGCGAAGAGAGGGCGTTCAGCCTCACTCAGCAGCGTCGTGGCGAACGGACGCCCGATCACATCCTCACGCGCACGAGCCAGTACCTGGGCGGCCATGCGGTTAAATTCGGTGATGCGGAGATCGGGATCAAGGCATATCACTAGATTACCGGCCGGCTCGATCAGCAGGCGAAAGCGCTCGTTCGTATCGCGTAGGCGCTCGAACAACAACGAGTTGAAGAATGCAACCCCGATCTGATCGGCCAACAGGGAAAGTAAAAAGAAATCCTCATCGTCTAGCGCTGGATTACCCTGTGACTCGACGATGATGACCCCAACCGGTTCGGCTGTTTCGTAGCGTAACGGCACCGCAATACACTGCTTCGTGTCGGGCATTACCTCCAGAAAATCCGGATCGTGCTGCGCATCACGCACAAATTCAGCTCCCCCGTTGCGTATGACCCGCCCGGCAACCCCTTCGTGCAACTGAATAACCGGTAAGAGCCGGTCATAGCCAACGACTGCCTGTAGGTGCAACGCCCCATTCTGAAGCAGATACATGCTGACGAGCTGATACCCGAAGACATCGTGCAATTGTTTCACAACCAGCCGACAAATAAGATCGGTTTGCAAGGTTGAATTAATCAGGGCTGCTACCCGCTGTACCATCAGCAGTTGCTCTAAACGGCGTTGCGTGGAACGATGCAGCAGAATATTCTCGACTGCCATCGCGATGCGCCGGGCCAATTCGCAGATCAGATCGATGTCATTAGAAGTAAAGCGCCGCGATGAGGTATCGGTGATCGTCAAGACCAACGCACCACAGGTCATCCCATGCCCGCGCATTGGCACACCGAGAATATGACGTGGCCGGATTTGGTGCAGAATATCTCGGTACAACGGGGAAAATGCCGGGTCGTCGTAATATTCGTCGGACAGATCGGCAAGCAAGAGTGGTTGACTGCTATCCAGGACACGAGCCGGTATCGAATGGGGATCGATCAACAGAGAGTGTTGAATAAGATGTTCGACGAGGGGCTGGAAGCGAGTATCGGCATAGGCCAGAGCAACCCGGCGTACCTGCTGCCGTTCATCGCGGATAACGATAGCACACAAATCCCCTAGCAGTGGTACTATGTGGCGGGCAACCTGTTGCAGCGCCTCAATGCCATCTAATGAGACGAGTAAGGCGCCGACGTCGGCGAGCAAACGGGTTTGTGTCACAGTCCAACGTTTTGCCATCAGTTGGCTACACTTTCATGCATAGCAACCCGCCCGCCAGAAGATAAGTATAGTATACGCTTTTTTAATCACGACTTCAAGCAATCCCTGCTCGTGATACAATACTGCCAGTGAACAAAAACTACGTAGCGCGGAGCATAACGATGGATCGTGTGCAATCAATGGAATTAACTGCCACAACATCACCGACCAGCCTGCTCGACTGGCTGACGTTGACGTGTCGGCATATTGCCTTGCTGGCAGCAATGCTGGCTACTGGTGGTAGTCTCTTTTTCAGTGAAGTGCTGGGCTGGATTCCCTGTGAGCTGTGCTGGTATCAGCGCATTTTGATGTACCCACTGACAGTTCTCCTCTTCATCAGCATCTGGCGCGATGATCGTAAGGTCTATCTGTACGTGTTACCCCTCTCGCTCACCGGGATTGCGGTTGCGCTGTATCACTACCTGATGGTGATGTTGATTATCCCACCCGCACCTTGCGCCGGTGCGGTACCCTGCGCGTTTGATTACATCAACATTCCGGGGATACTGAGTTTTGTCAAGATTCCATTTCTGGCGCTGGTTGCTTTCATCATTATCAGTGTGATGATGGCAAATCTGGCTCTGGCCGAAACTGCGCCGGCACACGGTCGGATGGCGCGCACGATCGCCACGGCCATCGTCCTGGCAACCAGTCTCGCTTTCATCGGTCTCGGTGTGATGATCTGATTGTTAGCGATTATATAAGTAAACTGTCATTAGCAAGTGGCCCGGAGTATGGTATACTCTGGGCACTATGATCAAGATGATAAGGGCTGTGCGGGGGCACGGCCAGGAGGGAACAACGACCGACAATCTGCTTTGAAGCGCATGGACTTCGCGAGGAGCGAAGTTGACGAGGAGGGAGGTTCCCGGCGCGAGCCGGAGCTAACGGGTCTGAACGACCCGGAACATCGAGAGATCAGCGGAAGCCTCCCCGGTGCAGGGCACCACCGATAACAGACAAACCAATACCTGCCGGTGACGGTGAGGGCAACGTTGTCTGTAGTGACCCACCACTATCCATTCCCCCACTGATGACATGAATATTGGCTATGGATGCTACTCACGGTAGCAGGTCTGGCTGCTGCACGCTGTCGCAAACGGCGGCTGCCATGGGCTGCTATGGATTGCCTTTGCTTTCTTTGCTATGAAGGAGTTTCTGCTATGTGTGGTATTGTGGGCTATATTGGTGGACGTGAGGCGACCGAAGTTGTGCTGAATGGCCTTCGACGATTGGAATATCGGGGTTACGATTCGGCGGGGATCGCTATCTACGATCCAGATGCCGGGTTGCAGTTGCGCCGTAGTGTTGGCAAGCTCATCAATTTGCAACAACGGGTGCAGGCTGATCCACCACGTGGCCGGGTCGGCATTGGTCATACGCGCTGGGCCACGCACGGCGGCGTCACCGAGCAAAATGCTCACCCCCACCGTGATGCCAGTGGCAACATTGTGGTGATTCAGAATGGGATTGTTGAGAATTATCTAAGCCTGAAAGGGCGTCTGATCGAATTGGGGTATCAATTTGAGTCGCAGACCGATACTGAAGTGATTGCAAAGCTAATTGGGCATTACTACCACGAGCAGCGTGATCTGGTCGCGGCCACACGTCAGGCGTTGCAGGAACTACGCGGTGGCAATGCGGTTGTCGCATTTTGTATTCACGAGCCGGACACGCTGGTTGCAGCGCGCCTAGGCAACGCTGGTGGCATCGCGATTGGGCTTGGTGACAACGAACAGTTTATCGCTTCCGATATTCCGGCTATCCTCGATTACACGCGCAATCTGATCTTTCTGGAAGACCACGACATCGCCGTTGTCCGGCGTGACCAGGTAACGATTACCCTGCTCGATGGTACACCGGTGGCACGGGCGGTACACAGTATTGCCTGGGACCCTGTGGCGGCAGCGAAAGGTGATTATCGCCACTTTATGCACAAAGAGATCGATGAGCAACCACGGGCGCTGATGGATGTGTTGCGCGGACGGATCGATCAGGAGCTTGGTCTGATCACGCTCGAAGACCTCCGCCTCGACGATCAGGACTTACGTCGGGTCCGTCGTATCTACGCTATCGCGTGCGGTACGGCATGGCACGCCGCGTTGGTGGCGAAGTTTATGATCGAGAATCTGGCCCGGGTGCGGGTTGAAGTCGACTATGCCAGCGAGTTCCGCTACCGCCAGCCGATATTGCAGAGCAATGGTGAGCGTGATGCGCTGGTTCTTACTTTCACCCAGAGCGGCGAGACAGTCGATACGCTGGCCGGCATGGAAGAGGCACGCACGCAGGGCGTCCCCAGTGTAGCGATTGTCAACGCAATCGGTAGTCAGGCCGCCCGGCTGGCTGATGGTGGTCCGATCTATCTGCACGCCGGGCCAGAGATTGGGGTCGCATCGACAAAAGCCTTTACCTCGATGCTGGTTGCAGGCTACCTGTTTGCACTACGTCTGGCGCAGGCACATAGGACATTGACGCCGGCCCAGATTCGGGAACATATTCAGGCGCTGGTGGAATTGCCGGGCAAGGCGGCACAGGTGATCGAGCAGGTCACTCCTGTATGTATCGAGTTAGCCGAGCGCTACTATCGGGTTGGTAATGCCCTCTTCCTGGGTCGTCAAATCAACTACCCAATCGCGCTCGAAGGTGCGCTCAAGCTCAAAGAGATTAGCTATATTCACGCCGAAGGCTACCCGGCAGGTGAAATGAAGCACGGACCAATTGCCTTGATCGATGAGGGCATGCCGGTTGTCTGCATTGCTACCCGCGACCACATTTACGAAAAGATGATCAGTAACGTCGAACAGGTGCGTGCGCGTCACGGCCAGGTGATCGCAATTGGTCACGAGGGTGATGAGTTGTTGGCGGCAAAGGCGAATCATTTCATCGGGGTGCCAGCGACATTACCACTACTCCAACCGGTGTTGAATGTGATACCGTTGCAGATCCTTGCCTATCACATTGCCGTGTTGCGTGGGTGTGATGTCGATCAGCCACGTAATCTGGCCAAGAGCGTGACTGTAGAGTAGGCATTATCGAGAGCAGGCTACCAGATAACACTTTTCCGCACACTGCGCGGTGTGCTTCCGGGTTGCAGTGTGCGGAAGCCGTATCGCCACACTTCATACAGCGTAGACACGGACAGTTTGGTGTGAGAGCATTGGACGAGGAATGCATTCTGATGCGAGCCAGCGGCTTGCGCTCGCAGGAGTATACTCACCCGTTTCGACTCCCAGTTCAGTGTGTACCGACATCATGCCAGCCTCGTGGACTGGCATTTCGAGATCACATCACTGCTCAAAATACTGAAAAACTATACCGGCGCTGACGTTACATTACAGCAGTTATGGTTACTGTGCTTGCTGTGATGATGATAATGATGTACGCAGTCCATGCAACGAACGCTCGGCGGCATCAGCTTCATCGGCATCCACACCATCTGGTCGATAGCGTGCCCGTTCATACGTCGCAGTCAGATCGATGAGCGGCTGCCGGTCGGGCAGCGCCGATGAGATGTGTCTACACCACTCGGCTGGTGTCTGATCGGGTGGACGTTGCCAACCCTGGGCCTCCAGGGCGAGCAGTGCCTGAATATACGCTCGCCGCACACGCGACACCGCATCAGCCCCTCGCAGGGCAGCCAGTGCAGCTTGCAAGCCATGCAGACGCCGCCGGAAGGGGCGCCGGAATGAACCAAACAGATCACGAAGGTCAGCGATCAGACTCTGCCCGATGTCGAGCGACTGGCGTTCTTCATCGGTCACCGAACGACGGTGGCGTCGTCGCCAAAGCACGATGATGATGACCAATGCTACCAGTGGGATCAATGCCAGCAAGACGGTTGCCTGTTGGGCAATGGCGACGACTGTCTCTGCGGCAGTATCATCAACCACTACCGTATCGGGGGTTGGGGGTGGCTCTGGACGGAGATTCATCTGTGCCAGTGCCCGGCCTAATGCCCCCAGAAGTATACGTATCACTTCACCAAAGACAACGGTAATGAGATAGACAACTGCGGCACCGATGAGTGCAAATGGCAAGAGGAGCAGTCGCAAAAGCGAGATAATCCCTTCAAGGGCCAGATCACCGCTTAGTAGAGCGGCTAAACTGATACCAAGAGCGAGCACGGCACCGATCACACCCAAAAGCAGAAGACTCCACCGTACATCCAGTGACTGAACTTGATCGGATGTCATCTCAACAACGTGGGTCAGCGCCAGCGCAGCAAGACCACTACCCACGAAGACAACAATGTAGACCAGCAGCAGGTCATTACTAACCGCTTCGCCTGCACGCAACAGTGGACCGAGGATGAGTGCCAGTACCGCACCGATCACACCACGTCCGGCCAGGGTCAGAATAGTAGCACTGTCGTGGTCGGCGAGTCGCACACCACGCCAGACCAGAAAGAATGCAACCAACACTGCCAGATAGATCGGGCCACTTTGGGGTTGGCCAGGACGTAACACTGCGAGCAATGTAAGCGGATCGAGGTCGAACGTCAACCAACTCAGCCAGGCTGCCGCGACTATTGGTGCCAGCATGAGCAGCGAGCGATTAAACGGCCAGCGCAGACGGCTCCCGATCTCATCAGCCACCCGTCCCAGCACGACGGCGCTGAATAGCCCCGGCCACGACAAGGCAATGGTCGTCAGTGTCAGGAACGGCAACCCGACAACCGTTGCTTCAAACGCAGCCAGAAGTATTGTGCGGAACAGGCGAGTCATGAGAGAACAGATTTCAGGTCAGGTGTGGCGAAGACGTACCTTAGCAAACCGCAGGAGGTACAACTGACGCAAAGAAAAACACCGGGAGCGGTTATATCGCTCCCGGCCTCTCGACTTACTTCGTCTCACGATAGAGCACGTGGCGGCGAACAATCGGATCGTACTTGCGCAACTCGAGACGGCTCGGATCGTTGCGGCGGTTCTTCTCGGTGGTATAGGTATGACCGCTCTCAGTGCTCTTCAGCTTGATCACGATGCGGTTTCCCTTTTTGCTGGCCATGGCAATTCCTCTTCCCAACACTACACACGAAATTGCGCCTATCGGCGCACTACGCGCTAGTATACCATATCGCCTGAAGGCGGGCAACTGGGCATGAAAGACGGGCGTAACCTTTAGTGGTCATGCGCATCAGGCAGCCACATCCCGCCGGAAGACAACGCGGAGGGATGAGTCCTCAAAGAAAGCATCTTGGGCCCGCAAACGGGCCAGTGATTGTGGAAGTACAATCCGATGACGGTGCCAGCCAACCGAGATCAGTAGCTCATCATCGCTTTGGGCCAGATGAACCTGATCTTCAGCGGCAAAGGGCAAAGGCACGATCAAATCATAGCCGTAGGCAGTCTTCTCCACGCGCTGGGTTGGCCCTTGATACAGGAAGGCTGTCGGATCACGGTCGGCAAAGAGATGGTCGGCCAACTGCGACAGCAGTTCGGTACCAACGATCTCTTGCGAAAAGTGGGGGGCACGCAGGATGGGCAGCGGCTCAAACATCTCTTCGACCATCGGCGCGTACTGCTGCTGCATTGCCCGCCACTGCGCGAAGTGAGCATCAACCTCAGGGGGTAAAATCCGGTTTACAATAATGGCATCGACCGCGTAGCCAAACAGACTGAGGTAGGTCAACGACCGTTGCGCTTCCCGAATTACCATCTTTTCGAGGTTCATGACGATGCGAGCGGTGCAAATCTGCTGATTGGTTAGCAATTGGCGCACATCGATCAAGGCATCAATCGCTTGCTGAGCAGAGGCCAGCACATCATCATCGGCAATTGGCATATCGGTGACCCGGCGCGCTACCGGTCGTACCACGCGCAACAGAGCACGGGCAATCGGGAAGAGGCGGGCGATCCACCAGCGCATCACATCTGGGAGCGACAGCAGGCGCAACGTCTCGCCGGTAGGGGCCGCATCCACGACAATCACATCGTACTTACCTTCATCGTAGTGACGTTTGATCTGGAGCAAGCTGAAGAGTTCTTCGGTGCCGGGAATAACCGACAACTCACCCTGGGCGATGGTCTCAACACCCTGCCAGGCCAGCAGATCGGCCAGATAGCGTGAAACTGTACCCCAGCTCGATTCAAGTTCGTGCAAGGCATTGATCTCTTGTGCCCACAGATTGGGGGCAACCTGAAGCGGTTCTGCCCGCAGATCAACACCGAGCGAGTCACCCAGAGAGTGGGCCGCATCGGTCGAGAGCACGATGGTTCGATAACCGAGCTGAGCGCAGCGGAGGGCACTAGCCGCTGCAATACTGGTTTTGCCAACGCCGCCCTTACCGGTGTAGAAGAGAATGCGCATACTCGACCGTTCGTTGTAGAAGCGATTTTGTATTATGATAGCGTTAAATTATCTTTTATGCAAATTCGTCGTGCGTGTATCAATTAGCATGTGCAAGCTACCCTAAAGGTAGCCTGAGTGTTACAACGTGACGAATTGCAACGGATAGATGAACCGCCCCGACCCTGATCAGGCCCAACCCAAATCATCCGGCTTCCCGGTTGAGCTGCTCTCATCATCTTTCTTACCGCTCAGTTCTTCTTCGAGCATCTGATCAACCATCTCGTCCCAGTCCTCACCGGCATCTTCACCCAGCTCCTTGCCTAGCCGCTTGGCCCAGCGCGCAATCGAGCGGGGGTCGTTTTCGTCAAGCCCCATGAACGTTGAAGGATCGGCAAGCGATTCGAGGCGATCTTCCTCTGATTTGAGGGTTGCAAAGCGCGAGATTGCACGACGCACCCCCGTGTTGCCGCAGCGTGGACAGGCCAGGCCGGGAGGGTCACTGAATCCACGTACCAGTTTTTGAAACTGGCCGTTACATGCTGGACAGAGATACTCGTAGATTGGCATAGCAACCTCTATTTCCTGGTCACTCGGTGTTAGCGAATAATCTCTTCAACTAAGGGCAATGGCGGTGGTGGCGTATCATGAATAGTATAGGCATACTGAAGCCGTTCGGCAACATGATCGACATCAGCTTCACGTGCAGCGTGGATGGTGAGCAGTGGCGCACCAGCATCAACAGCGTCACCAACCTTTGCCCGCAACACCAATCCTACTGTATGGTCAATTGTATCGTCTTTGCGTGAACGTCCGCCACCCAGCGTATTGACCGCTAAACCCAATGCCTGACCATCAATCGCCGTCACAAAACCTGCCCGTGGTGCCGGGAGATCGACCTGCACGGGGGCGACTGGCAGGTGTTCAGGATGATCAATCACATCTGGATCGCCACCCTGATTGATGACCATGGCCCGAAACTTTTCCCACGCTGCACCCGACTGCAATGCCTCGCTCAACAACGCACGTGCGGCATCACTATCGTTGCGTAAGCCGGCCATGCGCACCAATTCACTCCCCAACACAAGGCACAGCTCAACCAGATCAGACGGCCCGGAACCGCGCAGAGCTGCGATAGCTTCCCGCACTTCCAGCGCATTACCGACCGCAAAACCGAGCGGCTGTTGCATGCTGCTCAGCACTGCAGCAACTTTACGCCCTGCATGCTGGCCGATTGCCACCATCGTTTGGGCCAGACGACGGGCATCGGCGAGTGTCTGCATGAAAGCGCCACGCCCATATTTTACATCGAGCACGATACAATCAGCACCCGCTGCCAGCTTCTTGCTCATCACACTGGCCGCGATCAGTGGAATTGACTCGACGGTGGCAGTGACATCGCGGAGGGCATAGAGTTTTTTGTCAGCCGGTGCCAGATCGCCGCTCTGGGCAGCCACCACTAGCCCCAGTTCACGCACCGCTCGCCGAAACTCCTCGGCACTGAGATTGGTGCGAAAACCACGAATGCTCTCCAGTTTATCAATTGTGCCACCACTAAAACCGAGACCCCTACCACTCATTTTTGCCACCGGCAGGCCAACGGCAGCGACCAGCGGTGCCAGTACCAGGGTCGTTTTGTCACCGACACCACCGGTTGAATGCTTGTCAACCGTCAGCGGGGCAATATCGTGGAGATCGAGCATATCGCCGCTGCGAGCCATAGCGATGGTCAGATCAGCCGTTTCGCGATCATCCATCCCGCGCAACACGATAGCCATTGCCAGGGCAGCCATCTGATAATCGGGAATCGCACCGGCTGCATAGTTCGCGACCACCCATTCAATCTCTTCAGTGGTCAATGCACGGCCATCCCGTTTCGCGGCAATAATTTCTACCATACGCATGGCAGGCATCCTTTCTACGTCCTGGCCCGGCAAATCAGCCGGTGCGCAACTCTTGCATGACTGATGGCAACAGCGGCAACAAATCACCGGCAACAACGCCGGCATCACCAAAGGCCATACGCGCTCTGGCCCCGGCGGCACCGTGCAGGTAGACACCCAGCGCCGCGGCAGCGAATGGCAGACACCCCTGGGCAATCAAGCCGGCAATCACACCGGCCAAGACATCACCCGAACCGGCTGTCGCCAGAGCCGGATTCGCCCCATCAAAAATCAGCGTGCGGCCATCTGGGGCAGCAATGACTGTGGTTGCACCCTTCAGGACGACCGTCTGTCGCCAGCGTTGCGCAGCTTCAGCCGCCGTCGCAACCCGATCAGCAGGTAATTCACTTACGCCAAGCAGACGACGCATTTCGCCGGGGTGCGGGGTAAGCACGCAACGTTCGGACGATAACCGCTCGAACCAGTTTGGGGCAGTGGCAAGAATATTCAGGCCATCGGCATCGATGACTGTAGGTGGTAAAGCCACTGTTTGCTGGGGCTGATTGGTACGTGGTTCACCGACGGCAACAAAGCCGACACGAGTCCGACTTCGCGTGTGATCGAGACCAAAGAGACGCAGTACCAGTTTGCGGGTTGCCTCTGCCTGACCCAATCCCGGCCCAAGCAGTAGTGCCTGATAGGCTGACAGATGCTCGGCCAGATCGTCAACGGCGGCAGGGCCGATTGCACCCCAGTCACCTTCGGCAACCGGTAACAATGTCACCTCTGGGGGTAGCGTAGCCAGCGACAAGACTGTGCGGCCAGTGGCAAGGGTGACCAGACCGGCACCGGAGCGTTGGGCACCGGCACACGCCAGTACGGCTGCACCAGGGTAATTGATCGAGCCGGCAACCACCAGTACTTTACCGAAAACACCTTTATGAGCATCAGCCGGGCGGGGTGGCAACAATGTACGTGCCTGGCTGGCAGTCAACAATTCGCTCATTGTTAATACTCCATCTAATGATGACAGGCCGATGGGGGCTACCACAATCTCTCCTGCATAGCCACGACCGGGCCAGAGCAGTAATCCCCGCTTGATCAAACCGGTCGCAACGGTCAGATCGGCACGAATGGCTACGGTGGGTACCTGACCGTCATCGGCACCAACGCCACTGGGAAGATCAATAGCTACCACTCGCAGATCAGATCGTTGAGCACGTTCGGCATTCACAGCCTGAATGATAGTTGCCAGGTCAGCAGTCGGTGGTCGGGCGCCGGTACCCAACAACCCATCAATTACCAGAACTGCCTTACTGAGAGTCTGCACGAGGAGCGAACCATCACCATCAGTTGCGGCGAATAGCTCAGAGATGGCTCGCTCACGACAGGCTTGCAGGTTGGTATCAACCCCACTACGGCGCCAGACGTAAAGGGTGACCAGCGCACCGGCATCGGCCAGATGACGGGCAGCGACCAGCGCATCACCGCCATTGTTACCTGGGCCAACCAACACCAACACCTGTCGATTGGCTAATGGTGCAGCGTAGTGCAGAACTGCGTCGGCCACACCGGCCCCGGCCTGCTCCATTAAAGCCGCCCAGGTCGTACCATGCGCAACCGCAGCCTCTTCCGCAGCCCGCATCTGACCGGCAGTTACTACAAATGGTAATTTCTCCATAGACATCAGCTACTCCGCCCATGCCACAACACTGGCAAGGGCCAGTTCACCGGTATGAGACAAACTCACAGCCCAGGCACGAATTCCCAAAGCTGCGGCTTGCCCGGCGGCAAACCCTGATAAACGTAATACAGGACGACCATCGTTGTCACGTACCACTTCGATCTCGTGAAAGCCGGCGCGCGGGCGATCAGCGACTGCCAGTGCCCCAAGACCACGCAGCCCGATACCCAGGGCTTTGGCACATGCCTCTTTCGCTGCCCAACGTGCTGCCAGTGCTTCGTAGCGAACATCGCCCGAAGCGACGAGACAGTCAGCCTGTTCGGTCGCGGTATACACGCGCTGCACAAACCGCTGACCGTAGCGCATAACTGCACGCCGGATACGCGCCACCTCTACCAGATCGATCCCGTGATACAGCATAAGGCAACCTATTGCGTTCCGACCAATGACACCTCGGCCACCCGTGCGTCGTAATCATGGCCATTGGCGTAGATCTCAACACTGCGCAGATAACGATAATCGGGCAACCAGTTCTCATCACGCAAATCGACTCGGAACCGGGTCCAGGTCGATGGTTCGACGCGCAGGTAAAAAACCCCATCGGCACGTACCCGCAACGCATCATCACTGGCAGCCGTGTACATGCAGATCACACGCTCCTCATCGGGATCGGCTGGACTGCTATGGCGGGCAACGATACGGATCATTACCGGACATTCGGTGCCGCGATCACCCGCTGCCGGTAATGATTGATAATCCACCCGTGCCCACAGTGAAAAGACCAGAGAACGAAACTCGGACACATCGACCCCACCCCCTTGTACACCGAGTGGTTGGCGAATACTGGTGACAAAGCCTTTGGTCTGCCCGCCAACCCGATAGAACCACGCCGCGGTACGCCAGTCTTCGAGGGAACAAACCAGCGTATCGTTGGGAGGCCGACAAATCTGCGCCAGCCGGAAGAAACCGCGTTCAGGCAAGGGCAGACTCGGTGTGCCTGAAACCTGCCAGGTGGTTGAACGTGGCAAGGTCGGGTCATCGGTGCGCGTGGTATTGTTATACTCAACCTCAGAAAAACGGGAAAAACCGCCATCGCGAATAAGCTCCCAGCGTGCCGGTATCGGTAATCCTGGAATACCTGCCGGATCGACTTCGATCCGCTGTCCGGCAGCCAGCCGTACAGGTTGACCAACCACACCGGTAACGATAGCACTCCCGCTGCGCACAGCAACATCGGCTATCAATGCCGGACGGCCATCACTCCGTATCACTCGACGTTCGGGTGGATAGAGATTAATGCTATAACTACCACCGGGTAATAATTTGACCTGGGCATCGCCTACAGTGACGGTGAAGAACACATTTTGAAACGGTTGATCGCCGCGCACATCGTAGCGCACATACCCATTCGTCTGTTCGAGCGCAACCTGTAACGTGCCACTATGCCAGCGCGTCGTGCGCAGCGTTGTCAGCCGTAGTTCGGTGCCGGCCCATAGATCAAGTTGACTACCCTCGAACAGGCGTAACGAGGCCACCTGCCCGTAGCCGGCATTGGGCAGGGTACGCACCGCTTCCCCCTCACTCAAAGGTTGCTGGTCGCGCACCCCCTGAAAAATGGTGCGACCGGCCGGCTGCCAGACGATGCTTTCATTGGAGCCACGCACGACCAGAACCGCGGTCTGTACATCGGTCGCCGTCAGATACCACTGACGGATATTCCACACCACCCACGAAGTCAAAGCAAGGAACAAACCAAAAAAGACGAAAAGCGTCAGCCACGCAATCCGTAAGGTACGTCGCTGCGCTGCCAATCGATCTTGTGCTGCAACCGTTGATGTTCTCATGGCTGCCATTATACTCCAGGCCGACCTTGCGCTTGCCAGAAATCAACCTTGCCAATGATACGATGAAATGATGACAGGCAGGATACGCTTTCACAGATGGTATAACGTCAAGTGTAGCAGACAAAAACTTGAACAAACGTACTTGACAAAACAAGTGTTCGTTAGCTATAATTGCTACATAAGTTCTAATTTTTTCGCCGCAGCCCATCAAGGTCGCGGCCAACGAAAGGAAAGCGGCCATGAGAAGGCACGAGATGTCTGATCGACAGGCGGAAATCTATCAATACATTGTTCGTTTCATCAAAGAGCGTGGTATTTCGCCGTCAATCCGCGACATCCAGCGCGATCTGCACATCTCATCGACTTCAGTTGTCTCCTACAATTTAGATGTTCTGGAGAAGCTCGGCAAGATTGTACGTAACGATAAAATCTCGCGTGGTATCAGTCTACCGGGGATGGTACCGGCACTTTTGAGAAATGATATTGGGAGGGTACCATTGTTAGGTACGATTACTGCCGGTTCACCGCTCCCCGATCCAGAAGAGATCGATATCAATCGAGCAGAGCAAGTGGTTGTTCCAGCCGATGTTGTTCCCCCAGAGCGATTGAACAATGTGTACGCATTGAAGGTACGTGGGCAATCAATGATCGACGCCCTGATTGATGACGGCGACATTGTCCTGCTCCGCCAGCAAGAGACAGCCGAGAACGGGCAGATGGTGGCGGCCTGGTTGATTGACGAAAATGCGGTGACGCTCAAGAAGTTCTACCTTGAAGATGGTCGCGTTCGCCTGCAACCGGCCAACTCCACGATGCAACCTATCTATACGACGCCCGATAATGTTCGTATCCGGGGACGGGTGATCGGGGTGTTGCGCAGCCTGGTATAGTACGCTACCAGTGTTTGATATACAGATCAGTGACTGATACTGCTGTTGCTTGAGCGGGATGCGATACATCCACCGTATGCCAGACAAGAGGGTGATGACAGGCATGCTTATACCTGTCATCACCCCGATTTTTTGTTCTCCTAAGCACAGATGATATGACCAATGCATCGGGTACGCATTGTCAGCTAATGCTGTTGGACGATATGTACAGGCAGGATTCCACGCTTTAGCAGTTATCCCGTGCTGCCTGGTCAGATGATCGTGACGTGAACGCATGTTGTACCATTGCGAAGAGTAACCGTGTGACAAGCACCTGGATATGGATCACGGTGAGTGCGGCAGCGCATGGCTTCCGCACTTCACATGACAGGATATTTCTCATCTGGTAACATAGCAGTCGGGACACACCAACCAGCTATCACCCTAATGCAGCACCTGAACAATACACCACAGGAGACCAGTAGAGGCGACGCATGCGTCGCCCCTGCTGCCGCACCGCCGACGATCCATCAGCGACTCGCCGATAGCACACCTGGCAACGCTTCAGCACGAGGATCACACCTGAACGATGCACATTGTTGAGCAGGATTTAGAAGTTATCTCAAATTACTGATAGACGACATCATCGTGACGATCACACACATCATCCCCCTGAGCGGCAGGATGAACAGTGTGACACGCACCCGTCATGAAGCACGGCTGGGGCGGCAGCGTGCTGCCACATTCCAAACGATGCGACACGCCTATGACAAGCGTGCAACGAACCAATTCAGCGAATGATTACACGACCGAAGCAACTCTCTGCTATACCAACGGGTTGGGAGCAGGATAGGCTGTTCTTCGTCCCGCTGCCGTCGTTCCATACTGCATAGTACACTTCACGGCGCCTTTGGCACATCAATCGGCATCGGTTCTACGGGCATCAGCCAGGGATCGACCGGTGGGATGATCCACCACCACTCGATAGTCACCCACATCAGCAGAATCATTGCCCCAATTACAGCGATAAAGCCCAGATCGCTCCAGCGTGGTCGCCATCGCCGTACCGGGAGCGCCAGATGCGAACTAAGCCAGAGCAGAATGAAGGTGCCTAAACCAAAGCCCAGCAATGTTGCCCGGTAGACCGGCATGACGACTGAGCCTTCCGGCGTGTAACGAAGGATGCCAATGCTGAACTGTGACAAAAACGGCACGATCATAAATGGATCATTGACACTGAATAACGGAAGATCGGGCTGAGATACGTTCGGCGCAACTGTAGTCACGGCAACGATAGCACTGAACGGATTGAGGTAGAGTAACCATGGTGGTGGACTCTGTCCCTGCGGGTTACTGAATTGTGGCCAGACAGAGGCGATTAGCAAGGGAATACCGCAAATCACCAGTACAATGCCATAGCTCAGGATCGTTGCCGGTGTTGTTCGTCCAAACAAGGCCGAACTAAATAGACCGATTGTGCCGAAGAAGAGTGCAGCACCACCAAGCAGCAGCACGGTAAGGGCAAGCATTCTTAATTCAACCCCGCCAAAGATCAAGACAGTGCTGAAGATCGGGATCGACGCAACAATTAAGAGCAACAAATAGCTTAGGGCGCCGATTAACTTTCCCGCTAACAATTGCCCTGGCCGCAAAGGTGTTGCCAGCAACATATCGTAAGTCAGACGCTCTCGTTCGCTGCTGATTGCCCCGCTCGTCAGGATCGGGGCGACCAGGACGATAAAGAACATTTCAGTGAAGGCCAATCCCTTAAACAAAGCCTGCCCGATGTGTGAACTGAGCACAACCATTCCCGTGCGCGCCTGAAGCACCATATACTGATAGATACCAAAGGTGGTAAGTATCAGCAGCAAGAGAAAGAGCGTCAGGATCAGGTATGGTCGCGCACCGCGCATTCTGGTGCGGGCTTCGCGCACCAGAATTGGGTTGAGCAATGGCCTGCGAATCTGTGTCGTCATATTCTGTCCCTGGTGTGGTATTGCCACTATGAAACGCCTGTCTGCGAAACCTTACCGGCTCAGAGGAGTGTCACGCCTTCCCCACAAATCGGCAGTGTGCTAAGATCAACCGCCAACTAGCGCGCATCGGTCATCGTCAGCCGTAAGAAAAACTCTTCGAGGCTCTCACTGCGCGCACTAAATTCACTGATTGCAACGCCAGCATGCACCAGGCCGGCAAGCAGACCGGCACACTGCTCTTCGTCCACTGTTTGCGTCAGTTCGATAGTAAGTGACCGCGGATCGGCTGGGACAGTGCTGATCGCCTGTACCAGCGGTTGCTGTTGTAAGAACGATACAGCACTGATCAGGTCACGCTCATGCACAATGCGGAGACGAATGCGTGATCCGGTGACCAACTGCTGCTGTACTTCGGCCAGCGACCCACTGATGATCATACGGCCATGATCGATAATGCCAATCGCATCACACACCTCGGCCAGTTCACTCAAAATATGCGAGCTGAGCATAATGGTTTTACCCATATCACGCAGAGTTCGCAACAACTCACGCAACTCAACCCGCGCCCGCGGATCGAGACCACTGGCCGGCTCATCCAGGAGCAGGATAGGCGGATCGTGTACCAGCGCGTGGGCCAGGCAGAGACGTTGCTGCATACCACGCGAAAGGGTCTGCACGAAGGCATCTCGTTTGGCGCTCAGATCAACCAGATCGAGCAGCTCGCCAACTACCTGGCGGAGACGCGTCCCACGCAACCCGTAGCAGCGGGCAAAGAAATCGAGGTATTCCCATACACGCAGATCATCGTACACACCAAAAAAATCGGGCATATAGCCTACTAATCGTTGAGCTGAGCGCGTTGTCAATCGCTCACCCAACAGGCGAATCTCTCCACTGGTCGGCGTGAGCAATCCGGCCAGCAAGCGCAGGGTCGTCGTTTTACCTGCGCCATTTGGGCCGATGAAACCGTAAATACTTCCCTGACTCACCTGCAAATTAAGGTGATCCAGAGCGACAAACTTCTTATAACGGTGCGTCAGATTGATGGTCTCTATCGCCAACGTCATGGTAAGCGCCCTCGCACTACAGGATCGGCGTAGACACAGGTAAAGTTCTGGAAATCGCGATTTTTCAGACGTAACCGGATGACTCCCTGACTGCTCAAGAAGCGATCGGGTTGCGGTATATCAAGGGCCACACTCTGAAAGGCATCGGTTGGAATCGGTGTCCAGCTCCCGGTTATCCAATCGTACACCTCAATCTCACCGCTCCAAAACGAATCGGAGCGCAGGTTGATCAGCAGGACGCTAGGTTGTAAACCGATCAGATCGGCTGGGAGGGTAAAACGCATGATCGTTGGTTGCAGGTCAGGGGCAATACCGAGCAGATTTCCATTATAGCAGGGGCTGTTGGTGCCGGCAGTTTGTTCAAACGAACCAATAAAGCCGTTGCTGGTTAGCTTTACTTCATCGGTTACTTGCAATCGTACTGCTCCACGTACCAGCGTCAGGTGCTGCATTGTAGCCCGTCGGTCAACCGGGATCAAGGATGTTTCAGTATCCTGATACCAGGCCAGCAGCAAAGGCTGTGCGCCACGAGTGATCGAGCCATAGCCGTAGAGGGAATCGATGATGCGGCTGCGCAGTTGGAGCGTTGGCGACACCGGTTGCGCGACTCTGCTCATCGCTTCAAATTGTGGGCCATAGATAAGATAGCTTAGCGAGATGCCATCGAAGGCATGACTAGGCCGTTCGAGCGTAGCCGAGCGCTGTTCACCGGGAGCCAGTGCATTGATCAGCGCAATCTGTTCACCGTAGGCCAGAACAACATCTTCGAGTGTTCGTTCGCTGCGATTCGTAACTTCGCCCTGCACTGTATCACCGTTCACGGTGATCTGGGCGGTAATGAGAGGTGCACTAATCACGCGATCAGAAGCAATCGCTTGCATTGACCATTGTGATATTTCCAGGTTCTCAACGACCAGATTATCATCAGACCCCTGCACATAAGCACCATTCGTTAATGGCGGTGAACTCCATGGCCCTTGTACCGACACCGGTCGTACCATTGTCACACTCTCGGTCGCCTGCAAGCGATAGGCATACCGATCTGGCGAAAAAATACCGATAAATGACCGTTCGTGTGCTGACGTTGGGGTATTAGCGTCAATCAGCGTAATCTGGCTAACTATCACTTCACCACCACGCAATTCGTAACCGATGCCATACGCACCCGCGGCAAAGATGCCTGTCAACACCGGAACAACCACCCAACCCCACGCCAGCCGATCCAATCGCCGTAGAACGAGATATGTTACCGGTCCTACCATCACCAGATAGCAGGTGAGCAAAATCCCGATCAGGTTCAGAGAAGGTAAATCGAGCGCCGGCAGCGTGGTTAACGCGCTGGCCAGATTCTCTTCGACATAGGTCGAGTAAAGCTTTGCGCCGAACCCAAGGCCTGACGGAATGAATGAAGGTGGTGGTAGTAATGCCTGCCACAACTCACGCCAGCCACTCCAGTTCACCACTTCAGGGGCTGCGAGATCAAACGTGAGTACGACTGTTTGACCATTACCGAAACGCTTGCCATAAGCCAGTGGCAACGGCGTTGACGTCAGCGGCAGGGTGATTGGATACACGTCGGGTGCGCTGGCAGATGGTGTCAGAGTCACCGGTGTTACCGGTGGATCAGTAAGCGGTGCAGCCAGCGCACCCGTCGTAGCCGGGATCAGATCGCGAGGCAAGCTAGACAGGGTACGCGCAATCCCAACGTCACCATTCACAAGGAGTGTACCCCCACGCTGCACCCAGGATTGTAACGCACGTTGCTGATCGGGTGTTATCTCATTTGCCGCGACATCGGTGATAATCAGCGCATCAAATGGTGATAGGCCCAGACCCTCTGGCGGTAGATCGGCCAACGATACAGGCACACTCGTCACTCTGATACCGTCAGCCAGTTGTGCAGGTAAGCGCAATTCACGCTCACCAATCACACCAACCAGAAGCCCTTCTGTCACCGGCTGTAAACGTGTTGAGGCTGTCGTTACCTCAGTACCATTGACTAACACACGCACACCAAGTTGACGAGGCGCACCGTAGATGAAGGCATATAATATCACCCCCTTACGCCCGCCACCAGGTAACTCGACAAACGTACTCTGAAAGGGGCCATTTGCTGTTCCGACAACGATCTCAGCCGTGCGATCAACGCCGTTGTTCGTCACCTCAACTGTCACCGGCAACCAGACCCCTGGACGAACCATACCTTGAAAGGCCGGACGTACAACCAGTGTTATATCGGATGCTTGTGCTGCTACGGAATGCGGCAACCACGTACCAAATCCGATGCAGAAGACGCCGAGAAGTATCAACCACCCTGCCCACGCACGCAATCCTCGCATGCGGTATCCTCCATGTAGTAAGGCAAAACCGACATCACTGTTAGAGACGTGATCAGGGAGAAAAAAGTTCCTCGTAAGACAAACGCGCCTACCCTTACAGCGAAGGGCAGGCGCGGCACACGTGGCTGCTATATAATAGAGCGCGTTTAACGGCGCGGACGGTGCAACGGATAGCGATCACGGATTCGAACACGGACCGGATCGGGCTGCACCCGACGCAGCGATACTAACAATCCACCGGCTATGAGAACGAATACCGCCAGTAGTAATAGAGTGGTCATACGCGCATCCTTTCCGCTGCGAAATGGGCCAGCACCCGCAAGCGCAAGTGCATAGTTTCAGTAGTGAGTAGTATAACGAAAAATTGTTACCGCGTCCATACCATTTGATGGATTTTTAGTGATTTTTCATTTCCGACAACACTACCTGCCATGTTGTCACGTCAACTCAGGTATGTATCGTGCGATGGAGATAGGGTATGATTGATCCTGTTGCAATTCGCGCCGGACTAGAGCCGGGCGCGCTGGCTCCGATGACAATCTATTGTTATGATCGAGTTGGTTCAACCATGGATCTGGCCCGTGAAGCAGTGCAAACACTACCACCTGATGCGTTACCGGTGTTAATCGTTGCCGACGAACAGACTGCCGGTCGTGGCCGCCTCGGACGACGCTGGGTAGCCCCGCCCGGCAGTGCTCTGCTCTTCTCGCTCGGCCTGCACCCTCCAGCAGTTGCCACCACCCTGCCGACAACTCTAATCTGGCTCGCAACCGTCGCTCTCGTGGAAACTATCGAGCAAGAGACACCTTTACAAGCCGGCTTGAAGTGGCCCAACGACGTTCTGGTGAAAACGTCAACCGGTTGGGCAAAGACGGCAGGCATTTTGCTAGAGGGTGGCTGGGACAAGAACAGCCTGGTATGGGCAATTATCGGTTGTGGTATTAACATCAATGCGGCACCCGATCCACAGCTCACGCGCTATCCGGCGACGGCGCTAGCCATCGCTGCTGAAACTACTATCGACCGCCTGCACTTTCTGCACGTGCTGATGCGCCGCTACGATTACTGGTTACGGCGACTGTACAGCGGTGAAAGCGATCAGTTGTGGCAGACCTGGCGTAACCGGCTGATCACATTGGGACAAGCGGTACACATCCATAGCGGCAACGATCTGGTGTACGGCACAGCAATTGACGTAGAACACAACGGTTCACTCATTGTTCGTGAACCAGATGGCACACTGCGTCGCATCGAGAGTGGTGACGTTGGTTTGGTCGATGACCGCTCACACAATGAGGTATAAACGACCAATTCGAGCCAGTTTTACCGGTCATCAGTGATTTTTCATCCAGCCATCATTGCAAGCGGTATTCACGTGCTAATAATGATATGGTATAGTAACAGGCAGTGTACAATATGACAGCAAAGATGCCTGAGCCGATCCACGCCCGATCGTGAGGCTGTACGACGATAATTGCAACAAAGGTTGCCATTATTGCGTCGCACAGACGGAAAAGGGTATCTGAAATGCGGAGCTGGAGGTTATGTTGATTGTATACAGGCGCGTAGTTGCTGGCGCCGTCTTTATCATCAGTGTGATTGCCGTAGCCATGATGCTGCGCATCGGATTTGAATGGCGTCAGGCGCTGGTTGATATTGACGCAATGATCGTCACCCCGGCAACTATACCAGATGAAGTTATCACTGACCCAACGGCACCCCCTGTTGTATCAGAAGAGATATATGGTCCTCCACCAGCGACACCGGTCATTCAACCGACGGTCCCCCCTCCGGCGACAGACAATTCACCGGCTGCCACCGCAACCGCCGAAGCGATCCGACTCAGCCGTTCAGAACTCAATATTCTCTTACTAGGGACGGACGCACGCCCTGAAGAGGCTGGACCAACCCGTACCGATGCGATTGTCGTTGTCCATATTGCCCGTGATACCGGACAGGTCAGTATGCTGTCTATTCCCCGCGATCTCTGGGTGAAGTACCCTACCGGTGGCGAAGGCCGAATTAACGCCGCTTACGCTATCGGCGAGAATCGCTTTGGGCCAGGTGGTGGTGCAGCGCTGGCCAAATCAACGGTGAGCAAACTACTAGGTATCCCAATTGATTACTTTGTCCTGATCAATTTTGAAGGTTTTAAGAAGATCATCGACCTTATCGGCGGAATAGAGGTCGATGTGCCGCACGCCATCTATGATCCAGCCTACCCAACAGACGACTATCGAACGATAGAAGTCTCTTTTGCTGCCGGACGCCAGTGGATGGACAGCGAACGTGCACTCATTTATGCGCGCACGCGCCATGCCGATAGTGATTTCGGTCGTAATCAGCGCCAGCAGCAGGTACTGATGGCAATTTTCCAGCGTATTCGTGATCGCGGCCTCTTACAACAGCTCACCAGTCTTGACGATTATACCGGTGCGCTGCGTGGTTATGTACTTACCGATATTAACTATCGCATGATGCTGGAACTGGCAAGTTTCGCGCGCACGATTGATAGCGAGGATATTCTGCGCTATGCTATCGACTCTTCATCGATTGTCGAGCTGAGTGGTGGCGCAACGTTTAGCGTTCAACCACAAGCTCTCCGTCGTATCGTTTCGCAATTCACCGGCGAAGCAGTATCAACCGCCGGTGGCGAATAGCTCACGCTTGTGACCGAAACCTCGACAACGGGCGGCGTATTCCGCAGTATCGCGCTGGCAGCGTTGCTCATTAGCCTGGGCAATATTGCCAGCCGTCTCCTTGGCCTGGTGCGCGAACCGATCATCGCCGCCTACTTCAGCCGTGGACTGGCAGTTGATGCCTTCACCCTGGCCTGGACAATCCCAAACGCACTTTATGAATTACTCATCAGCGGTGCAGTGAGTGCTGCCCTGGTGCCGGTATTCAGTGAGTATGCCGAACGTGATCGTGATGAGTTCTGGCATGTCGTCTCGACGGTCATCACACTGGCCTGCACGGTGCTGGTGATTGCCAGTGCAATACTGGCCTGGCAGGCACCACTGGCAATAGCCCTGCTGACCCGACCAACCGAGTCTGCATTGCAGGCTGAAGCGGTAGCACTGGTTGGCTGGCTGCTTCCAGCCGTGACGTTGATGGGTATTTCGGGCATTGTAACGGCAATCTTACATGCCCAACGGCAGTTTCTGTTGCCGGCATTTGTCGCAGCAGCCTTCAACGCCGGCATGATCGTCGGCATTGTTACCCTGGCCCCGCATGTTGGGGTGAAGAGCCTCGCGGCGGGCACCCTCATCGGTGCTGCGGCACAATTGATCATTCAATTGCCGGGATTGCGCAGGGCGTACATCCGCCCGCGCTTCGATCTGCACCATCCGGCAGTTCGCCGTATTCTACGCCTCTACGCCCCGGTCACACTTGGGATCGGGTTTTCACTAATCGGGGTAACGATTGATCGCTGGCTGGCATCAGGATTTCCCGCCGCAATCTCAACCATGCGCTTTGCCACAACGCTCATCCAGTTTCCGCTGGGACTGGTAGCGTCGGCAGTGGCACTGGCGGTGTTGCCAACCCTCTCGCGCCAAAGTGCTGCCGGCGATGAAGATGCTTTTCGGGCGACGCTGGCCATGGGGCTTAAGGTTGTGTTGCTCTTAATCCTGCCCGCTACTGCTGGTCTGGCAGCACTCAGTCAACCAATTACGGCTGCTCTGTTCGAGCGAGGAGCGTTTCAAGCGCAAGACACAGCAATTACCGCCCTGGCGTTGCTGGCGTATCTCCCCGGATTGCCGGCGGCGGCCATCGATCAGATGCTTCTCTTCGCGTTCTACGCTCGCAAGAATACGCTGACCCCCAACCTGATTCAAGGTGCGGCTATTCTATGCTATCTGGTGGTTACCATACCGCTTGCCGAATGGACATCGTTGGGATTTTTGGGCCTGGTACTGGGCAATTCCGCGCAGTGGATCGGTCACGCAATTATCACCGCGTGGTTGTTGCAGCGCTCGCTACCGCTGAATGGATTACGGCTTGGAGAGGCAATGATCAAGGGAATCATGGCAAGTGGCGTGATGGCAGGTGCAGTCAGTGGGATCGCAATCCTGACCCAGCCATTACCACCCCTTGTTCAGGTGATTGTGGCTGGCAGTGCCGGGGTCTTCATCTATGCGCTGCTCGCTATGAGATTGCGTTTAGAGGCAGCTACCTTCTTTGTGGAGACCCTTCGCCGTCATCTGCATCGTTCGCATTAGTGCCGGTGGTAGACATTGGTCATCGTTACCAAACTATGCGTTGGCGTCTGGCAACAAACAGGAGCCAGGAGTTGCGGTGTGCCAATCGCGCCCGCTAGAAAACACGTGGGTACGGAAGCCTGGCTTCCCTTACGCCCTGAATGGCATATCTGTCGAGAGCCTGGGCGAACAGCCCTTTCAGGATTGACATTTGGGGGGCAGATGCAGGCAACGGCTTCACCTGCCCCACGTGACAGGGTATCTCTCTAGGAATACAGGCGTTGTTCGAGGATCTGCATTCGCTCAACAAAGAGCGACAGGAAACGGGGTGTATCGAATTCTACAACTGCCCGCGCGTTTGGCTGACGACCATCGCTCAGCATAAAATCAGCCACCGTAAAGCCCATCGTTAACGGGCTACAGGTCTCAACCGTCACATGCACATCGGCATAGGTTGCCAGATCGGGCAGAAAGACCAGCGCCAGTGCAGCCGGATCGTTAATTGCACAGCCATCATAGCCAAAATAGCGACGATGGAACTCGATGTAAAACCGGGTAGCATCGGCGATGAAGCGACCAATCGGCTTTCCTGCCTGGGCCAACCGATTGACTTCACTCTCGTGGAGGCGCACCAGGCGCGTAATATCCCACGGCATAATCACCAACGGGGCACCCGCCGAGAAGACGATCTGGGCAGCGTGCGGATCAGCGTAGACGTTAAATTCAGCCCTTGGCGTCACATTACCATCGGCCCGCAACGCTGCGCCCATCATGACAATCTCACGCAACGCGCCAGCAAGCCGGGGTTCTTTGCGTAGCGCAAGAGCAACATTAGTCAGGGGGCCAACTGCAACCAGTGTCACTTCTCCGGGTGCTTCCAGCGCGGTACGAATGATAAAATCGACCGCGTGTTCAGAGGCCGGTTGGAGTTGAGCCGGTGGCAGTTGCGCATACCCCAAACCACGCTGCCCGTGTGTGTCGTGCGCAGTCGTCAGGGGTCGCAGTAACGGTCGATCACAGCCGACAAAGAGCGGGATATGGTGGCCGCCGCCCAGTTCCAGTACCGAGAGACCATTGGCTACCGCCTCGGCCAGCGTACAATTGCCGTGCACAATACTCAAACCGGCCAGCTCAATCTCAGGCGAGGCCAGCGCGAGCAGGATTGCCAGGGCATCATCAATACCTGGATCGGTATCAAGCACGATCCGGCGAGGTAAAGGACTCATTGTTCCTCCTGCGTGGAAACAAACGCTTGTGCAAGATCGTTGATTACTATAGCACAAGTGAATACACGTCCGACAAGCAAGACGAGAGTACGGCGATTATAGTGTTTAATTGACGCTTTGCCGGGGGCGTGCCATAATTGAACGCGAATAACGAGCAACAGGAGCTGGCATGCGTGCCTATCTTGATATTGAAACAACGTATAGCGGCACGATGAGCGTGATCGGAATCTACCGACCCGACAAGGGAGTCATTCAGTTGGTTGGTAGCGGCATCCGTGATGTCGCACTCTACGAGGCGCTCGAAGCTGTTTCGACTATTGTGACCTTCAACGGTAGTAGTTTCGATTTACCGGTAATCAAGCGGCAATTACAGGCAGACCTGCGTGCTGAGTTCGCCCATCGCGATCTCTTGCACGAATGCCGGCGCCGTGGATTACGTGGTGGGCTGAAGGGAGTAGAAGAAAAACTCGGCATTACCCGTGTTTCGTCCGGCCTGACCGGTCGTGATGCGCCGCGCTTGTGGGAGCGATACGAGCAATATGCCGATCAACTGGCATTGCAAACCTTACTCGACTACAACCGTGATGATGTAGTCAATCTGGCTGTACTGGAAGCATTGCTCGATGCCGGCAATCCACCTCTCGCCAACCCGGCGCGTTTTGTTAAACTATGGTAACCAAACAGCGATATTATTGCATCACTCTCTGCAAAAACAATGCAACCACAACTACTTGACGGTCGTTATCAAATCGAACAGCTCCTGGGCGAAGGCGGCATGGCCCGCGTCTACCTGGGACGTGATCTCCGGTTGAATCGCCCAGTCGCGATAAAGATTCCGCATCCTCATCTCATGACCGATCCCGATTTTATGGCGCGTTTCCGTCACGAAGCACACGCAGCGGCGATGGTCAGTCATCCGAACCTGGTCGATGTCTACGACGTTGGTCAGGATGGTGACCGACATTACATTGTGATGGAATACGTTGCCGGCACAACGCTCAAACAACTGATCAACCGTGAAGCACCGTTTGCGATTCCCCGGGCGGTGCGCATTGCCGAACAGATTGCGCGTGGTCTGCACGCTGCCCATCGCGCCGGATTGATCCATCGTGACATTAAACCGCAAAATATTATCGTCACCGACGACGGGCAAGTGCGCATCACCGATTTTGGGGTTGCCAAGAGTCGGCTCTCGACCGCCATGACCGAAACCGGGGTGACGCTGGGGACGGTTGATTATATTGCGCCAGAGCAAGCCCAGGGTCGGGCAGCAACACCTCAATCGGACATTTACGCTTTGGGGGTCGTGCTGTACGAGATGCTTACCGGACGCCTCCCGTTCACCGGTGACAACCCGGTAGCAGTGGCAATGAAGCATATCAGTGAGCCACCACCACCACCACGTCGCTACAACCCGCAGATTCCGGCTGCCCTGGAAGCGATTATTCTGCGGGCATTAGCCAAAGACCCGGCACAACGGCAACAGAGTGCACTTGAACTGGCCGAGGAACTACAGGCGTATGACCGGTTGGTATCACAGGCGACAGTGGTCAACCCAGGTATTGCACCTCCGCCTGCTCAGGTGCAGACGCGCTCACCCGGCCCACAACGCCCGACGCAGGTCACAGCAGCACGCCCGGCACCAATTCCCAGCCCCCGTCCGGCAACCACCCGCGCCCCGCGCCAGGAAAACGTCGGATGTGGTGTCTTCCTGGTAGGTATGCTAACCCTGGTTGGCGTACTGGCGATTGTCTTTGTAGTCAGTAGTGGGATGTTGAATAACCTTTTCAGCGGTAATGCCAATCGCCCGGTCACACCATCAACCGGTACCAATCCTTCAGAAACTCCTTCACCAACTATCGTCGCCACTGCCATTGTCCCCGACATTGTGGGGCGCAGCGATGGTGAAGCCCGCACGTTATTAGAACAAAATCAGCTCATTCCGGCACCAACCGGTGAATATAATCGCGATGTACCCCAGGGCATTGTTATTACCCAAACCATTTCCCCCGGTACGATTGTCGAGGCGAATAGTCCACTGTCGTATACGGTGAGCCTGGGGCCGTTGCTGGTATCAGTTCCCGATGTCACAGGTACACGTAGCACTATCGCTCGCAATCAATTAATAGCCGCCGGTCTGACGGTGACTGTGGTAGAAGAACCCAGTCAAACTGTTGATGCCGGATTTGTGATCAGACAATCGCCGAGTGCAAATCTGCGCATTCCCCAAGGAGACGAGGTAACAATTTATGTAAGCCTGGGTGATGTGGTGCGCTTCCCCGACGTTATCGGACGGAGTAGAGCAGAAGCTGAAGCCATTCTGAACAATACGCCGGGTATCATTCTGGTTTATGTCGATGTGCAGGGGCGCGACCGACTCCCCAACTTTGACAGTTATGCCCCCAATCAAGTGGTGAGTGCCGCACGGGAAACGAGTGGTGGGTATGTTGGCCTAAATAACGGCGATTATATTCCGAGGGGAAGTCGGGTTGTGCTGGGAGTACGGGCAGAGGAATAGTGCGTCTGTCGGTCAGTCGTCTTTGGTCTGGTAGGAGGCAACGCTGCCTCCTACAATCATTTCACGCTGGCATACACCATCAGGTGCGGTCAACGGAGACACTCTGAGTTCGCAAGAGTTCAGCTTCAGCCAGCAGGCGCTGTCGTTCACTGACGCTCAGGGCGCGATCAGCGAAGCGACGCCACTCTTCATTGGTGGCCCAGGCCCACTGACCGGCCTCAGTCGTAATCCAGCGCGGTGCCTTTGGGGTTGTATGGTGATTAGTTTGCATCATATTGAATACACCTCCTCTTCATCAAGTACATGACTCTACTATCATATCATCACCGGTCACAGAGCATATCATAAAGCTATAAGATTGCGACCGGCTGAATACACATCTAGTTGTGGTGACAGACTGCTCATCAAACTGCCGACAACGCCACTTCCTGAATCTGACCATTGCGTAACTGAAAGACGCGGTCGGCTACACCAACCATCTCGCGGCTGTGCGTCACCATGATCAGGGTCTTGCCCTGCTGGCGGGTAAGCTGGTCGAGGAGATCGAGTACCTGCGCACCAGTATCACTATCGAGATTACCGGTTGGCTCGTCGGCCAGCACGAGATCAGGGTTATGAACCAGTGCGCGGGCAATTGCCACCCGCTGCTGCTCGCCACCACTGAGGCGATCAGGATAGGTATTGGCGCGGTCAGCTAATCCAACCGCTTCAAGCATTGCCAGTGCTGCTGCGCGTGCAGTTGTCCCGCGCTGACCATTCAATTCAAGGGGCAGCAATACATTCTCCAGCGCGGTGAGCGTAGGCGCAAGATTATAAAACTGGAACACGAAGCCGATTGAGCGACGACGAAAGAGCGTGCGCTCCCGCTCACGCAACTGATCAAGGCGCTGCCCGGCAACCCAGATTGCGCCGGTGTCCGGTATGTCAATGCCGCTCACGAGATTGAGCAGGGTGCTTTTGCCACTCCCACTCTTGCCCAGCAAAACAATCAGCTCGCCAGCCTGAACCCGGAACGTAATGTCTCGCAAGACGATCCGCTGACGTTCGCCTTCGAGATATGACTTCGTAACATGCTCACAACAGATAACAGTTTTGTCAATCATTTGCATTGGTTGTTGAAATATTTTGCACAGATACACTGACATTATACGGCATGTTGTCCAGGATATGCAATGGGGGATATTTGCCCATTATTGAGCAAGCGGTAGTATTACGCGACGAATTGGATACTGCATTCCACCGTGTGCAATGCCGGGTGCGTATCGTACCGATTACTGGTAAATCTGGTAGAACAGAACGTATGACATACTATCAACGCTTTACCCTGGTGCTGCACCTGAGTGCTCATACACTGCACCAATGCTCACGCACAGCGACGACCAAACAGCGGCTCACCGGTGGTCGTTGAACATGGCATGCGAGCAGAGCAAGTAGATCACACATTACGTTTGCGAAATAAAGGGGCGTAGTGACACTACGCCCCGCTTTGCGACACTATGTACCTTAGCGACAGGCTTCTTCCCGACGCTTCATACGTACTCAAGCCACCCGTAACGATCGGGACGTTCACCCTGCACGATCCCGAAGAACACCTCTTGCACTGCGGCCGTAATTGGGCCACGCCGGCCTGTACCGACAGGAATCCGATCCACTGATCGGATTGGCGTTATCTCAGCAGCAGTTCCGGTAAAGAACAGCTCATCGGCCAGATAGAGCATCTCCCGCGGGAGCACCTGTTCACGCACTTCAACTCCCATCTCGCGCAGCAACGTCATCACTGTATCACGGGTAATCCCGCTCAGGATCGATGAGGTCAACGGTGGCGTGTAGACAACGCCATTACGCACCAGGAACAGGTTTTCGCCACTACCCTCGCTGATATGCCCATCGGCATCGAGGGCAATCCCCTCGGCGTAGCCGTTGGCTATTGCCTCCATCTTGATCAACTGAGAATTCATATAGTTGCCGCCCGCTTTGGCGAGGGCCGGCATGGTGTTGGGGGCAAACCGATTCCACGACGAGATGCAGACATCGACACCCTGTTCCATTGCCTCGGCACCGAGATATTTGCCCCATTCGATGGTTGCGATGGCCACTTCAACCGGATTGTTAAGCGGATTCACCCCGATCTCACCATAACCACGGAATACCACCGGTCGAATGTAGCCTGAACGCAAACGGTTCGCACGCACAGTTTCTTTGACCGCCGCCACTAACTGATCGAGCGTGTAGGGAATTGTGGTGCGATAGATCTTCGCCGAGTCGATGAGGCGCTGCATATGGGGCGTGAGCCGAAAAATCGCCGGCCCCCGTGGCGTTTCGTAACAGCGAATGCCCTCGAAAAAGCTGGTGCCGTAATGAATGGCATGCGACAACACATGCACCGTCGCCTTATCCCACTCCACCAGCTCGCCATTGAACCAGATGTAATCCATTTTCTGGATCGGCATTGATCGCCTCCTTCTTGCGTATCACCAATCACCCGTAAACAAACCAGGCTGCTGCCAGCGTTCTTGTGGCTGCCAGCAGATTATGCCGTTAGGAACCGGTCGTGCACGAGGCGGCAGTACCTGCATGCGAGGTAAACGCTGTACACCGGCCTGTCGTAGCGCCTGACTGACACCACTTAGCGCAGTCTGGGGCGTATTGGCCCGACGTGAGACGTGCGCCAACCAGACATCACCGATCCCGCTATGGGTGGCAACCTGCGCCAGTAGTTGACCGCACTGGATGTTGTCGAGATGACCGAGCGGACTACTGATTCGTTGACGTACCGCCACAGGGTAGGGCGAAAGTGGCAGTAATTCACGAGCGTGATTCGCTTCAACGACAATCAGATCGGCCTTCGCCAGCACTGTTACCGTCTCGGCATTCCAGCTCCCTAAATCAACAGCTATCGCTACAGACACGCCGGCCACCTGTATACGATACCCAACCGGATCAGCAGCATCGTGCGCGACGCGAAAACTCTGAACGTTGAAGACGCCGATTGCACCGTATTCGCCTGCCGGGAGCGGATCGAGTGAGACGGGATCGGGCGACTCACCCAGGGCAGTCAGTGTAGCCGCAGGCGCGACCAGAGGCACGTTGTAGCGGCGGGCAAACGCCAGTGCGTACTGTGCATGATCGGCATGTTCGTGGGTCAGTAAGACAGCCTGTACTTGCTGCGGCGTAGTACCACAGGCGTGTAACAGATTCGTGAGGGTACGAATCGAGATACCGGCATCGACGAGCAGGGCCTGATCACCTGCTCGCACCAGTAACGCATTACCTGTACTTCCTGAAGCGAATGACGCCACCAGCACAATAGTCTCCGTGCATCGATCTGGGCCATCACTAACTACCAGACGAACGCTGCCAGCGCACCAACACCTCACGCGCTGCACGTGCCGCCTGCGCCCGATGACTGATCTGATTCTTCCGTTCAGCACTCAACTCGGCCAGTGTTGCGTCCTCGTCGAGCACATAGAAGAGCGGATCATACCCGAAACCACCACTCCCACGCGGCGTAAACTCAATCACACCGGGAAGCATACCTTCCACCAGCTCGGTTGGATGGTCAGGATGGGCCAGGGCGATCACACAAACAAAACGGGCCAACCGTTGATGCCAGGGAATATCACGCATCTGGTCGAGCAGGTACTGCAACTGGGCCGGCCCTGACAGGCCACCATAGCGCGCCGAATGGACACCGGGAGCGCCACCGAGAGCCGCTACTTCCAGCCCGCTATCGTCAGCCAGTGTCGGTAAACCGCTCAATGTCAGATAGCCTTCGGCCTTGAGGCGTGCGTTTTCCGCGAATGTCTGGCCGGTCTCTTCGATAGTCTTCTGAATGCCCACATCGGCTAATGAATAGAGGCGTAGATTGAGATCGGCAAAGATAGCGGCAAACTCGCGCAGTTTACCGGGATTATGGGTCGCAATCAGTAATTCACGCATACGAGTCACTTTGCGATAGGCCGATGTTTACGCGTGTTACGTGACACCTGGAGGTATCGCGTACTATGATGACAATACGCTTGCTGTAGCAGCCAATTGATCGGCAACAAGACTGAGCGCCATTGTACACGAATGTAGTGACACGAGCAACTATATGCGCGACCACGATGGACGCACGCAACATCGTGGTATCAATGTTCACACCGGAATTCGCCGAGGTGCAGAGTAGACGGAGAAAGACCGGCTATCTCGATCATGCTCCTTATGGTCACCAGCATGCGAGATGCGAGGGGTGTGGAATGAGGAAGGAGACACACGAAAAATGGCACCACTCTGCCTTAATTCCAGACAATTAGTAGCAGGGTGGTGAGAACGGCGTAACCGGCCAATGTGCGGAAGCCAACAGGGGAATGCAAAGAGCGCTTCAGGCACCAACCCCACTTGCCCGCAACCGTTCGGCATTATCGTAGATAATCAGCGCTTCAATAATCTTATCGAGTTCACCATCGAGCACAGCCGGCAAGTTCGAGAAATTTTGCCCAATCCGGTGATCGGTTATTCGATCTTGCGGAAAATTGTACGTCCGAATCTTCTCAGCCCGCTCACCACTACCGACCTGCGCCAGTCGTGAAGCGCCAATTTCGCGTTGTCGTTTCTCTTGCTCGCGAGCATACAACCGTGCACGCAGCACCACCATCGCCCGCTCACGGTTCTGAATCTGTGATCGGCCATCCTGACAGGTAACTACAATCTCTTCAGGTGTACCGGGCTTATAGACAATTCGTACTGCCGAGTCGGTAGTGTTGACACCCTGTCCACCGTGACCGGCACTCCGAAACACATCAACTCGCAGATCTTCAGGTTTGATTTCGATCTCTGTTTCTTCTACTTCGGGCAGCACGGCTACCGTTGCAGTCGATGTATGGATGCGGCCACGCGCTTCGGTGGCCGGTACACGCTGCACACGATGAACCCCGCCCTCATATTTCAATTGGCTGTACGCGCCTTCGCCATGAATCTGGAAGATAACCTCTTTGATGCCACCGATACCGTTTTCGGTCAGACTATCAACTTCCACCTTCCAGCCGTGCGACTCGGCAAAGCGGGTGTACATACGGAAGAGATCGGCAGCAAACAGCGCTGCTTCATCGCCACCTTCACCCTGCCGAATCTCCATAATGACATCTTTTGAGTCGTTTGGATCGCGTGGCAATAACAACAGCTTTAAGTGCTCTTCCAGACTCGCCAGACGCTTCCGTTGCGTCTCAAGCTCTTCCTGAGCCAGTGCACGCAATTCAGGATCGCTATCTTCGAGCATGGCTTCAGCCTCATCAATTGCGCGTTGGGTAGCCTGATATTCGCGATAAGCATTAACAATATCTTCAATTTCACGCTGTTCGCGAGCATACTGCTGCAAGAGGGTAACGTTGGTCGCTACCTCTGGCTGAGCCATCAACTCGGTTAGTTCATCATAACGTGCAGCAACAGCAGCCAGTTTATCAAACATACAATGATTCCATTACGTTAAGATGGCCGATGGCACAATACGCACTGTTGGTGCAGCGTATGTGCCATCGAGAAGTTTTTTCAATTACAGGCCAAGCGCGGCCGCTTTAGCCAGCTTCTTGCGACGATTTCGTTCGGCACGGCGGCGCTTCTCCTTGCGCTGCTCGCTCTTCGAGATGAAGTGCATCTTCTCGCGATAGGCCTTGGTGATGCGCTCGGCAACGACACCTTTATTGAAGCGGCGAATGAGCTGTTCGACAGTTTCGCCTTCACGACGTTCAACTCGCATAGCGCTGCTAGATCAACGGTACGTCAGGCGACATAGAACATCTGTCGGTACGGGGCAATACCTGTTCTATGGTCGTAACCGTGATCCCTCCTCATCACCTCCTTCGCTGTAGATTTGGTGCGCCCCGTAGCAGCGATTATGCGCCATTATTCTTACACCGAAACGATAGTATACCGGATCGCCGATGAATGTGCAACTGGCTACGCTTCACGACGTAAGATCGCCCCGCCATACGGCGGCAGTGCGACCTTTCCAGCCACAAGTTCGGCAGTCTGGCTCGGCAAGACAACCGCCCAGCGACCTGGAGGTACAGGAATGGTACCGGCATGTGGAGCATTATTCAGCACGACGAGCCAGGTCTGGTCTTGAGTCGTACAGGTATACGCCAGATGTCCACGCTGATCATCAATATGGGTGATAGTCCGCTTACCTCGCCAGACAGCGGTCGTTGCCCGCCGCAACGCGCCCAGTTGCCGATAGAAATGGAGCAACTCCTGATCCTGTTCATCGCCCCAGCGCATCGGTAACCGCGATTCTTCCGGGTGACCACTTCCGTCGGCATGGCGCACATCGAGCCATTGGCTAAGACCAACTTCAGTGCCGTAGTAGAGTACCGGTGGATGGGGCAGGGTGTACTGGCAAAGTGCCGCGAGCCGCAGACGACGTGTGTCACCACGTACTACCCACAGAAACCGATTCATGTCATGATTGTCGAGGAACGTCGGCAAGCTGAAACCGGGCGGAAAGTAGTTCAGATGCCGATTGAGAAAGATAGCAAACTGGCTGGCACGGATTTCATCGAAGGCGAAAAAGCGGCGAATGGCTTGCAGAAGCAGAAAATCCAGACAACCGTCAAGACGGCCAACATACGAGCGCAGCACCTCAGCCGTATCCACAGCTTCAGCGATGAGCACACAATCGGGCCTGACAGCACGCGTTGCCGCCCGGAATAACGTCCAGAAATCGTGCGAAGGGCCAATGGTATAGTCGAGGCGATACCCGTCAACTCCCTGTTCCAGCCAATAACGAGCGGCATCAATCATAAACTGGCGGGCTGGTGGGTAGTCCAGATCGAGTTGCGGTAATTCGGCCACCCCAAAGAACGACACATACCGATCAGGATAACGGGTAAAGATAAACCAGTCTCGTTCTGGACTGTGGGGATCGCTGATCGCTCGCTGAAAGATAGGATGTTTGTTCGAGAAATGATTAGCGGTGTAATCAAAGATCACTCGCATTCCCCGGTCATGGGCCGCAGCAATGAGCGTTTGTAAGTCGGCCATAGTACCCAGGCGTGGCTCGACGCTATAATAGTCGGTCGCATCATAACCGTGGTGAGAGGGTGAAGGGAAGAGTGGCGAGAGCCAGATCGTCGTTGTACCCAGACTGGCAATGTAATCCAGATTGCTGGTCACGCCGGCGAGAGTGCCCCCGTAAATCCCCATCGGAGTCGGCGGGTTGGCAAACTGTCGGCCAGGACCAGGATGGAAACGATCAATGAAGACATGATAAATGAGCGCATCATCAAGCCATCCCGGTACTCCCTCATCACCAACCCGATATGCACAGGTACGTGGACGGCGGAAGAACGTCAGGTTGAATTCATACCCCATCTCGTGCAGATAGTGATCGCCCGGCCCTGGTTGCCCGAGAACACTGCCGTCACCCGCAGTTGCTCCGATCACTTCGCTGTACCAGAGTGAGCCGTTCCCCTCACGAAGCCAGGCTTCAATCCGGTAACGAACCACCGTGTCGGCTGGTTGTGGTGGGAGATCAATTACCCACTCCTCGGCATACCCCCAGAGCAGGGTATCCCAATGGCTGGAGAGGCGTTGCCCGTGCGCCACGTAACTTCCCGGTGCCGGCTGACCTCGTTCACCGTGTGGCTCACTACCATCTGTTGTGTAATAGACACACACCTGATCGGCGACAATTGACGGGCCAAGGGTGACGAAGAGCCGCACCGGTTCGCCCGGCTGTGGAGCGAGAGGCTCCATTCGATAGCGGTGCGAAATACCGGCTAACTCGGCCCGCACGTACCCCAATCGCCGACTATCGGTCGCCATAGTCCCGAAGATAAAATCGGCAGAGACGTGATACTGTTCCACGATGAACCATCCTTTGAGTTGACATGTGTTAGAACGAAATTGTTTACTCTATGCAGAGCCAGAGGGGAGGAGATATGGGATGGGATGCGCCATCTTTCATCCCATCCCATATGGCAGCAGCGCCTAGCCTTTCACACCACCCAGCGTCAAACCACCGATGATATAGCGCTGTAACAGCAGGTAGACAATTGCAACTGGCAGTGACAGCAAGATCGAGAAGGCAGCAAAGCGCGACCAGGGGATCTGACCGGCATACTGACCGGTCATGTTGTAGAGTGACATGGCGAGCGTAAAATCTTTCGGGTCAGTCAGGAACTGCCACGACAAAAAGAACTCGGTCCAACCACCGGTAAAACCGAGAAAACCGGTCACTGCCAGGGCTGGCGTGGCGAGGGGTAACACGATTTGGAAAAAGACCTGACTCGGTGAAGCACCATCGATAATCGCTGCTTCTTCCAGCTCTTTCGGGATGGTGTCGAGATACCCTTTCAGATTCCAGATCGCGAACGGCAAAGCCCCCGAAACCATGGCGATCCCAACCCCCAACAGAGAGTTGCGTAAGATGAAGACCTCACTGCGTGCCGGTGTGATACCGCCATAGATCAAACCGAGGCTGATCGCCAGACCAATTGCACCAAAGAAATAGTTACCCGGTCCTGCCGATCCCAGACGGATGGCCGGTGCTACCGCAAAAACAGTCAATCCAAGCAGCATCAACCCGGCCAGGATCAGTACAATGCTCATAATTGCGCTGCTGATACGAATACTGTTCAACAGGGCAAACAGCGGTGCAATGGTCGCCACACTCGGCAACACCGTAATCGCCAGCACTGCAATCATCATAAACTGGCGACCGGGGAACTTGAAGCGGGAAAAAGCGTAGGCAGCACTGACACCGATTAACAAAGCAAAGGCCGAGACGCCACCGGCGAGGCGCAGACTGTTGAAGGCCAGCTCAGTAAACGTGACCGGATTGGCCGTTGGCCGGTCGAGCACCTGCAAATAAGCCTGCAACGATGCACCGGGAGGGATCAGATTCAGCTCGGTCGGACGCGAGATATTGCGTGGATCGAGTGACATACTCACGATCCAGAGAACCGGGAATAAGACGGTGGCGGCGATGAACAGACAGATCGCCTGCAACACTAATTGTTGCCACCACTTCAACCGGCGACCGGCGGATGTACTGCCTGAACGACGCGAACGAATGGTGACACTAGACATCGTAGCTCTCCGTGGCGCGAGAAATCTTGTTAGTGATCAAGAAAATCGGGATCAGCACCAGAGCAATAATGACCGAGAAGGCAGCGGCAACACCGTAGAGTTGATTAACATTAATCAGCTTAAACGCCTGCGTAACCATAATCTCGGTGCGACCGAGCGGACCACCACCACTCATAAAGTAGATGACGTGGAACAGGTTAAATGTCGTTACAATACCAACCATTGCTGCTGGAACCATTGCCGGGCGTAGCAATGGGAGAGTAATCCGCCAGAACTGCTGCAAACCGGTTGCGCCATCGATACTGGCCGCCTCATACATCTCTTTCGGAATCGATTGAAGCGCACCGGTAGCAACGATAGTCATAAACGGCCATCCCAACCAGATATTGGCAATCAACATTGCATAATAACTAAGCGGTAAACCAATCCCTGGAATGGGGTCTTGAATCTGGTTAAACCAGCGAATTTGTACCGGATCAAGACCGAATGGCGTGATAAAGAGGTTAATTAACTGATTAATTGAACCGTACTGATCGTCAAACATATTGCGCCAGACGGTAGCAACAACAATATTCGGCAGTACCATGGGCAAAATATAAATGGCACGGTAGATTTTTCGCCCCCAAAGCCCTTCTACATTCAACAATACTGCAATGATCACACCTAAGACGACATGAAACCCGACATTCGAGAACGTCCACCACAGATTGAACGCCAGTAAACGCCAAAAATCAAAATTACCACCAAGACGAGCGACAAACTGGGGGTTATTGGTAATGATGTCGAGGTAATTTTTCAAACCAACATATTGAGCTGGTCGATAATTGGGTGGTGTCGTGCCGTTTGGGCCAAAGGGGTTGAGCGTTTGTTTACCCTCTTCTTTGATTACACCGTAGTCGGTAAATGACATCCAGACCTGAAATGCCAGCGGATAAAAGGTAACCACCATCATGATGATCAACGCCGGCAACAAATAGACAATTGGGGTACGCAGTTGTTTCCACCCCTCGCGCAGAGCTGAACGCGGTACCCGCACCGATTGCGAGGTCAGCTCTGGATTTGTGGTTGCCATGCGGCTTCCTCCCCTTTGCTTGGACTGATTGCCTGAGATGGTGCTCTATTGCGCAACCGTATCATATCACTGCTTTTGCCCGGTATACCAGTCATCTTTGATCAGACTATACCGGTTGCGACTGGCGGGAGCATATTACAGGCTATCATGCTCCCGCCAGTTTTGTAGACTACGCTACACCATCATCAACCGATTGTCGAAAACGGTCAACAATCGTGGTTGCCGTCTGGCGAACGATTGGTATGAAGCAAACTTACTTCCCGTTCGCAGTGTTCATCAGAGCACAGGCCTCGGCCACGGCTGCGGCTGGATCGGCACCACCGTCGAGCACCTTGGTCATCGCATCACCGAATGGCCCCCAATAGTTATCCAGCTCAGGGATCTGAGGCCGTGGCACACCGGTCGCCGAAGCCTGCGCAAAGGCCTGCACCAACGGATCGCTGATCTCAACCTTCGTGCTGACCGGAACGTGCCCGGCTTCGTCAACGTACACCTTCATCGACTCAGGGCTGGTCAGGAACATCGCCAACGCAACTGCGCCCGCGACATTCTGGCTGTTGATACTGACGTAGAAGCCATCCACACCGGTCAACGGACCAGCCGGTTTTGCAGCGCCCGGCATCGGAGCCACACCGAGATTATCACCCAACACGGCCCGGTAGTCGCCCAGCACCCACGGGCCGTTAATAATCATATCAGCTTTGCCATCTTTGAAGAGCGAGTCGGCCTGACCACCGTCGGTCGAGAAGGTCACCGTCGGAACTTCCTTCAGCGCCTTCAGGAAGGCAAACCACTCGGCACCACCGGACTGATCGGCAATACACTTTCCGCTGGCGTCCATCAACTGACCACCGAAGGCCTGCAACCAGCCGAAATTGTGGTAGGCATTCTGGTTGAGCACCAGGGTGTTACCAGCTTTCACCAGCGCCAGCAATTCATCAGTGTTAGCCGGCGGGTTGGCAACCTTGCTCTTGTTGTAGTAGAGAGCAACTGCCTTGAACGACTCAGGAATGCCGTACAGCTTGCCGTCAAGCGACATCCCGGCCACACCGGTCGGCGCAACATCGGTCAGCTTGCTCTGATATTCGCTGAGATCGGCCAGTACGCCAGCGCGGATCTGGCTACCAAGGCTGTCGTTCGGGGCAATAAACATGTCAGGGCCACCACCTGATGAGACCTCATTGTTGAACTTGTTGAAAATCTGATCGAAGGGAATTTGGAGAACGTTGATGGTGGCATCAGGATAAGCAGCACGTGCGCGATCAATCAGCATATTGATCGCTTTTTCCTCAGCACTTCCGGTACCGTAAGCATGCCAGAGTGTTACTGTACCGGTAATGGCCATACCATCGCCGGTTGATGGGGCTGGCGCGGTCGTTGGTTGGGGAGCAGCGGTTGGTTGAGCAGCAGGGGTCTGACCACAGGCGGCCAGGATGGAGGCGAGCAATGCCAACAAAGCGATAAGTGAAAACGACAGACGCTTCACAAGAGACTCCTTTGCTTGAGGCAACAATGCCAATACCTAATGATAAGCGTACAACAGTCCTGACTCACTAATCACGCTCTGGCGATATGTCACCTCCTTTCACACCATTTGTCCCGTGTTGCAATATCGTTAATTCGCGACGGAGCTTGAGCAGTAACCGAATGAGGGTTTCATGCTCGGTACTATCAAGCGTTGACCAACGTCGCCTGACCGATTCAGTAAATGCAGATCGAACTATACCCAAATGCTCACGTCCCTGTCTGGTCAACACAATCCGCTGTACCCGCCGGTCACTGGCATCAGCAACTCGTTCGACCAAACCGAGCGCACTCAACCGATCAACCAGCCGGGTGGTGCTACTCTTATCGATCAGAAGATGCTCACTCAGATCCGATAAACGCACGCCATTGTGCTCGGCCAGCAGCAGAAGAGCTGCGTACTGCGTAGGGTTGAGCTGGAATTGACGGAGTACACGACGATCACCGTCATCCAGCAAAACATAGACTTCTTGTATCATGCGGTGCTGCTCTGAGCCAGATGGCGTCATATAGTTGCAATGAACTTCATTGTTAGCAGAATAGTTGTATGAACAATTATTGTGTATGGGATTGTATCAGATGAGACGATGCTTGTCAAGTGGGTGCAGCACTTTTTGCAAGAACACTGTATAATACGAGCAGATTTCGGTGATAAACGACTGTGATGCATCACTATGGTAACGATCACCGTGCGCGACGTTGTGCGCCTGGCCCTCCCCGAAGGTACAACAATTGTAGCTGGCGCTGCCGGGTTAGGGCGTCAGGTCAGTTGGATTGCAACGTTACGTGCTACCCTACCGGCCTTTGCTGAACTCCGTGGCGGCGAATTAGCCTTACTATCAGTTGAAGCTGCCCTGGCCCTTGATCCACGGCTTACCCTTGCCGTGCTGGTTCGTCGTCTGGCACAGGCACCGGTGCCAATTGCCGGTGTGGCGGTTCTGGGCACTATTACGACTGACGATCAGCAGGCTGCCGAAGATGCCCGCTTGCCTTTGCTCCAGCTTCCCGAAGGGGTTGACTTACGTGAAGTAGAGCGTGAAATCACCCGCCTTATTACCGATTACGAAGCCCAATTTGAGCGCCGGGCCGCCCGTCTGTACGATCTGCTGACCCAGTGCTCTCTGCAAGGTGGCGGGATAAGCGGCCTGCTTGATATTTTGCACGAACGTACCGGTCAGAGCGTGGCTTTCTACGCCTCAAATGGCGTGTTACGCGCCCAACGTGGGCGGGGGCAATCGCGGCTGGCGTTGCAGGCACTGCGTCCCAATGGACGGGGTGAAACAACGCTACTTAACCAGCAAATCTGGGTCGAACCAATTGGTAATTCAGGTTTGCCAATCGGGTATATCGCGATTGCCGGTACGCTGCTCGATCCATGGGATCGCACCGCGGCACAGCGAGGAGCGCTGGCACTGGCACTTGAGCTGGCAAAAGAGCAGGCGGTACAGGCAGCCGAGGAGCGTCTACGCGGTGATTTTATCGCCGGGATTCTGGCCGGCGCACCCGGTGATCTGGCCGCAGTAATCCAACGCGGTCAGGAATTGGGATATACCCTTCATCTGCCCCATACGGCGATGCTGGTACATATCGATGATGCCAGCACTGCAACACTGGCTCGCGCAGCAACGAACATTCAGAATGAACTGAAACGCCTGGGCGTGAACGCACCAATCTCTCGTCGTGAGAGTAATGTGCTTTGTATGTTGCCTACGACCAGCGTTACGCGCCTGCGTGAGCTAACCGAGCAATTGCGCGAACGGTTACGGCTCGATCATCCAAATGTCGTGATCGCAATCGGAACCCCTGCAACTCATTTGACCGAGTGGCGCCGTTCAGTCGAAGAAGCAGAGCAATCGCTTAGCCTTGGCCGGCAGATTTTTGGCAACGACCGGGTGCTGGCATTCGGCGATCTCGGTGTGTATCGGCTGTTAATCCGCCTCCGTGAAACGCCAGAGTTGTGGTCATTCTACCGGGAGACTCTCTCGAGTCTGGCCGAGTACGACAAACGCCAGCACGCCGATCTCATTAAGACACTCGAAGCCTATTTCAATCATCTTGGCAATCTACGGGCAACTTCAGAAGCATTGCACGTCCACCGGAATACGCTGCTCTACCGCCTCGAACGCATTAAAGAGATCAGTGGCATGGACCTCGACAACGCCGAGGAACATTTTGCCCTCTGGCTGGCTGTACGGGCGCATCGCATCCTGGCAACCCTTGAGGAGTGATAGCAAATCTGGCAGAGAGGTCAGGGCACGAGTTCCAAATACCCTGGTGGCGCATCTGAGCACGAATGCGTTGTATCATCGTTTCCGCTGCACCGTTTGGAGTGCTTAAGCATGGCTTCCGTATCAGCTATGCTTCCTGCCAGGCGTGTGCTGCAACGCCGTTGCCTTACTCCGCCTTGCGCTCGTCCATTACCGGTGCCACTATCACGGAATAAGCGCGATAAGGAGGACGATGGGCAAACTGAAAGCCCGATCCACCGCTCACGCCCAGCCTGCTCATCACGGGTGGTCAACCCTGACAGATGTGCTCTGCCTGCACGTCGTCCTTGTGACCTGCGGGGTAAACTGTTGTGACCCGCGCATGATCGAGATCACGACTGGCGCGGTAGGATGGCTACAGCACACACGGTCACCTCTATAAAGACATCACCTTCGAAACGTGATCCCACTGTGTGCGGAGCGGGAACGCCGGCTCGGTACATCTGCGCTCAGGCCCGGTACAGGGTGATCGTCGGATCACGAGTTACGAACGCTATCACACCAGATTCGATAGTAGCGCTTATGTTCGATCCGTTCCTGAACTAGAGGAAGCCGGCGACAGATGACAGCAGGAGCGCGTGACGGTCACGCATCCCCGTTTCACATCACTCCCCATTCGCCGCATCATTACCCAAAATCACCACAATATCGGCCTGACTGCTTATGCCCGGTGGTGAACCAACAATCAGTTCAGCACCGAGGAGTTGGGCAAGCCGACGAGCGGTGAAAGGAGTGTTCCCAATTTGATATACGACTGTGTGCGGATACTCCCCAGGCGGCGCATCAGCCGGCGAAAGGAGTGTAAAACCATTTGCCGCCAGTTTTTCACTGGTACGACGGGCCAACCCTACCACCCCGGCCCCGTTGAACACCTGCACCTGCGCCTGTTCACTCGCTTCACCGGGTGGCGTCAGCCAGCGCGTGACCAATGCCGCCACATCGTCGGTATTCCAGATCAGGTTAGAGCCATTTGTCTGCACTGCAACGGTGCCCGGTTCAATCCGATAGCGACCGATCAGGGCTGGATCAAGATTGGCTGCGACTCGTGCTACTGCCAGCAATGTATCAACATTCGCTATCGGCAGAGTCGTTACGATTGCCGGCGTTTCACCATCCTGCGTGATCGCGTCACGTAAGCGTGCGATCAGGAGGATGCGCTCAAACCAGTTACGCTGCTGTATCTCGTGGACGATAGCCTGCACCACCTGTTGCTGGCGCTCGGTGCGGCCAAAATCACTATCAGCATGACGGGTGCGAGCGTAGATGAGTGCCCGTGCGCCGTCCATTCGTTGAGGGCCGGGTTCAAACTCAACCCGCATGACCCCGTAATCAGGAGTCGGGTACGCCTCATCAACAATCTGCCGCGGCACATCAATCGTAATACCGCCGAGTGCATCAATCAGGGCAGCAAAGCCGTCGAAGTCAACCTGCACGACGTAATCAACTCGCATTCCACGCTGATCTAAATTGAGGAAACGACTCACTGTATCGGCAGCGTAGGCCATACCGGCCTGTTCCGACGTTACCCCATCGCCGTACAATGCGGTGGCGTGTCGATACCCGTAAGCGTAAGCAGCGTTGATCTTGCTGGGACCAAGCTCTTCCAGCTCAACCTGCGTATCGCGTGGAATTGAAAGTAAGTTAACCCAACCTCCCATCCCGTCAAACCGGATCAGCATCAAGGTATCGCTGCGGACACCCTCTTCTAGGCGATCACGCCGGATATCAACCCCAACAACCAGAATATTCGCGCCAAGTAATGGTGAAGAGAGTGCCGGACCGCGGGGATCAGACACCACAACGCGCTGCGCCAGTTGCCAGACCTGCCAGTAGCCAAGGCCGAGCACCAGGACGATCATCATCACCAGTCCCAGAAGTATCCGGCCCAGCGGCCAGCGTCGTCGCTTTGGAGCAGATGACCCATTCAAGCGACGCATCACCTGGGTTTCGCCGGTGTAAGGAGTGCCACCACGAGGTGTAACATATTGTCCATTTGATGGTTTATCTGACATAAGATTGCTCACGTAATACATTTTCTTCGCTCAATAATACGTGATAGTGATTTCAAACACATCAGACCGGAGTATAATGCTGGTACAATAAATCTGCCTTACCCAAAATGAATGCCACAGGAGCTTCCTGAGTAAGGTTAGAGCAACCACGTTTAACAGCTTACATGGTAAAGCAACATGCTGCGCCAGTGATCATCATTCTTTGTTCACACCACGGAGTATGTGGAATGAGCGTCCGGTATCAGTTCCTAACGGTTATACACTGGCCATAGAACGGAAGAGAGGCATCGGTTGCATCTGGCGATTTATTGTAGGACGTTTGTTCAATAACGTCAAAGACCTCACCGACCTTAGAAGGCGGGGTTCGTGGTTGCTATCACCAATCACTGACGTAATCGAGTACGAGGTACCCTTATCTCGGTCAATGGTATGAGACTGACATCTGTGAGGAGCACATCATGGAATTAGGCTTGATCGGACTTGGTCGGATGGGCGCGAACATGGCAATTCGCTTGCGGCGCGGCGGTCATCGGGTGATTGTGTATAACCGGACAGTGGCCAAAGCGCGAGAACTGGCAGCAGAACACGGTCTGATTGCGGCAGAAGATCTATCCGATCTGGTAGCGATGCTCACCCCACCGCGTGTTGTCTGGTTGATGTTGCCAGCCGGCAGCGCGACCGATGAGCATCTTGCAGCGCTAACTCCGCTCCTTTCGCCGGGTGATATTGTGATCGACGGCGCCAACAACAACTACAAGGCCAGCATCGCACACGCCGAACAGTTGACAGCGCAGGGGCTGCGCTTCCTCGATATTGGAGTAAGTGGTGGTATCTGGGGCTTGCAAATCGGCTACTGCCTGATGGTCGGCGGTGACGAAGAAACCTTCCACTACGTTGAGCCACTCTTGCAAACGCTCGCGCCACCAGAGGGATACCTCCTCTGTGGGCCGCATGGTGCCGGACACTTCGTCAAAATGATCCACAACGGCATTGAATACGGTATGATGCAAGCGTATGCCGAAGGTTTTGAAATCTTGCGCCAGTCCCGCTACAATTTTGACCTCGCCAAAATCAGCCATCTCTGGAATCAGGGTAGTGTCGTTCGCTCGTGGTTGCTGGAATTAGCTGAACGCGCCTTTATGGACGACGCCGATTTGTCCAATATCCGGGGCTATGTTGAAGACAGTGGCGAAGGGCGCTGGACGGTTCAGGAGAGCATCGATCTTGATGTACCGGCACCGATTATCACTCTATCGTTACAGATGCGTTTCCGTTCACGGCAGGAAGACAGCTTCAGCATGAAGGTGCTAGCCGCTTTGCGCCAGCAGTTTGGTGGCCACGCCGTCAAGAAGGTGGAGTAGATCAACGTGACAACCAATGTCCTGGACAATCCGCTCCGGGCCGGACTGCGAATAGGGCGCACCCCTGAACCCTGTACCATGGTCATCTTCGGCGCCAGTGGTGACCTGACCAGTCGCAAACTGGTGCCGGCTCTCTACAATCTGGCCCGTGAGCGCCGCCTACCCGGCGGCTTTTCAGTCGTGGGGTTTGCCCGTCGCGATTGGACAGACGAATCATTCCGTGAACTGCTGCGCGAAGCGGTTAATGCAAATTCACGCTCTGGCGCAGTTGATCCGGAGTTGTGGGCAAGTTTTGCGCAAGGCATTCAATATCACCGCGGCAGTTTTGATGAGGTTGATGCCTATACCCGTCTGGCCGAGCGTCTGGCAGCTATCGATGCCGAGCGTGGGACTGGAGGGAATAGAGTCTTTTACCTGGCGACCCCTCCTGAAGCCTATCCAACCATCATCGCCCAATTAGGCGCACATGGCCTGGCACATTCGCAGGGTTGGACACGGATTATTATCGAAAAGCCGTTTGGTCATGATCTGAGCAGTGCCCAGGCCCTCAATGCCGAGGTTTTGTCAGTCTTTAGCGAAGATCAGGTCTATCGCATCGACCACTACCTCGGCAAAGAGACGGTGCAAAATATCTTGATTTTTCGCTTTGCGAACGGCATCTTCGAGCCAATCTGGAATCGGAGCCATATTGACCATGTCCAGATCACGGTTGCCGAAACTATCGGGGTTGAAGATCGAGGTGGCTATTACGACACATCAGGTGCGTTGCGCGACATGATCCAGAACCACCTGATGCAATTGCTGTGTCTGGTGGCCATGGAACCGCCGGCAGTCTATGATGCCGATGCAGTTCGTGATGAAAAGGTGAAGGTGCTGCGCGCAATCCGACCATTGTCAGTCAATGATACGATACGTGGTCAGTACGGACCGGGTAGTGCTAATGGTCGACCAGTACGGGGGTATCGGGAAGAGAAGGGAGTTTCACCAACTTCACAGACCGAGACCTACGTCGCACTGAAACTCTTCATCGACAACTGGCGCTGGGCCGGGGTACCATTCTATCTACGTAGTGGCAAACGACTCCCGCGCCGGGTAAGCGAGATTGCAATCCAGTTCAAAGCGGCACCGACAATGATCTTTGCCGATACGCCACTGAACGATCTTGAACCCAACGTGTTGGCAATGAAGATTCAGCCCGATGAAGGCATCTCGCTGAAATTCAGTTCAAAGGTGCCGGGTCAACCACAAATTCGTCCGGTCACTATGGATTTCCGCTACGGTGCCTCGTTTGGGGTGACCTCGCCCGAAGCCTACGAACGCCTTTTGCTCGATTGTATGCTCGGCGATGGTACACTATTCACGCGGCGCGATGAGGTCGAGATCAGTTGGGCATTATTAACCCCTATTTTGCGGGCCTGGTCCGAAGGTCCGCCACAGCCCTTTCCCAATTACGAGGCGGGGAGTTGGGGACCCGCCGCAGCCGATGAATTTATCGCTCGCGATGGCCGATTCTGGCGGCGATTGTGACATGGTGGAAAACTATGAGTGAGGTGGCAATCGATATCAGCGCCATCGAGCGTGAATTACGCCAGATGTGGCAAGAGCAGGCCAACCATCCCGGCGCCGGTGGCCAGGCAGTGATACGGGCGCTGACGGTTAACCTGATCGTGCGCGCACCAGATGATTCCTGGGCTGAACAGATACTGGCAGTAGCGCCAGAACTGACGGCACAGCATCCCAATCGTACCGTTGTGGTTGTTGATCAGCCTGGCACACCTCCATCCTTGCAGGCCAACGTGCAGGCACTCTGTACCATCACGGATGCCGGACGTTCCCAGGTGTGCGGTGAGCAGATTACAATCCACTCCCGTGGCACTCCGGCCGGTCAATTGTCCGGCATTATCCTGCCCTTACTGGTTCCCGATCTACCGGTGGTGCTGTGGGCTCCCGGACCTCAGCCGCTGGCTCAGCCATTGATCCAACGTCTGTATCGGCTGTGTGATCGGCTGATTGTTGACTCAACCACCTTTGCCGATCCGATTGCGGAACTGGCCGATCTGGCACTCTTTGAACAACGGGCAAACGGAGCACCGGCGGTGAGTGATCTGGGATGGACACGACTGACGCCGTGGCGTGAGTTAACGGCTCAGTTCTTCGACACCCGATCATTTCTACCCCATCTGCATCGGATTGATGAGATTGAGATCGAGTATGCTGCCGATACAGTGGCTAATCCGGTAGCCGCTCTGTTGTTCGTTGGCTGGCTGGCCAGTTGTCTAAAGTGGATGCTGCTCAAAGATGCGGTTGGAATAGAAGGTGATAGTATCCGACTCTACCTGCGCCGACCGGCGGTTGGGGTTGGGCCGGCGGCAATTCGGCTGGTGAGTGTTGCCATTCGCCCCGCGCCAGATCGACACGGTGAAGGGCTACAACGGATCAGCATGCGCGCCATCGATAATCAACAGGCCGAGTTTGTCGTTGAGGCAACTGATGATGCCGGTCATGCCTGTACACGAGCAACAATTGCCGGTGCCAGTCCTATTGAACGCACTGCAAAGATTGATCATGCAACACTGGCCGACCTATTGAGCAGTGAGCTGCGCCTGCTGAGCAGAGACCGCACCTTTGCCGCAGCACTCGGTCTGGCCGGCAGCCTGGCCCGTCGTTTGGTCAATCGTAATAATACTGCACATTGAAGAGACAACCTGAGCTACTGGCTAGCCTGATTGGTACAGTAGACAAGATGTATGACACATTCCTGTGCGTCGGTATTCAACGTCTAGCCGAAACAACCCGCCGGGATGGGGGCGAAGTAGTGTCTTTTCCATTACAGGTTTGGGGATAGGATAAACTCTTCTGCAGAAGATAGTACGCATAATTGCATAGAAGTCAGGATCAAACCGATGTTTCCTTTCACCGAACTTATCTTCAGCCCAATCGGCATAGGATTACTTGTCCTGATGTTACTGTTAGAATGGCTGACTCTTGTCCAGATCAAGTGGCAACCACTGTTTCGTGCGTTAGGAGATGCCGCTATCGCAAGTACGGTTTCTGCAATCGTTACCTTATTGCTTGGTCAACTTTTGCTAACACTGGTTAATCCGCTGGCCGTTATCGTAGCTGCTTTTGCGCTGGCAGTAGCAGTTGAAGGCTTTGTGCTCATGCTGATCCGCAAACGCAAAGCAGCCGCGAGTTATATGGCAGCACTAGTCGCCAATACCGTGTCGTTCATTTTCTTCCTTATTTTCTATCTATCGTTTCTGGTGATGTGATAAACACTAGAAGTTATCTCACTTCATTAACCCAAGTTGCTACCTTTGTCACCACAGAGATACGGAGGACACGGAGGAAGAGTATTACCCGCGTTGCTGCCTTGAGGCGTGACGTAGCGTGTCTGTAGGAACTGGCTGCCACCCACATCGTTCATGCGGTTGTACTGCACAGTGTTGAGCACCACGTCGTGCTATGCATCCTGGCAACCAACCTCCGTGGCCTGCTCACAGTAGGGGGACGGGTTGAGAACCCGCCTACCGGCTGTCGCATGTGCCCATCACATTGTCACTGCAATGGATCATGATGCCGTTGCGGCAGAAAAAGCGGGAGGGCGAGAGAACACGTGTTGGATCGCATGGAATTATGAAAGTGATCGCATGCTGTATCCATAGATGATCATCCGGTTGACTGGTACGACGTGCGCCCATCATCGAGCATAGCGGGCACGAAAATCACACTTCCGCACACCAGGTAACACAGCCTCCAGAACGCTGCGGTCAGGCATAGCAGCGCTACACACCCAACGCTGTGCACAACCGCTGCTGTTCCTTAGTAATGGTTGTCAGTAATGCATCACGCTCCGTCGGTGGTAAGAACGTAGCACGGACAGCCGTGAGCGTCATTCGGCAAAAATCAGCCGCAGTAAAGCCGAAATGGTGAGCGATCCGCCGAAACTCTTCGCTCAGCGTTGTCTCGAAGAATGTTGGATCGTCGGAATTGATAGTAACCGGCACACCGGCATCGTACAATTGACGCAACGGATGGGTTTGCCAGGATGTAACAGCTTTCGTGCGGATATTGCTGCTCGGACAGACATCGAGGACTACATTACGCTCGACCAGTGCTGTCAGTAAGAGCGGGTCTTCCACACTACGAATGCCGTGACCAATACGAGAAACCGCCAGTACATCAATTGCTCCCCAAACACTGGCCGGCCCGACAACTTCACCGGCATGCGCCATCAACCCTAGACCTGCACGACGGGCAGCCGCAAACAACTCGGCAAACTCTTCCGGCGGATGACCAATTTCATTACCGCCAATCGACCATCCCACCACACCAAGCGAACGACAGGCGATGGCCGTTTCGAGGATTGGCCAGGCTGCCTCGGCGCCGTATTGTCGGCCATAGTCAAGCACAATCCCAACGTGAGGCCCACCCTGACGTCTGGCACGCGCAAAGCCAGCCGCTGCTCCGGCCAGTGCTTCGCGGAGATCAACACCTCGCCGAACATGTTGCATCGGTGAAATCATAACTTCAGCGTAAGTCACCTGTTGACGGGCCAGGGCCATCCCCAGCTCAAACGCCAGTAATTCAAAATCCTCACCGGAAACGATGGTTGCCGCCAGGGCCATAAATGTGTCCAGAAAGTTGTGAAAATCGTCGTAGTGGAAGAGGGCAAGCAATTCTTCTTCGGTCTGTACCGGGAGGGAGATATTATTACGCCGACTCAAAGCCAGAAAGGTTTGCGGCATCACCGCGCCTTCCAGATGAAGATGAAGTTCAACTTTGGGCATACGCTCAATGAACTCCGCCAGTTCAGCCGTTAGCATAATCTCGCCCCCTTTCCAAGACACTGATGCACAGTATTGTACCGGATATTGCAGTACGACGAAACAACGAAATGAGCAAGTACGTTCTGGAAGTTGGCTCATTAATCATCGACAGGCCAGAAGGTGCGTGAATGCACATCAGATCTGGATCAGTAAGGCAACCAATGCGACACACACCCGGCAGAGAGCACGGGAAACGGAAACTTATTCTGCCCGCCAGACCGGACATGCATGGTAGAACCTGTTTCAACAAACATCTACGAGAAGGTATCTCACTCACTGCCAACCGACTCCGTGATCGTGACGAGTACACCCAGCATCCTCGCATCCAGCCGGATTAATGGCATGACACATGCCGGATCGTGAGCATGGCTGCCGCACTCCAAACTTCGCGACACACGTATGGCAAGCGAGTAAGGCACCCAATCCAACAAGCGATGGCACTGACGATGGTCATTAACCCTCCTCACCGGCAGACGAGGAATAGGGTATACTATTGTTGATAGTTGGCGGACGTTCATGAGTCTGTGCAATGGTCGGGTAGCACGACAGTACAGCGTTTATGAACTACGTTCTAAGGTAACCAATCCGGTGGTGATGGCAATGGAAGCGCCTCAACGTAGTCCCTGTCATTGCGGGTAGGAGCAGATTTTGACGATTGACGCGCTCGTGGGGTACAATCAGGCAAGGTTTGGACTGATGAGGATGTAGCGATTTCTATGAAAAACCTCTCTGGTTCACAATCCATCGAGCGCGTGGCTCCCCTCAGTGCCCGTTCCTTGCAGGCTCTGATCCGCACAATGCGACCACGGCAATGGATCAAAAATATCTTCGTCTTTGCTGCAATTGCTTTTTCGGAAGGACGCCTCTGGTATACCGAGCCTGTTCAGTTATTGCGGGTTATTGGGGCATTTATCGCTTTTTGCATGGCGGCGAGCGCTATTTACCTGATCAACGACCTGGTCGATATTGAAAAAGACCGCGCCCATCCCAAGAAACGCCATCGCCCACTGGCAGCCGGTATTCTTAGCCCCACGCTAGCGATGGTTACTGCGGCAATCCTGATCATTGCTGTCTTTCCTTTTGCATTCTGGCTTGATGGCGATCTTGACTTTATGCTGGTATTGGCGATCTATATCGCCGTCCAGGGCTTTCTCTACAGTTACTGGCTAAAGAATGTTGTCATTTTTGATATTCTGATTATTGCGGCGGGCTTCATTTTACGGGCAGTTGCCGGTGCGGTGGTGATTGATATCGTTATTACACCCTGGCTGATTGTCTGCATGGGATTGCTGGCCCTCTTCCTCGGCATCGGTAAGCGCCGCCACGAGCTAAAACTGCTTGAAGATGGTGCCGGTAATCATCGCCGCATTCTGGATGAATATTCCATCCCGTTACTCGATCAAATGCAGGCCATTGTGACTGCCAGTATTGTGATGGCATATAGCATGACAGCTTTCTCGGCACCGGTCGCGCCCCAAGAACCGTTTCCGATGCTGATGATCACGATTCCGTTTGTCGTGTATGCTATCTTTCGCTACCTATACCTGATCCATCAACGTGACGGTGGAGGTGCACCCGAAGACCTGGTGTTGCAAGATCGGCCACTGGCCTTGAGTATTGTGTTATGGGGCGTCACTGTATTGGGTGTTTTAGTACTGTTTCCATCGTAAACGGCTGTGTATACCTTCGTCAAATTTGGTGGCTCGGTTATTACCGACAAGACCGGACGCGAAGCTGCTGATCTGGTGGTGATCGAACGTCTGGCACATGCTGTGGCTGATGCACGTGCCGTCGATCCGAACCTGGCACTGGTGCTGGGGCATGGTAGTGGCTCGTTTGGGCACCATTACGCGGCACGCTATGGTGTCCATCGTGGGACACCTTTGACCGCCGATCATACGGGTTTTGCCCTCACCGCAGCAGCGGCCCTGCGCCTCAATCAGATTGTGGTCGATACATTGCTGGCTGCGCAGGTGCCGGCAGTCAGCTTTCAACCGTCGGCTTCTCTGCAAAGTACCAATGGTCAGATCATTACCTGGGAGACCGCCCCAATTGCCGAGGCATTGCAACGCAGGCTGGTGCCTGTTATTCATGGTGATGTGGCGTTTGATACCGCTCAGGGTACGGCGATTATCTCTACCGAAGCGCTACTCAGCTTTCTTGCCCTACGCAGCCCATTACAACCGCGCCGTATTATTCTGGTCGGTGAAGCAGCCGTGTATACTGCCGATCCGCACCGTGATCCCACCGCTCAACCAATCCCGCTGATTAATCAGGAAAATATTGCTCAGGTCTTAGCGATGACCGGTGGCTCGCGGGCTGCTGATGTGACCGGTGGTATGCGGAGTAAGATCGAATTGATGTGGCACTTAATTGAGCAATTGCCGGAATTGGAAGTTATGCTCATTGGGCCAGACCCGGCATTGCTTACCGCTGCACTTCTCGGTCAATCACTTGCCCTGGGCACGGTGATAAAGAGATGGTAACACCCGATCAACAGATTCGTCAGCGCAGCACTGCCTGGCAACGGCTTGAGGAACTGATTGATCGTGCCAGGGGCGGTATTGCTCAGTTGTCAGCAGCCGAATTGCAAGAACTTGGGCAACTCTACCGTCAGACCTGTACCGACCTGGCAATTGCCCGCCGTGATTATCCCGATCATCTGTTGACAACATACCTCAATCAGCTTGTTGCCCGTGCTCACGGTGTGGTCTATCGCTACAGTCTCAATGAACCGCAGCGAATTATCACCTTTTTTCGCTTTACACTTCCCCAAACCTTTCGCGCAACCTGGCCAATGACCCTCGTTGCGGCAATACTGTTTTTATTGCCGGCAATAGCAGCCTTCATCACGACATTTCGCGATCCTGCGCTAGGCGAAGTCCTTATTCCCGGTATTGAGGTTCTGGTTGATCAGATTCGCGCCGGTGAAGAGTGGTGGTTACGGATTAATGAAGGGCCGGCTGCCGCTACCGCCGAAATTATGACCAACAACATCAATGTTGCCATTAAAGCGTTTGCCGGCGGCGTGACATTTGGCCTGTACACGGCATACATTCTTATGGTCAACGGCCTGCTTCTCGGCACGGTGATCGGTATTGCGCAACGCCTTGATTTTGCCCCCAATCTCTGGGGGTTCGTTGTCGGCCACATGACGCTCGAACTCAGTGCCATCGTCATTGCTGGTGGTGCCGGGTTGCAATTGGGCTGGGCAATTCTGCGGCCAGGTCTGCTCAGTCGGCGTCACGCGCTGGTTGTCGCAGGCCGGCGGTCTGTTGTGCTACTCATCGGGTGCGGGCTGATACTGATTGGGGCTGGCCTTATCGAAGGGTTTATTTCACCAAGCGGACTACCATTTATTGTTAAGCTAATCGTTTCGATAGGTTCGGGCGTGTTGTTGTACACCTACCTGCTATTCAGTGGTCATCATCGATAAGCTGTAGATGGCACAGGGCAGGCACAGAACCATCTATCGCACTCCAACGATGGTCAGCGCGGAAGAGGTTCTCTACAACGACGTGACGTCTGCTGCAATCGCCGAGTCGCACGTGCAGGCTTTATGCGGTGGAACAGCCGCTAGCGCCTGATCAACCGGATCGACTCGATCAGAACCGCGCCGCCATCACCCAGCGCAACCGGGTCGAAGCGAAGACCACCGATCTGCGTCAGTCGTTCACGTATTACATCAAACGGAAGGTGATAGGTTGTCATTTCCCTTCCTGTCAGGGTAAAGCGCAACGAGTAATCTTCACCGGTTCGTCCGGTTGGATCGAGCACAAAGATTTGGGCATCGCGGTTGGTTGTTGTCGTCGTCAGTCGTACCTCTATCGCCTCAATATCAGCGGCAATTAGCAGTAGGGGCGGACTGGTCAGCATAGGATCGAGGGTAGGGATCATATGCCAGCCCACACCAGTCAGGGTATCAGCCTCAACACCGCCGACCTGCCAGCCCCAACGACCATGACGAAAATCCCACCCCTCGGAAACTGCCACTTCGTTGGCCCGCGGGATCAGCCGGTACGCCGGCAAATCTGTCGGCAATGGTGCCAGACGCAACATTCCCTGCACCGGTGCATAGCAGCGGGCCACCGTCTCGGCACTCAAACCAAAGCGCTCGGCTGGTGTCGGCGGCTGGTCGGGAGGGGCAGGCGATGGATGCTGAGCTTCATCGGCAATGATCACCGCGTAGCCGGCAGTAAGTGTCGCCTCGATTCGCTGCTGAATGCGGGCACAGGCAGCCTCCCAATCACCATCACTGGCCGTCATTGCCTGGTTCAGTCCGTATACGTTATCGTGCCGCCAGTAGTGCGGTAAGTACAATTCGAGCACCCCATCGGGCACGATTATCAAATCGCCGGGTTGACTGATTGCGGCCAGGGCTGCGGCAATGCGTCGCTGAAGATCGCGCCCGGCTGCACCGCGCTCGATAATAGCTGGTAGATTAAGCGCCAGCAGGCAGAGCGACAACAACAGACCAACCCAACCGATCCACCTGACAGTTAATGCCGCGCTCAACAAGAGGGCTAGCGGAGGCAAACAGGCGATCCAGAACTCGATATTGTCAGGTTCCCACCACAGGAAGAAGAGGCCATACACCCCAAGCCAGCCAGCAATACCGGCCCGCAATGGCAGCGGCAGGCGTGCGATACCTTCTCTGCCAGTGACAAGCAGCCCTATACCGGCCAGGCCGATCACACCACCGCCAAAGAACGCCAGGGTCGCACTCCAGCCTTTCAACAGACCAATCAATTTCGATCCATCAATCGCACCACCCCAAAAGCCAGTTTGCGCATAACCCGTCAACCATAACCAGATGTCTTCCCAACGACGCATTCCGCTGACCCCAATCGCCACCCAAAGATAGGCGCTACCAACAACCATCAACAGCGGGATCAGGTATGAGACGAACAATCGTAACCGACGCTGATGGTTCGTCTCGGCCAGCACGATAGTGAGAAGAATCGGTACTGATAGTAAGACATTCGTCTGATGCCCCAACACCGCCAGCCCTTGCGTCATACCGAGCCAGATCGATACGTTCATCGTGGGCTGTCGCGCCATCTTAAATAGCAGCCACAGCACACCGATCAGGGCTATGGCTGCCAGTGTATACACCTCGACTTCTACCGCGTAATACCAGTAGGCGTAGCTAAAACCAACCCATAAGGTTGCTGCGAGTGCCGCCAGGCCTGATCCGGTCACGCTGCGACAGATCGCAAACAGGAAAGAAACACCAATCGCGCCGGCAACCACATTCACCACCTGCAACCAGATTTCAACACTGCCTTGCCAGCCCAGTGCAGTCGCGATGGCACGGATCATCGCCCCCAGCGGCCCATACAGCAGATGGTGAGGATGGAACAGTTCAGGCCATGGTTTGCGATCAACATCAAGAATATATGAAAGCGCATCGTAGGTATGGACTTCGGTCATGGTCGCGCTATAGAGGCCAGCAAAAGCCACACCGAGCAGGAGTACCGACCAATGCGGGGGTAATCTGCGCTGTTTTCCAATCGGATCAAGAATGGTCATATACGGCGAACTCATGTAAAGCTAACGCGTTTTGAGACAAAATAAAACAATGTAGCGATAGCATGTACCCGACAGCGCCTGTGCGGAAATTATTTCATACATCCAGGCAGCGAGTACTCTCGTTTACGCGCACAGTGATGCAAAATCGATGAAGAGCGGAAATTACGCTTCCGCACCCATCGTATCTCAACCAGGTGTGAAAGAAACAGATCAAACCCTTCCCGATCATACACGACGCCGATGCACTTCCTGATGTGACCGAACAACAGGTATGCATCCAGATAATATCAAATCTCGCGTGATACTGTGCATCACGGCACCAAACGAGAGTTGATCCGCGGGTATCCGCGGCATCTGCGAGAATCCGTGGAGATCGTTTGCAGGACGTGGATGCAAGCGGATATACCGTGAGCACCGGTAATCTGCCGCTAATGGTACGTATCGTGCAAATTACAGGGCGAAGGGTACGGATTGGAGCGCGTGCCAGGCACCGTATCTTACCAGATTTGACGTAATTACCTGCGACTTATACGTGTGACCTGGTGGAATACAAGCAGAGACTTATCCTGCACACCGGTGCACCGTAGCCTTGTTGATTGTTGAGGCAACAGGGCTATTCTTGTACCGCTTGAACCACAATCTGATCACCAACTGCTGTGTTAGTTGCCGCAATCACACCTGCGGGCAATTCAATCACGTAGCGGGCATGACGATGACCGGCATAGATGCGCCATGGCGGTAAATCAGGATACAATGCCACAACGGTACCGTTCCGATCAACAAAGATTGCATCGATAGCAAACCGCATAAACAGCATATGAATGCTATTACACGGTTCAATCAACAGGCCACCACCGACCGGCAATGACTGGCGGCCAAGCAGACCGCGACCACGAGCAAAAAACGAGCGCACCACCTCGCACTGACTGGCAAGGATAGCGCGTCGGGTCTGATTCACAACCTGTACCATACGAGCGTTAATTTCCCATCCCACTATTCATCACACCGAGCGCCTGCATGATCCGCGGTACTGCCGGCCCCAAAATTACCACAAACAATGCGGGGAAGATCAGGAACACCATCGGGATCAGCATCTTCACCGGCGCCTTCTGAGCTGCCTCTTCAGCACGCTGGCGACGGCGGACACGCAACTGGTCTGATTGAATGCGTAGAATCTTTGACATCGACACACCCAGTTGGTCAGCCTGGATCACAGCCGAGACGAAGGTCTGTACATCTTCAACGCCGGTACGGGTAACCAGATCACGCAAGGCTTCGCGGCGGGTACGACCCAGACGAATATCCTGCAGAACGCGCTGGAATTCACGCGACAGCTCATTATCCCATTTTTGAGCAACCCGCTGAAGCGCCAGATCAAATGCCAGGCCAGCTTCAACACTGATACAGAGCAAATCCAGCGCATCGGGCAACGCCTTCAGGATATTCTTTTTGCGCTCCTTAATTTTGCGGTCGAGCCAGATACCGGGCAGAATGTAACCAATCATCGCAGCGATCAGAGCACCCATCACGGCCTGCATGAAAGGCAACCGTCCAAAAACCAGTAAGCCAATAACCACAAACAAGACGATCGCCAGCGCCATGCGTAGCCCGATAAACATGTTGGGCGAAATGTTACCAGGATTACCGGCTAACTGAAGATTGATCCGCAAGCGCTCTTGATTCTGCTTCAGACCGAAGCGGCCAAGCGTATTCAGCAGCGAGCGAAAGAGCGGTATCAACACACGTTCACGGAACGGTTGCTGCAATTCCAGCTCTTCGAGCGACAGTGAAATATCGGTATATTGATCGAGACGCTCACTAATCGCTCGCGACTGATTCATCTGTCTGACAGCAATGATGATCAACGCCACTCCTACAACTATAATCCCGGCTACGATTAACAAATCCGTCATCGCCGCACCTCACACTTCGATATCGATGATCTTTTGGATGGCAAAGTAGCCCATCGCAATCATAAACAGCGACGCTACCGGCATACAACACCATGCTTGAGGCGGTAAACCAAACGTGAAGAGTGGAGCCATGTAGTCAGGATTGACAACCGTGATAAACATTGCCAGACCGATTGGCAAACCGGTAATAATCCAGGACGAGATACGCCCCTGCGCAGTAAGCGTTGAAATCTCACCCTTGATCCGTACTCGTTCACGGATGGTATGACCAATGGTATCAAGGATTTGGGCCAGATTACCACCGACCTCCATCTGAATAGTTACTGCCGTGATCAAGAGATCGAGGTCATCAGATGGCATGCGGCGCAAAAGATTCTGCAACGCCTCTTCTGTGGAGCGACCGAGTCCAACTTCCTGAACAACACGGCGAAATTCGGTTGCAGCCGGCGGTGGTGCTTCCCGTGAAACCATATCGAGGGTTTGTAGAAAGCTATAGCCGCCACGCAAGGCATTTGCCATCATGGTGATAACGTCACCTAACTGATTGTTAAAGGCCTTGATTCGCTGCGCCGCACGTATATTGACATAGATATTCGGCAGAAACGAGAAAACAATTGCTGCGATGACAGCGGCTGCGATCTGGGCCAGAAAATTTGCGCGCCCCAAAATGAACCCAAATACCACGCCAAGCAGAGCAGCTCCGAGCTTTAAACCAATAAACTCTGCTACTGTCAGCTTCAAATCAGCACGAGCCAGTTCGCGTTGGATGGAACCACCCTGCTTACTTTTCGCAACAACAGCGTCGATCCGTTCAATAGCCTGACGTGCAATCGGCTCATTTGAGCGTTCCTGGGCTTTGCCGCCAGCAAACGTCTCCAGGCGCTGCGCAACATCCGCAGTTGCTGACTGGCGCATTAACACAACGACCGTGACTAGCAATAGGATCAGAATCAATCCCAGGGCACCCAACGTCACCGGCATCATCTCAGGCGAGAGCAACAAATCCATAGGTGCGCCACCTCCTTCTCACGCCGCCAATCGTCGCGGTAGTTAGAAACTGAAACGTTCCGACGAGCCAAAAATGGTCGGCGGCAGGAAGATGTTGAGCGCCTCGAACTTTTCGAGAAAACGTGGTCGAACCCCGGTTGGGCGCAGCTGACCAACAATCTTCCCTTTTTCATCGATCCCGGTTTGTTCAAAGACAAAGATGTCTTGCAAGACAACCACATCGCCTTCCATGCCAGCGACTTCGGTGATCTGGGTGACTTTGCGCGAGCCATCTTTCAAGCGCGACTGCTGGACGAAGACATGAATTGCCGACGCAATCTGCTCACGAATCGCCCGTGCCGGCAAGTCCATACCAGCCATCAGACACATCGTTTCAATACGGCTCACCGCATCGCGTGGCGTATTGGCGTGAATGGTCGTCATTGAACCGTCGTGACCGGTATTCATTGCCTGCAACATATCGAGGGTCTCGCCGCCACGACACTCACCGACAATAATCCGTTCTGGTCGCATACGCAGACAGTTAATAACCAGATCACGGATTGTCACCTCACCTTTTCCTTCCACATTTGGTGGCCGCGACTCAAGCGTCACCACATGATCCTGGCGTAACTGTAATTCAGCGGCATTTTCAACCGTGATAATCCGTTCATCTTCAGGGATAAACGACGAAAGCACATTGAGCAAGGTAGTCTTCCCTGAGCCGGTACCACCGGCAACGACGATATTCAAACGAGCCTGCACACAAGCAGCCAGGAAATCGGCCATGTCTTGCGACATCGAGCCAAAGCGCACCAGGTCCTGCACGGTCAGTTTATCTTTGCGGAACTTACGAATGGTGATGGTTGGCCCATTGAGTGCCAGCGGTCGAATGACGACATTAACGCGCGAGCCATCCTTCAAGCGAGCATCGACCATCGGCGATGACTCGTCAACCCGACGACCAAGCGGAGCAACGATACGGTCGATAATCCGCATGACGTGATCATCGTCGGTGAAGGTAATATCGGTTTTGATCAACTTACCCTTCTTCTCGATATACACCTGTTTCGGACCATTGACCATAATTTCGCTGACATCTTCATCGGCCAGCAGTGGCTCAATCGGGCCAAGGCCGATAATATCAGCAGTGATACTCTCAAACAGACGCTGGCGTTCGGTGCGTGAAAGTACAATGCTTTCGCTATCGAGGATCGTATTGAAGATCTCCTCAACCTGTTTACGCACCTTTACCGGGTTGCTCAAATCAATTTGGGGATTCAATTCGTTAATCAAACGATCCTGCACCCGCGAGCGCAACTCGCGAAACGTATCATCGGTACCAAAAGCACTAACCGACGGTTGTAAGCGACCTGTTGCTTCTGGTCGGACTGGGGTTCGCGGCACAGCCGGTTCGGTTGTTGCAGGAACACCACCACCAATTCGCTTCAACAACGACATTGCGCTCACCTTTCTCAGTAGTAATGCAGCATATCAGCCAGAATCCGGTATTGTTTATCGCCGGGGGATCAAATTACCGAATAAGCCACTGCGCTGCTTTGGACTCTCTTTCGCTGCTGCCTCTTTACTTGTCTTGGCTACCAATTCACGGGCCAGATTCATTATGTCTTTTGTCACCTGATGGTTTGGCTTTGCCAGCACCAATGGTGTTCCCTGGTTAATCGAGAGAGTCATCTCCTGAGCAGCATCACCGATCTGCAACGCCAGCTTACGTTGAAGGTGCTTTTCGACATCTTCGGCCCGGATTCCGGTACGATTGGTCGCTTTGTTGAGCACCAGCATGACCTTATCGTTTGGATAGCCGAGTAGATCAGCCACCTCAAGGAAGAGCTTGACATTACGGATGCAGTGCATCTCAAGCGTCATAAGAGTGATCACCCGCTGGGCCAGATCGAGGGCTGCCAGCGAGCGATCCTGGAATGAAGCCGGTGTATCGACGATAACGTAATCGAATTCCTGGCGGATAGCTTCGAGAATGGCACGGATGTGATCGGCAGAGACCAGTTCGCCACGCTGCGGATCGGGAGGCGCCAGCAACACCTTCACCTGAGTGGGATGGGTAGCCATCACGTCATTCAACAGATCGCGATCAAGACCTTCGATCCGTGACGCAATATCGAGGATTGTCTTGTCGGTGCGTAAATTGAGCAAAACACTGAGATCACCGAAGATCACATTACCATCGATCAGGGCAACCTTTTTATTGGTTTGCTGGCGAATGGCTACGGCCAGATTTGCCGCAATCGATGAAACACCAACCCCGCCTTTCGGGCTAAATACGGCAAAGATCTGACCGTCAACAGTGGGTTGAGCACCAGGTACTTGACCGCCAGGAGCACCAACCGGAGCTATCGGTCGGGTCATTGCCAGGCGAGCCACGTGGCGGATCGACCGGTAGAGATCATCGGCGCTGATCGGCTTAATTAGAAATTCGCGGGCGCCCGCCAGCATTGCCCGCCGAATATAATCGGTTTCGCCCTGTACGCTCATGATAATGACCTGGATGCCCGGATCATTAGTCAGAATCGCTTCTGTGGCCGCGATCCCATCCATATCGGGCATATTAATGTCCATTAAGATAACCTGTGGACGATGCTGGCGAGCAAGCGCAATTGCTTCACGTCCGTTGCTTGCTTTGGCAACGACTTCAATATCCTTCTCAAAGAATAGTAGCTTTTCGAGCTGATCGCGAGTATCGATCACGTCATCAACGATCATTACTCGAATCTTATCGCTTTCGCTCATGCTCTAGCTCCTCAGATGGCCTCGTCGTTCAAAAACGGACGTGAGTATTGGCTAACGATCAAGCAAGACAGCTTATGACTATTGATAGAATGTTACGATGTCATTGTACCTCAGAGCTGCCGCTTATGGAATAGGTTATGGAAGCGGAGTTGGGGTTGGTTCGGGTACAAAGACCTCACCTTCACCATAAACCCGTGGTGGCAAGGGGCGCGGCAGGGGTAGACCGTACTCGCGCACCAACAGATCGAGGGTAACACCACTGGTCGACTCAATAGCATCGTCGTTTGCCCCACGCAGCGCCAGCACAATCCGGGCCTGTGACTGTAAGGCAAACTCTAGCAACTCAATTTCCTGGTCGGTCAAGGCCAGCACAACAACCCATACTCCTTCAGTTAATGTGCTGGTTCCCGTCCCACCGTCAGTAACACCAGTTATCGGCTGCCCTGATGCATCAACTTGTGGCAGGCTTGACGAAGCAGGTGGTGGAGTGACCTCGGCAGGAGCTTCTCCTCCCTCTGCAGGAGCCGGTAATGCAGGACGTACAATTTGCAATACCTGAGCACGCTGAATGATCGTCTTGGTGGAGAGGAAGGTCTGATTTTCGCCGTACTCGTACTCCCGCACAAGCTGATCGACGTCGTTCACCGTGACAACCTGCACGGGGCCGGGACGGATAATCTGGCGTTCAACTGAAAATGTAGCAATTACGTCAACAAAATCATTCACGGCAACCTGGTCGGCTACACCCGACAGGCTGTTAACAATCAGCGGATAGGCTTTTACCTGTGATTGGCCAGGTTCGGCAGTGGGGATACGCTGAGCTAGCCCGGCGTCACGAATATTATCCTTTCGGATCGACTGTCCGGCTACAACCGGATTGATCAACAGTTTGCCCAAAACATCATTAATGTTGCTAAATTCGTTTGCTTCGTCAAATTCAGTTACTGGTACTTCAACAACATCTAGCAAAGTAGGATCATTCAATAGCGTATTGGCATCGAGATCAACACGGGCTTGAACGACTGACACCAAGGGCACTGCTGTCGGCGGTGGAGGTACTTCGGGTGTTTGTGAGGTGGTGGATGTTGTAGTGCCGCCGCGTAACAGCAAGAAAGCCGCCAATCCACCGATAATGACAATAAGTCCGATCAGTAGAAACAGTAATGCGCCACGTCGCATAGAAGGCAACCTTCCTGTTCAGAGCGAAGTCAGGTGACTCCGCGCATTGCGTTGCCATTATAGCATACGCAAGCAAGAGGTGACAGGAATGTAACACCTTACTTTAGTACTTTACGTGGCCTGGTACTGAATGGTCATCAAGTTCCGAACTGGTCAGTGAATTTATGTAGATTGCATGGAACTTTTAGTACCTTCTGTGCGGCTAGCTACACATTCTATGTTCAGAGCACAATATCACAACCGATAATTCACACTATTTCAACACACCTTACGACAAATAGTCGTTTTCCCCGTTCAGAAAGCGAGCAATTGCCTGATAACAGGTTGCCGGTTCCTCAACCATAGGTACATGACCACAATTGGGAATGAAGACCACCTGTACGTCCGGTAAAACACGACTGAGCATCTCGACATTTACCGGTGGAAAGATGGGATCGTCACTACCACTAATCAGAACAACCGGCGGTAATGGAAGCTGCAATACTCGTTTCAAACGGGGATGGCCCATGATGGCTGCGGACTCGATAGCTACTAGCGGATCCATCGCTGCCAAATCGGCAATGCCTTGTGCCAGCAATGAACGGTCAAGCGGCTGTCGCACCAGCGGCCGCGCCAGGAGATCCGGCGTTGGTGGCAATGTCCAGAGTGCCCGTCGCCAGGTAGCGGTATTTGCCCAGCAGGGACGCCACCACACCAGCCATGGCCGCCAGCAGGCGGCTGCCACCTGCCACTGTGCACCGGCCAGCGTGACCAGTGCATCCTCGTACAGGGTAGCGCCAATCCCAAAACTCACCAGACCGAGACGCTCTACCCGTGCACCGGCCAGACTGGCGACAGCAAGCGCCACTGCGGCGCCGAGAGAATGGCCGACTAATGCAAATCGATCAATATCTAAAGCATCGGCTACTGCCAGCACCGCCCGCGCAGATGACTCCAGGGTCACCGGTTCGAGCGGTGCTGGCGACGCTCCACAACCGGGAAGGTCAATTGCGATCAGACGCCGGTTGGGCAAAAACGCTGGTGCCGCCTGCCAGTAACGGCTGGAAGCGCCCCAGCCGTGGATAAAGATCAGAGGGCGTCCTTGACCGGAAACCCGAAATGCAACCGGGCCGAGTGGACTTTCAATTTCCCAGAGTGTTGAAGATGTTGACATGACAAACCTCCTCTGTTTGCAAGATCCACTATAATCCCAGACAGTTACAATTATTGACATTTGTCTCATCCCGCGTTGAAAGGCTGTATGATGATGGATGATATCCACGTAACACTTGATAGTTGTGACTACTGGCACTATCTGCACAGGGGAACGATCTGAAGGAGTGCTTTCTGCATGATGTATGAACCGCCATCAAGCCATTTATCGCGACACGAAATGATATGTCATCAGTCATTTACAACCTGGTCAATGATCTGGCCGCAATGGAAGCCCCACCCCACACGGTGAATATGTATGCATGGCAGGCCACCGATGAGCAGGAGGCGCATGGCAATGCCATCCGGCGCAACAATCTGGTTCTGGCCCTCACCCTGGCTTTAGAACGCGGTCCTGATCTATTGCTGATTGGCGAGGCTCCCGGTTACAATGGTGCGCGACGCACCGGTGTGCCTTTTACCAGTGAACAGATTCTGTTAGCCGGAGTTGACCCACCGGGTCAATTTGGAAGCACTCGTGGGTTTGCCCTGGCAACAACCGATGGGCGCATCTCGCGAGAGCAAACGGCTACCATTGTGTATCGTGAGCTACAAGCGCTGAATCGATTTGCAGTCGGTTGGAATGCGTTTCCGCTGCATCCTCACCAACCCGGTCGACCGCAGAGCAATCGCACTCCACGTCAGCGCGAAATAATGCTCGGTCTCCCCTTCCTATTGCGGTTTTGCCTGCTTTTTCCACGCTGTCCGGTGGTAGCGATGGGGCGCATTGCCGATCAGGCGCTCTCCCGCCTCGGTATTGCACATGCCGTAGTCCGTCATCCGGCCCAGGGTGGAGCGCAGATCTTTGCCGCAGGATTGCGGCGTCTGTTCATGCAGAGCGACGAGTCAACACCTGCACAAAATCCGGTATAATGCAGCAAACGCATTAATTGACAAAGAAACGGTTTTCTATGCATCGAATAATTGTTACTCTGCTTACCATCAGCGTACTCGTTGCCTGTGGTGCGCCAGCAGCCGGGCCTACCGCACCGGCTGCATCACCCACAGTAGCTGGCACCCCGACCAATTCGCGTCCACCAACACCAACCCGTGATCCACGCCTGCCAACCTTGCCGCCGCGCATCACGCCCGGCCCTACGGCCACACCTTTCCCGCTTGAAGCCGGCTGGTGGGATGGGGCTGTCTGTTATGAAATTTTCGTGCGCTCGTTTTACGATAGCGATGGCGACGGCAACGGTGATCTGAACGGCATTATCGCCAAACTTGACTATCTCAATGATGGCGATCCCATCACGACAACCGATCTGGGCATCAATTGTATCTGGCTGATGCCGGTTGCTGAAGCTGCCAGCTACCACGGCTACGACACAATTGACTATTACACGATCGAACGTGACTACGGCACCAATGAGGATTTCAAGCGTCTGGTTGCCGAAGCAGAAAAGCGCGGGATTAAAATCATTATCGATCTGGTACTGAACCATACCAGTACCCAACACCCCTGGTTTCAAGAGGCATTACGCGATCCCAACTCACCGTACCGCGACTGGTATTTGTGGTCGGCGATTGACCCTGGCTACCGTGGCCCATTCGGCAACAACGTGGTCTGGCACAAATCACCCATTCGTGATGAATATTATTACGGTGTGTTCTGGGGTGGTATGCCCGATCTCAACTATCGCAATCCGGCAGTCACTGCCGAAGCCTACAAAATTGCGCGCTTTTGGGTTGAAGAGATGGGGGTTGCGGGCTTCCGTCTCGACGCAATCAAGCATCTGATCGAATATTACACGCTCCAGGAAGACACTGTTGAAACCTTTGAATGGTTGCGCGAGTTTCGACGTTTTCTCGACCGGGAACTACCGGGAACCTTTACGATTGGCGAAGTCTTCAACGGCAACCCGCGCACGCTGGCACCGTACTATCCTGACCAGCTCGATTACTATTTCGAGTTTGAAGTCGCCAATCAGATTCGCGGCGCAGCCAACACCGGTCTATCACGGTTATTTATGCAGGCGGTACAGGATGCCTACACAAAACTACCCTATCAACGCTGGGCACCCTTCCTGACCAATCACGACCAGAACCGCGTGATGTCGGTGTTGGGTGATGATGTTGCGAAGGCAAAACTGGCTGCGCTGGCCCTGCTAACCATGCCAGGGCTACCCTTCATCTACTACGGTGAGGAGATCGGCATGCTGGGGGTGAAACCGGATGAGCGTATTCGCACCCCAATGCAGTGGACGAAGGAGGAGTTTGGCGGATTCTCAGCCGGCATTCCCTGGCAACAACCACAGAGCGATTACCCGGTCAAGAATGTGATGTTACAAGACCAGGACCCTGACTCGCTGCTCAACACCTACCGGCAGTTAATTCATCTCCACGTGAACACACCGGCACTGGCGACCGGTGATTTCTGGCCGTTAACCGCTAACGGTGCCAGTGTCGCCGCGTATATCAGGCGCAGTGGTGAAGACATGGTCCTGGTGGTGATTAATTTTGACAAAGTACCCACGCCACCGTTTACACTATCATCAGGTGAGAGCGACCTGCCGTCGGGCACCTACCAGGTGACCACCCTCTTCGGCACACCACCGGCACCACCAACACCACTCACTATCACCGACGGGCGCATCGTGGAGTATCAACCGGGGATCGAAATACCGGCTCAAACCGGATACATTTTCAAGTTGGAGCGCTAATGTTACGAAAAGTAACTGCAACTCGTTATGTCACACCGTTGCGTGAAGGCGGTTCATTACCGGCAATTGTCGAAGCCGATGATGATGGCCTGTACGTCGTAAAGTTTCGCGGGGCAGGACAGGGGCCAAAGGTGCTGGTTGCCGAGCTGATCTGTGGTGAACTGGCGCGTGCGCTTGGCCTGCCCGTTCCAGAGCTGGTGTTAATCGAGATTGATCCGGCGTTGGGGCGCAACGAACCGGATAGCGAGATTCAAGACCTGATTACGGCCAGCGCCGGATTGAATCTGGCCGTTGACTTCTTGCCCGGTGCGCTGGCATTTGATCCGACATCTGTTCGTGCACTCGACCGTAAACTGGCGTCACTTATCGTTTGGTTTGATGCATTCATCACCAATGTTGATCGGACACCACGCAACACCAATCTCCTCTGGTGGCACCGCCAGCTCTTCTTAATCGATCATGGTGCTGCGCTGTACATTCATTACACCTGGAATGATTATCAGAATCACGCTCGCAAACCCTTCAGCCAGATTCGCGACCATGTGTTGATAGCAGCGGCCAGCGATCTGGAAGCCGCCGACCACGAACTGGCAGATCACATCAACGCAGATCTGCTCTGGCGCATTGTGGCGAACGTCCCCGATGAATGGCTTATTGACCAGCGGTTTTCTTCAGTAGAAGACCATCGTGCAGCCTATGTTGAATATCTGAGTCTACGACTCGCTGCACCGCGCGCATTTGTACAGGAGGCTATCGATGTCCACGAGCGCCTTTGAATATGCATTACTGCGCCTGGTGCCACGGGTAGAGCGTGGTGAGCAGATCAACATTGGGGTGGTGTTGTTGTGTCGGCAACAGCGCTTTTTAGGGATACGGACGCATCTCAACGAGGCGAGGATTGCTGCGCTCTGGCCTGATCTCGATCTGACATCGGTGCGCGAGCAACTAGCGGCGTTTGAAACAGTCTGCGCTGGCGGTGCTGAAGCCGGGCCAATCGGTGAACTACCGATCTATGAGCGCTTTCGCTGGCTGACTGCAACGCGCAGTACGATGATCCAGCCGTCGGCAGTACACTGCGGCTTGTGCGATGCCCCACAGATGATGCTCGACCATATCTTTCAGCAGATGGTCGTCTTGCCGGGTCAGGCGATTGACGAACGCGCTCACGAGGCAGGCGCTTTATAATTCAACCCGTACCCGCTCGATCATTGCCTGGAGGGCAAAGCGAGCTTTACCCAGGTTCGCAGTTTCGCTCAGCACCCCCAGCACACCATAGTAACCGGGAATAATTTGCGAAGCCAGCATTAAGAGCGCATCAGTTTCGAGAACCAGATCGCGCACATAGCCAACCCCTATCCGATCAGCCGCTGCCGCTGCCCGCGAGGCCAAATCGGCCAGTTCAAGTTCGGCCAGTTCGATATCGAAGTCGAGTTCGGCAGCACCCGGATGGCAGGCGATTGCCACACTCAGGCCATCGGTACCGATGATGCCGGCAAACTGTGCCCCTTTCACGCCGGTAATAGCTTCATTCAAAATGGTGTTGACATTCATACAGGTTTACTGCAATCGACAGACTTGCTGAAAGAGTATTTCGGTCGCTGTAGATCCTTCTGGCCTCCCCCCGTTGGGGGGAGGAAGCACCCTGCCTGACCTACCCCCGTTGGGGGGAGGAAGCACCCTGCCTGACCTACCCCCGTTGGGGGGAGGAAGCA
>NZ_DAOTZQ010000040.1:0-12723 GCF_034434295.1 Chloroflexus sp.
CCTCGCCGTTATACCGGTAGCCTGGGAGTATGTGCGCGACGAACACACCCCGCCTCCTCGTGAGTACGGCTGCTGCGGCAGCATGGCTGCCGCACTCCATAAAATGCGACACGGGCATGATGGGCGGGCAAGGCAATTAATTCGGCGCGTGATGGTGCTGGAGATGGTCGTCAACCCTGTTTCTGTCATACCGGCGTGTTAGAGGCGTGTTGGAAAAGAATAGACGGGCTTTGGTGATGGACAGGCGTTCATGCGACTAGACGACTGTCCAGGAGCACGATAGCACAGCTTTTTATGAAGTAACCCAAGTTGCCACCTGTGCTGTGAGCAGGCTATGTGACTGACTGCCAGGATGAACAGCACGATGCTGCGCACAACATCGTGCAGCGTACCTGTATGAACGATGTGGGTATCAGCCAGTTCCCATAAATGCGCTACGTCACGCCTCAAGGTGGCAACGCCGGTTACGCCCGTCCTCTGTGTCCTCTGTGCCTCTGTGGTGACAAAGGTAGCAAACTGGGTTAGATAAGTTCTATAGATAACTGACATAAAAGTCGTTCATTTGCGCACCGTGATGCCTACTGCACGTGGCCCTGAACCGAAACTCTGTACCCTGAACGCTCATTAGCGGTTGTCGCTCACGAAGCATCGGCATGTTCACCTCTCCAACGTATGCACCTGCTAGCTTCAGGATCTGATACGCTCTCCACCGGCCAACTGGATTAACACCGGCTCCTCATCACCGCTGATCAGGATTGCCCGGCCTGGGGGCTGCTCACTGGTACGTTGTTCAGGGAGCGGCAAATTAAGACCGAGCAGCCGTGTCCCTGACTCGTAGCGTCCCGGCCAGATGACGAGGCCGTTACGACTGCTGTCCAGGGTGCGCAACAGTGGATCATCGGCATATGTGATCCCGGCGGCAATGATCAGATGAAATGGCTCATTCCCGGTTTGGGCCAGATCGACGAGTTGCTGAAACAGGTTAGGGGTTGCACTGTAACTTTGGGTGAAGTGGTCACGCCAGCGCTCGCGACACAGGTGGTAGTCATCGATGATCACGAGATGGCGAGCAGTCGGATTGCGGCGCAACCCGCTCAGTTCTGCACTCAAGGTTGCGATTCCCTCTTCATCAGCAACGTAGCGTACCGTCTGCGGTAACGTTTGCAAGTGACGCAGGCTGCGTCGTGGGCCATCAATGACCACAAAGCGAAGTGACGGTTCAACAGTTTGCGCACTCCGCACGATGGTCAAGAGCGCTGTGCTCTTCCCGCTGCGGCGTGGCCCAACGACCAGCGCATGAGGTGCCTCTGGTGTCAGACAGACACACACTGGACCCGGCGGTTCGGCAGCCCAACCACAGGACAGGCGTAGCGTATGATCGCGATAGCTGGATGCCGGCAGTTGAGTGAATGACAATTGTTCTGGCAGCAAGGCTAACGGTGGTGGTAGAGTAGAAGCAGTGTTATGTATTGTAGCAGCCAATGCTGCGATCTGCGTGCGCATGGCAAGTGCCAGTTCACGGCTATCACCGCTGTCACTACTTCCCACCGGCAACGAGACCTGTACTTCCTGCAAACCCTCATCGGGATGGAGCCAATATCCGCGACCGGGAAGGTGGGGTGGGAGCTGGATTGCAGGCCGTAGCCCGAAAACATCGGCATAATCGTTGAGATCGGGCAGTCGTAGCGCCAATCGTTGTGTGAACTGGGCAGCCAGGCGATAGGGAATGTCGGCAGGTCGATCCGCAGCGACCACCAGATGAAAACCTGCATCACGACCATTCCGCGCCAGACGCACCAGATCGGATAGATCGCTTTCGCCGGCGGCATCGCGCAACTCATCGCGCACTGCGGCCAGGCGATCCACCACTAACAGCAGCGCCGGACCTGGCGATTGACCGGCAGCAATTCGCGCACGTCGTTCACGTAATTGATGTTCGAGCTGGCGGAAGAGCGACACCATGGCTTCGCGCTCAAAGGGGCGTACCAGCGCACCCACTTGCGGCAGGTCGGCAAACAGGCTTAACAGACGACCATCACCATCGATGATGTAGCACCAGAGATTGTCTGGCGAAAGGCGTCGAGCCAGTTCAAGTACGATCCGGGCCAGGGTTGTGCTCTTGCCACTGGCCGGTCCGCCAAATACCGCTACATGGCCGGCCCGCAAGTCAATCACGAGCGGTGCTTGCCGACTCTGTTGCGGTATATCAAGCAAGCCGATCACGGTGTGCAGATCAGATGACGGTACATCTACTGTTAATCGGGCCGGAAGTGGTGGTTGCCAGATCGGCGTTGGTTGCCAGTTAAGCTGATCGAGATAAGTCCGACCGGCATGGATGAGGCGCTGACCGATGAGTTCAAGATCGCCCGACCCGTTTGCCTGCCCATTCAATCGCGCAACCTGAAGCAATCGCACATCACTACCACTACGCATGTAGGCACGGCCCGGCAACTGCGACGGCAAAAATGCAGCATCAGGTCGTTGCAACAGCTCCCGGCTATCATCACTGCTACCTAAACGGAGTGCGATAAAGTAACTCAATTGACTGCGAATCTCATCACTGACGACGCGGGCCGGTTGTTGGGTCGCAATCAGCAGATGCACTCCCAGCGAACGGCCCTGTTTCACTACTCGCACGAGTGCACTGACAAAATCGGGACAACTGCGTGCCATTTCATCAAATTCATCGAGCACAATCAACAAATTGGGTAGTGGTTCCAGGCGCTGACGATTGGCCAGATCACGATAGTCGGCGATATTTTCGATATGAACCCCGTAGCGTTCGGCGACTGTGCGCAACACCGCTTTGCGACGGCGCAACTCACTACTAATCGCAGCGATTGCGCGTGCCGCCAACCGTCCATCAAGGTCGGTCACAAAGCCTGTTGTATGCGGCCAGGCAGCAAACGGCGCTAACGCAGCTCCACCCTTAAAATCAATTAACAGGAGATTGAGCCGATCAGGGCCGTGGGTAACTGCCAGAGCAGTAATAATTGTCTGTAACAAGACGCTTTTCCCGGTACCGGTGGCGCCGGCAATAATGCCGTGCGGGCCATGTTGTTGTTCGTTGAGGTTGAGATAGCACGGCTTCCCTTCGCTCAACGCCCCAATTGGTACATCATCATGCCAGGACATTGCAGGTTGTTGCTGCCAGCGCACGGGAACAGACTGGTCGTCTGGAAGCAGCGCCGATAACAGATCGAGGAGCCGTACCTGGCGCGGTAGATGATGACCGGCACCGATCTCATTGAGACGCACGGTTGCCAGGCGAGCGGCTAACCGTTCAACCTCGCGGCGATCAAGCAGATCGGGCTGGAATGGGGTTACCGGCCACGCCTCACCGGCCCGCGTCCACCGCCCCATGCGTTGATCAACTTCAACCATCGCCGCACAATGCTCAGGAATGTGCGACCAGTCATCGGTCAATACCACAACGATGAAGCGATGGGCACCACCATCACGTAACAACTGACCGAGTGCAGTATGAGTTGTGATGAGGGTTGCACTATCCACAACGATCAAAAACGGTACCTGATGATTCGTGGGCAATTCACGGCGGCGACTGAGTTCATCGAGCAGACAGGTTAACAGCGACTCGGTAGCCTGTGGTTCGGTTGCAATCAATGATCGCACAACCGAGGTTGCATCGGGAGCCTGACAGTGCGGCAAGCGAGCAATCCACTGCCAGTCGGCAGCAGTGGCAATGCCGGCAATCACACCAATCCGCAATTCGGTTGGCGCGTGTAATACCGCAGCCTGGGTGAGCATGGCGTAGGCAAGCCCCAATACTGCCGGGCGTGGCCCGGCAATGCCGAGCGATCCAAGCTGGAGCAGTGGAATGCACACCGGTACCTGATGGAGGCTGGCATACTCGGCGATGACCTGATCGATCCGCCGGTCAGCAGGTGCACCGGACGCAACTACAGCCCGCGCCGACGCCGGCAGCGTGCCGCAACCCACCCGCAGTTCAAGCGCATCGTCATCACTCAAGCGCCGTTCCCACAATCGCGGTTCGGGTGATCGCGACCGCTCATCGGCGCCGGCAATCCGTAACAACTCCACCGGATCGGGGGCCAGATAACGCCGGGCTGCCCGCTCCTCTTCGTGCAGACGACGTAGACGTGACCTGGCCATAGCGAACCGATCAGCAAAGACCGCCTGCTGTTCAGCGTGGGTCTGCGCTTGCTGGCGCACCGTATCATGTTCGTGAAACAGGGTTACCCCACCACTCAGCACGGCCAGCACCAGCGCCGGCACCGCTGCCAGCCACGATCCGTACCCGATCAGCGCTGTGGCCCCAAACAGGAGCGCAGCGATGATCGGAAGGAGTGCCTGCAACCAGACCGTATTCGGACGCGGTGATGGCGGCGGTGGTGGTGCAGGTAAATCAATCGTTTCCACGCTCCAACGCGGGCGGAGACGGGGTGGACGATTAAAGTTACTGTCCGGCATTGTGCATCGCCTGCTGTAATGATCGTTCACGATTGATCCGATCTTGCTCGGCCCGTGCCCGGGCACTGGCCTGAGCAATCGCTTGTGCCGCCTGCAAACAACGATCACGCAAGCTCGTGGCAGTAATCTGCAGGGAAGCCTGCCGCAAAGCCCATTCCTCCTGGCGTGGTCCTTGCCAGGCGGCGAGCAATTCGGCAGCAGCCCGTGCGCGTTGCCCGGTTTCTGTATCAAGCGCAGCCGCCATACGCCGCAGTGCACCGATGGCGTCATCAGATGCCTGCCAGTTCCACCAAACATCAGGGCGTCCCGACATAGGCACCTCCTTGTGGGATAACTCGAACTACGTCACAACACAATCACAAATCCGGATCATTCACGCCCACAACGGGTCTACAACCACATCAACTTCTTCAAATGGCAGTGGCGGTATCTCTACCAGGCGGAAGTAGGTCGGATCAACCGTAAACGGCAGCGTTTGAGCAGTTTCCGGTAACTGGGTATAGTCGGCATCTTGATAGGCACTATGAACAATCCTCGGCTGATCGATACGGTTGTTATCCAGCATGTACACAACATCGCGATACTGCTCATCCTCGTGGCCTGCCCCAACCGACAATGCCAGTTTGTCATCGCTATCAACATAGTGACGTACAGTCACCGGTTGACCATTGATCACAGGAGGAACATCGTCCCATTCTCCCTGTGGGCGCACAGCCCCCAGCGTGGTCACACTGGCTAACTGAATATTGCGCTGCGCCAGAGCTGCCTGCACTCGCGGATCGTTGCTCAACAGAATGCACATCCCACCACCCATACTGTGCCCGGTCAGATGGAGCGTACTGCCTTCAGGCAATTCGTTGATCAAACACAAGACACGTCCGATAACCGTCTGATAGTACCGGTTCTGCTCGATATATTCCTTGCCTGCTGCGGTATCGATCACCGAAACCAGACCATTAGTGCCAACAGGCATGTTGTTAAGGCTGAGACCGTTAATGCCAATTGCAAACTCGTCCTTCCCCACCTGAGCTGCCCGCACCTCCTCACCATAATAGGAGCTAATCAAGCCGTGGGCATTTGCCTGCAATGCCGCTGGAGATACCCGGTACGGTTGCTGCGGGTTGGTCTGATCCTCCAGCGGTGGAAACACGTCGGTGACTACTGCCTGACCGTTAGGTTCGGCTTCTGGGCCTGCGGCAGGGCGGATCGACACCCAAAGCCTGAGGTCCCTTCTGACTTGAGCATCGAGTTGTTCCAGATTCGTGACCAGTTCCCGCATTTCGGCAAGGGTAAGATACTGAAATGCATCAATCCAGAAGCCGCTCTCGGTGAGCGCCAGAATGTCTGTCGGACTTTGGATTATTTCCGGCAGACGAGGAGCAGTACTAAGTCCTGCAACAGCGCCGATCTGTGCCAAAAAGATTGTCAGAAATTGTTGTTGGAAGCCCATCTGTAACATCACATCGGTATTCAAAATCATACTCTGATTGAGCAGACGCCACATCTGGTCCTGGCTGGGAATAAATGGCCTCAGTTGCGTCAGATGGTAGCGAACCTGTCGCTGCCAGTGTTGCCAAAGCAAATCGGCAGCGAAGGCGGATGCACGAAGCGTAACCTCAGCGATCTGCCTGTGTACAATTGACCGGAAGAGCGCAGGTTCCCACACCATCATCCATCCCAGTGTCCGCAGCGATGGCGCAAGCTCACGTGCGACCTGCTGGAGATGGTGCATAACCGCCTCAAAGCGGTGCGTGCTCCCCAGCAGATGGATCGCTATCGGCAACGGCTGCCAGGGGAGAAGAAGTGGAGAAGAGATCGATACCCGCCAGAAGAACGACTGCACTGCTAGTGTCCGCGAGCCGGGCCAGAGCAGATTGAGCCACCAGCGGTGCAAAGGTGGCATCTTCTGTACCGTCCAGCCTGCTGCCAGGCAGGCAGTCACTCGCAACACGGTCTTGTGATGGGGGGATAGCGATGGTGGAGAACGGAGTTGCCATATCACCCGTAACGCTACTCGTGCTCCAATATCAAACACTGGCCCGTTGAGCGAGGTCGAACGACGCAGGGCAACCGTCCCGAACGTAGTGAGCGCGACAGTGCTTACATCCCAAAAAGAGGGGCGTCGGAGTGTGCCCCGATCAGCCGCTTCAAGGCGTTCAGCGGTCGTGCGCACCCACTCAACCATCTCGTTAATCGCCCGGCAATGCGCAAACAAGGCATCGCTGAGGCCGTTAATGTGCGGAACCGCATATTCACGACACTGGCCGGAGAAGTAGTGCAAGGTATTGGTCAGTCGACCGGCTTCAGCGTGCAAGCGATCATGGCTAGTGGCTGTTGCCGCCGCGAAGCGCCGTAAATGCTCTGGAATAGCAGCAACGGTATTCATAACTTATGCAGCCTCACAGATCCAGGCTCCAAACTCACTCATTTTTGCCCGCAATCCCGGACCACCAATCGGCCACAACGCCAGCAGATCATCCCGATCAGGTGCCGGCGCAACCCACCAGCCTCCATACCGTCCGGCAACGACAATTGCCCCACGGGCTTCTGAGTCAGGCTGACGCAACTGTCGGATCACCGCCAGCGCGTGGCGGGTTGGTTGGGGACCGATCATCTCAATCAGTGGACGTACCTTCGCCGGAGTGTGGCCGTGCCGTTGAAACACACGTGCTGCGGTATCAAGATCATCGTGTTGCAGGGCATTAAACGCGGTCAACAATCCCTCACCATCCAGCATGAGCGGCTCTGTACTGACCGGTTCCGGAATGTTCTCCGGCATCACCATGGCAAGCATCGTGTCGATAACATGCCCGGCACCGGGAAGTGCGGCAAAGCGATGTATGTCTGGCGCTGGACTGGAGTGCAACACAAAGTTCGCGCCAGCACGACTGATATGACTAAGGCGTGTGGGTGGGCCGCTGGCGACAATCATCAGACTATCGGCGAGCGCCGCTGTGCGCAATAACGTCGCCAGACCAGCATCAGGGGTCGGTAGGTGATCAGGCTGGGCCGGTAATTTCAACAGGTCACGTGCTGCCAGACTGCCAACTGCCGCACCGAGTACACCTTCAAGCACCGGTCGCTCCGGCAACACACTCTGCCCCAACGCAAAAGGCCGGGGCAATTCGAGCAGACCAAGCAACAAAAGTAGCTCAGCATGGCTGATCTGAAAGGTAAGTGACATACGCTGCTCCAGTTTCCTTCTTGTTCAGGTCACGCATCGGAACAACACAATTGGGAGGAAAGCCGGTGAGAGGCTGACCCAGGAGCGCATATAAACGTGACAGCCTCTCACCAAAGCGAGGTGCTAGCGCTTACTGACCACCGGCCTGCATGATGTTCTGATTAATCTGGGCTACCTGCCGGCGCAGATCCTCAAGCGCATCGCGAATAGCGAGCAGCTTTTGGTGCGTCTCCGCCCAGTGCGAGCGAAACTGGGCGGCCAGACGACCATCCCAGTTGTTGGGATCCGAGAGCAACTGTCCCTCACGGTTCAAGTCGTTAATTTGCTGCAACAGCGGCCCCTGCACGATGCGCTGAAAACGCTCAATGGCTTCGCGGGCGGTAGCGGTCGAGAGTACGCGGTCGCTCATGGTGTCCTCCTTTGCAAGATAAAGAACGGCTGCATATATAGAACCGTAAAAAGGGGCCAAAAGGTGCGCGGGGAAAGAAAAATTCATCAAAATTGGGGTGATAGGAGGAGGTAGACACAGGAAATAGAAAATAGGGAGAAGCGCAGGTGGGTTTCTCTAGGCTATTGCTGATTACGGGAATGGTACGGTCAGTGGTATGTACCCGCTGCCTGGCTCCCTGCTGGTGGCAGGTTCGAGAATAGTATCGAAGAGATAAGACTTGAGGACGCCTGAATGCGCTCGCCCCCAGCCCCGCTCCCGCTTGCGCGAGATATGCATCATCTCTATAGGTAATGCATATCTATAGGTAATGCATAGCCACGCAACCCTGACACTCCGAATGTGGCAGGAATATCATTTCGTGGAGTTAGTTCTCTGGATGAAGAGCGTTTACTATCACGTATATCACAGATTCTGACTAGCATTACCGCAAGCTACAATCACTACCGTTTGGTGGTATGCTACCAGCGGGCAGTCAGTTGCCATCACGTTCCTCGCAGAGTACTCTGCACATTGAAGTGACGGTTGACAACCTATGAGCAACGACATCCATTTTCCATCTGATTTTCTTTGGGGTGCAGCAACGGCGGCGTATCAGATCGAGGGAGCCTGGAATGAAGACGGCAAGGGCGAGAGTATTTGGGATCGCTTTGTCCGGCGACCTGGCGTCATTGCTAACGGCGATACCGGTGACATTGCCTGTGACCATTACCATCGCTATGAAGAAGACCTCGATCATATGGCAGCGTTGGGATTGAAAGCGTACCGGTTCAGCATATCGTGGCCGCGTATCTTCCCAACTGGCTCTGGTCAGCCCAATCAGCGCGGCCTGGATTTCTACCGGCGGCTCATTGATGGTCTGCACCGACGACATATTCTCCCTGTAGCTACCCTTTACCATTGGGATCTGCCGCAAACCCTTGAAGACCGTGGCGGCTGGACGCAGCGCGACACAGCACTGCGTTTCGCCGAATATGCCGATTACCTCTTCCGCACCATCGGCGGTGACGTGGCCTTATGGACGACGCATAATGAGCCGTTCATTCAGGCATTTTACGGCTACGGCAATGGCGAAAATGCACCGGGAAAGCGTGTGCCTTGGCAGGTGCTGGCTGTCGTGCATCACTTACTGTTATCACATGGCCTGGCGGTCAGTGCCTTTCGCGCCGCCTGCCCCCAGGCGGTGCACAGTGATATGCCATCGCCTCAGATCGGGATTGTGCTAATGATCTGGCCGCAGTATCCGGCCAGCCAGCGGATTGCCGATCAGAAGGCAGCGCAACGGATCGATGGGATTATGAATCGGCTGTTTTTAGAGCCGCTCTTCTGTCGGCGTTATCCCGCTGATATGCTCGATCACTTTGCCCGCCGGCTGGTGTTTGCCCCGATTCAGCCGGGTGATTTTGAGATTATCGGTCAGCCTATCGATTTTCTCGGTATCAATACGTATACCCGCTTGCTCAATGCTTTTACCTGGCGGGAGCCGTTCACTATGGCAAAACAGGTACCAGGGCCGCTACCGAAGACGGCAATGGGGTGGGAGATTTATCCTGACTGCATCGTTGAGTCATTACAGAAGGCACGCTCGTACACCTCTCTGCCGCTGTACATCACTGAAAATGGTGCGGCGTTTGACGATCCGGCACCCGGCTCCAATGATCAGGTTGTCGAAGACCCGCAACGTGTGGCCTATTTACAGTCTCACATCGAGGCATGCCGGCGAGCCATTGCCGCAGGGATCGACCTGCGTGGCTATTTCGTCTGGTCATTGCTCGACAATTTTGAGTGGGCAAAGGGCTACAGCAAGCGCTTCGGCATAATCTATACCGACTACGCTACCCAGAGGCGTGTGTGGAAGCGCAGCGCATACGTCTACCGTGACATTATCGCTCGCAATGGTCTGTTCGGTAACGAGCCGTCATGAACGCCGAGCAACGCTACCTCGCGACAGTTGGCATGCTGACCGCCGGCCTGACGGTAGGATGGTTATTTGCGACAATCGCGTATGCCGATCTCAGCTATACCACCTATCGGCTCTCTATACCGTTTGCAGGTGATCTGGCCTTAATCGGTTTACTCAACAGTGCATCAGTGCTTGCCGGTGGGTTGATCAGCCCTTTTTTTTGGCAGCTTGTGCGACAGATAGGAGCGCGACCGGCAATGATCGGCGGTTGCCTGCTGCATGGACTGGCACTGCTGGGATTATCACTCGCACCACCGGCATCTGACCTCTCCCCATTGACGGCGTGGATGCTGCTGGGATGCGTGGCCATGAGCGGCCCGGCCAGTGTCTTATTTACGCTGGCCGGGCCACCACTTATGATGCAATTGAGTGGTGCTAACAGCCCTGATCGTCTGTTTGCCCGCAGCGCCGCACTCAGTCTGATCATCAATGGTCTCGGTAGTCTGCTAAGCGGATCACTGACAACGGTATGGCGGCTCTTGCCGATTGAAGGCGATGCACTGACCGCCTATCGGCTGAACGCTGTAGCAGGTGTTGTCCTGGTGATGCTGGCCAGCGTGCCGCTCCTGGGTTTGCCGGTACGTCCTCTACCAACAGTCACTACCGTTACCAGACGCGGCCAGATAAGCGACCTCTGGCAGGCCATTCGATATGGCCTGGCATTCGTACCAGGGCCATTACTCATCTCTCTGGGTGCAGCCCTCTTCATACCCTACCTGGGCTTGTTTTTCCGTCAGCGTTTCACTGCCGGCGATGCCATGATCGGCTTGATCCTGGCACTGATCAGTCTGGCTACCGGTCTAGCAACACTGGCAGGCCCGTACCTGGCAAAACGAGTGGGCAGGATGGCCGGAGTGGTACTCACGCAAGCGCTGGCGATACCGTGCCTGATCGCGCTGGCCTTCGCGCCATCGCTAACGGTGGCAGCAGCAATAGCGATGTTGCGTAGCATGTTGATGAATATGGCAACGCCACTGTTTGATGCACAGGCACTCGCCCAGGCCCCGGCCCATTACCACCCCACCATCATTGGCATGATTCGGGCAGCGGCAACTGTTGGCTACATTGCCGGTCCGACGATGAGTGCCGAATTGCAAAGCAGCGCCGGGTTTGCTCCTATTTTCCTCATTGCCGCACTCTGTTACACGGCGGCGGTGTTGGTTAATGCTGTCATTTTCGTGATCGGGAAGGGCAAGCAGGAGACCTTGTGATGCACGAGGTGAGCGTGGTGAGAGGGATGGTTGATGTGCACCTACCCCTCTCCCACTGAATCTATGCATCAACCGTTACCAACACTACAGTGTCACCAATCACCCTTGACGACACTCTTAACGTGATACCGGGATCATTGGTGGTTGGCGTAAAATCTCAACCTTTCGGAGATGAGACATGTGAAGCATTACCTCCCACGAACAAACGCCTGTACCAGGGCTTCAATCGCTCCGGGACGTGGCGTCAGTGCGTATGGGTCACCCTCGATTAGCCCCTCAAATACACCATCTGCGTCCAACGCAAAGCGTTCAACGCTTGCCAGGTTGACATCGCGCAACGACCAGGACAGACCAAGTAGATCATCGGTACTGAGATCGGTTCGGATATGAGGCCGTAGAGCAGTGGTAACGTGTGCAGCCAGCTCAACCTGGCGAACGGGGTCTTGCTCGCGAATCCGCCGGGCAATCGCCAGCAAAATCATCTGCTGGCGCGCTTCACGAGCATAGGCACTATCGGCGTGGCGTGTCCGGCTCAAGATTAACGCCTGCTCACCATCAAGCCACTGTTTGCCTGCCGGAAAGTAAACTGATGTCACGCCATAATCCATCGTGGGATACAGGGGGTCATAAATTGGCTGCGCCAGTTCAACCTCAATACCACCAATTGCATCAACAGCGGCCATAAAACCGGTAAAATCGACCCATACGACGTGATCGATGGGTAATCCAAGAAGCTGAGAAACGGTGCGCCTGGCTAACTCAGCACCACCAATAGCCGGATCCTGTTCGCCGTACACCGTTGCACTGTTGATCCGCCCGTACCCGTAGCCGGGAATCGCAACAATCAGATCGCGTGGCAACGAGAGCAAAGCCACCCGGCGCGTCGTCATCTCGATCCGTACCACCATGATAGCATCGGCCCGGGTCGCCCATCCTTCACCAGGACGCCGATCACTCCCTAACAGCAGGATATGGATAACGTCACTTGAGGGTAGGTTGACACCCACTGTGGGCATCAAGGTCGGCACCGGCATCCGCCCATCAATCCCCGGCAAGCGAATAGGAGTCGCTGAAGCAGCAATGGTTACGTTGTGCACAATGGATGTTGGTGTTGGTACCGGCATGGTGGCAGCCGACAATGGAGTAGGAACAACCGACGTCGGTTGGATAACATTCAACGGTTGGGGAGATGGGAGAGGGGTGAATGCTACCACCGACATCGCCGGCGTCGGTGTGGCTTCTATTGTCGGCAACCGCATCGCTTCCAGATTCTGCCGGATAGTCATCGCTGCCCAAACCACCCGTCCGGTCTGGAAGCCTAACCAGCCGGCGAAGAGTGCCAGGAGCGCAATCAACACATATCGCAACCAGTGGCGTTGTGAAGGTAATCGTTCAGGAACAACCGGATTAGTCAGTAAGTTTAGTAAGAGATCGTGGTCAGTCTGATCAAGCAGAGCACGACAGA
>NZ_DAOTZQ010000041.1:0-53037 GCF_034434295.1 Chloroflexus sp.
GGTCGAAAACGATACATGGCCGATGTGGTGTTGTTTCAGCGTGTTGAAGTAGGGTAGCGACAATCGGTGATAACGACATGGGTAACTCCACAGTATCAGGCGAACACGAACTAAGGGTTTGTTTGATGGGTTTGCCTATCCCTATTCCAATGTTGCGGGTCAGCTTTAAGAGTACGTTTGCTGTTGTTGTATTGCATTATAGCGAGGGCAGTCATCATCGTGAGTTACAAGATCACGACGAACGGCGAAGCTCTCGCGAGCCTCGCCGTTCTGAGGAGGTAAAGAGGGCGCAAACGTCTCGTTACTTGTCGCGCTTTGCTTCACCGAGTGCAGCCTGGGCAGCCGCCAGTCGCGCAATCGGCACCCGATATGGTGAACAACTGACGTAGTTCAGGCCAACTCGATGGAAGAACTCAACACTGGCCGGATCGCCGCCGTGCTCACCACAGACACCGACCTTCAGATCAGCTCGGGTTGACCGGCCCCGTTCAGTACCGATCTGCACCAGTTGCCCGACTCCACGCTGATCAATGGTCTGGAACGGATCATCGGGGATCAACTTCTTTTCGACATAGATCGGCAAAAAGCGCCCTGAATCGTCTCGTGATAGACCGAGCGTGGTTTGGGTCAGGTCGTTGGTGCCAAAGCTGAAGAATTCTGCCACCTGAGCGATTTCATCAGCCACCAGCGCTGCCCGTGGCAGCTCGATCATCGTGCCAACCAGGTAGGGGACTTCAATCCCGGCTTCGGCAAAGACTTCGGCGGCAACCCGACGCACGATCTCCTCTTGCAGCTTCAACTCGCTCACATGGCCGACCAGTGGGATCATGACTTCGGGATGGACATCGATTCCTTCCGCCTTGACTTTGACAGCCGCCTTGAAGATCGCCCGTGCCTGCATTTCGGTGATTTCGGGGTAGAGAATGCCCAACCGACAACCACGGAAACCCAGCATTGGGTTGGCCTCGCGCAGGCTTTCTACCCGTGCCTTGACCTTACGCGGATCGACGCCTAGCTTGCTGGCCAGCGCCTCGATCTCGTCGTCATCGTGGGGTAGGAATTCGTGCAGCGGTGGGTCGAGGGTGCGGATCGTCACCGGTAGACCGGCCATTTCGCGGAACAGACCCTCGAAGTCGCCCTGCTGAAGCGGTTCGATCTTGGCCAGCGCAGCCCGGCGCTCTTCGACCGTATCGGCCAGGATCATCTCGCGCATCGCATCGATCCGGTCACCTTCAAAGAACATGTGCTCAGTCCGGCAGAGGCCGATCCCTTCGGCACCGAACTGACGGGCAACACGGGCATCGCGCGGAATATCGGCATTGGCCCGCACACCGAGCTTGCGGAATTCATCGGCCCACGACATCAAGGTGGCAAAATCGCCCGAAAGTTCGGGTTCCACCGTCGGCATCTTGCCGGCGAAGACCTCACCACTACCGCCGTCGAGGGTGATCCAGTCGCCTTTGCGGATCGTTGTCCCATTCACGGTCATTAACTGGTCGGTGTAGCTAATGCGAAGATCACCGGCACCTGCAACACACGGTTTGCCCATGCCACGGGCAACCACGGCGGCGTGCGACGTCATGCCGCCGCGGGCGGTCAGGATAGCCTGGGCGGCCACCATGCCGTGAAAATCTTCGGGTGCAGTCTCGACGCGCACCAGGATCACCTTTTCACCAGTTTTGGCCAGCTCCTCGGCTTCGTCGGGATCAAAAACCGCTTTACCGGACGCAGCACCGGGTGAGGCCGGTAGTCCAACAGTCAGAGGATGAGCGTCCTTGCGAGCCGCTGGATCGATCATGGGGTGGAGCAGTTGATCGAGCGCGTGTGGATCAACCCGCTGAATAGCAGTTGCCCGGTCGATCAAGCCCTCGTTGACCATGTCAACGGCGATCTTCACCGCAGCCGCGCCGGTGCGTTTGCCGGTACGGGTTTGCAACATCCATAGCTTGCCACGCTCGATAGTAAATTCGACATCCTGCATGTCTTTGTAATGCCGTTCGAGCTGCTTGGCAATCTGATGGAATTGCTCGTAGACTTCCGGCATCTCTTGAGCCAGCTTGCTGATCGGTTGTGGTGTGCGAATACCGGCGACGACATCTTCACCCTGGGCATTTACCAGGTATTCACCGAAAATCTCTGGCTCGCCGGTACTGGGGTTGCGGGTGAAGGCAACACCGGTTGCCGAGTCATTCCCCATGTTACCGAAGACCATAGCCTGGACATTAACTGCCGTGCCGAGATTATCGGGAATCTTATTGACGCGGCGGTAATCGACAGCGCGCCGTCCATTCCAGGAGCGGAACACGGCGGCAATCGCCGCCCGTAACTGCTCGAAGGGGTCTTCGGGAAAATCGACACCGACATCTTCCTTGATGATCGCTTTGAACTTATCGGCCAGTGTCAACAACTCTTCGGTGGTTAGATCGGTGTCCTGGCGTTGACCATGACCTTTTGCTTCGTCCATCTCGTGCTCGAAGCGATCACCATCAACACCCAACACAATCTTGCCGAAGAGCTGGACAAAGCGACGGTAGGCATCGGCGGCGAAACGGGGATTATCGGTGAGGCGTGCCAATCCTTCGCGAGTCTGCTGGTTGAGACCGAGGTTGAGCACTGTATCCATCATTCCCGGCATCGAGAACTTGGCGCCTGACCGGACAGAGACCAGGAGAGGGTTGGACGGATCGCCAAACCGCTTGCCGGTTTGCGACTCGATATCTTTCAAGCCTTCCAGTACCTGTTCCCACATGCCTTCGGGGAACTGCTGTCCGTTTTCGTAATAGGCATTGCACGCTTCGGTTGTGATCGTAAAACCGGGTGGAACTGGCACCCCGGTTCGTGTCATCTCAGCGACACCTGCCCCCTTCCCACCGAGAAGATCGCGCATCGACGCATTTCCTTCCCGGAAGAGGTAGACCCACTTCTTCGTCATAACCTGTTTCCTCCTTGAACAAGGTAGCTCTGTGAAGTCCTGGTGAGTTTGCAGTGATAGTGATGCCGGGCTAAGCGATGTGCGTAAAACACAAAAAACCTACCTTCCACCACCTAATGCCTGGGTTAGTATTGTTGAGCCGACTTCGCCTCGCCCCCATGGTAGGGAAGTAGTACGAGAAAACAATCGTAGATAACGCAACTGTACCGTACAGTATCACAACTGTGATACGCTCTGTAACGTGCAATGTGGATGTGATCCACAAACCATTCTCTTTCTGACCGTTTGCTTGCAACCCAACTGGTTCAACCAGCGTCACGCAGGTTTTTTACCCCTCGTGATGCGTTGTCAGGCGTCGAAAGATGGATGTGCTGACCATCTGTCTGTGCGTCGCAGCGCAATGGTGTGTTGTAAGACTCTTTTACCGGTAGCGAGAATGTGTCTGTTATCATACAATGAACCAATCGTATGGTCAAGGAAATCGACAAACCGTTGCGTGTTCGGGCATGGCTTCTGAATGCTATATGACGGGCGCACAGGCAAGATCGGGTGGGAGCGTGGTTTGCTGTTTCTTGATGTTTGCGATGAGTTCAACTCATTGCCAACACCTTACCGTGCCATTACCCCGGCGCTAGCAGAGGCTTTCGTCTGTCGCCCCTGGCAACGATGCGCACACCACCACACATACCCACAGATAACCAGGGCACTATCCGGTGCAACGTGCTGTTTCTGTTGACTCTGCTGAGGGGATAGAAGGGAGATAGGTTCTATGAAGTTAGATTGGGATAAGTTACAGTTTCCGTCAGATACGTTACGGTTAACGACCATCGAAACCCACGCTGCCGGTGAGCCGTTGCGCATTGTGACCGGTGGTCTACCGGACATTATCGGGACAACGATCCTCGAACGACGTCGTTTTATGCGCGATCAGCTCGATTATGTTCGGCGGGCATTGATGTGGGAGCCGCGAGGTCATTTCAATATGTACGGTTGTTTGCTCACGCCGCCGGTGAGTGCCGAAGCCGATGTTGGCGTCCTCTTTATGCACAATGAAGGGTACAGTACGATGTGCGGTCACGGCGTTATTGCGCTCGTTACGGTGTTGGTTGAGAGCGGTGTGGTGACAGCAGAAGGTGATCAAGCGACAGTCACTCTCGATACACCTGCCGGCCTGGTGAAGGCAACCGCGCACCTTGATAGCGGAAGAGTAATACGGGTCTCATTTCGTAACGTCCCATCATTTGTATATGCACACGACCTCCAGGTTACTGTCCCGGGTTATGGTCAGGTGGTGTGCGATGTAGCGTGGGGAGGGGCGTTTTATGCCGTTCTGCCCGCAGCCCAGGTAGGACTGCGTGTGGAGCCAGCACAGACCGCAGCTCTTGTTGCAGCCGGTGAAGCAATCAAGCGGGCCGTGAGTGACGTTTTACCGCTCCATCATCCTCATGATCCAGACCTGGGTTTTCTCTATGGTACGATCTTGACCGATCAACCTGAAGATGCCAGTCATCATAGCCGTAATATCTGTGTATTTGCCAATGCTGAAGTGGATCGTTCACCAACGGGTACGGGCGTTTCGGCGCGTCTGGCTATTCACTATGCCAGAGGCGACATAGCCGCTGGTGAGGAGATGGTGATCGAGAGTATCTTGGGCCGACACAGCACATTTAGTGGGCGGGTGGTTGATTGTATCCAGGTCGGTTCGTACTCCGCCATTATTCCTGAAGTGAGTGGACGGGCATTTGTGATCGGTCGGAGTGAATTTATTGTCGATCCGCGTGATCCGCTGGGGAGTGGCTTTTTAGTCGAGCAGATCGGATCGCCGTGATATTGCATCATAGCGACGAGCGCACCGGCTGCGCTCGTGGTGGTGGGTGTGGTCGGTGTAGCAGCAACACCCATCACCACTCCTGGCGTATCCTCAAGGAAGCTGGCTAAATCGACGTGAGATCAAAGTGATAATCTCGTCAGCACTCTCTTCAATCGATTTGTCGGTAACGTTGATAGTTGTCCAGCCGTGCTGCCGAAATGTTCTTCTGGCCCATTCCACTTCATCGTAAGCTGCATCGAGATTGGTATAATTGCCACCAATGCTGACCCCCATCCGGCGCTGTCGCCAGCGGCGGCGGGCCGTAATTTGCTCGGCTTCTACGATTAAGCCAATCACCCGCCGGGGATCGACCTGAAAGAGTTCAGTCGGGAGGGGTACTTCGCGAACCAGGGGAACATTGGCAACTTTCCAGCCCAACACGGCCAGATACATACTGAGCGGGGTTTTGCCAACGCGCGAAATGCCAACCAGGACAATATCAGCCTGATGGAGCTCGTGGGGTTTGTTGCCGTCGTCATGCGCAACGGTGTATTCAATCGCATCGAGCCGTTCAAAGTAGGCCGAGCGGCGAGGCTGGTACAGGCCGGGTTTTCCGAGGGGTTCTTTGCGCAACACGGTGGCCAGGCGCGACAATACACTACCGACCAGATCAATCTCGGCAACACCACGTTCACGGGCCAGCCGCATCAGTTCACGACGAAGCGAGGGTTCCATCAGCGTATGGAGAATCGTCCCGTTCTGCTGGGCTGCTCGTTCAACCACCTCAGCAATCTGATTCAGATCGCGCACATTGGGGATAATAATTAAGGGCACCTCTGCCCCTTCAAACTGAGAAAGGGTTAGTCGGGCGACCTGCTCGCCGACGGCACCGGCACCACCGGAAACAATGTAGAGTGAAGGTGCGGTTTGCGAGACTGGTTGGTCACTCATTTGCAAGCGTCCTGTAATGCGTGCAGCGCTGAAAACCCGGCACAATTGCTGTAGACGAAGTGATGCGTATACTGATATGATACCACTAAAAGCGAACATAACGCAGCGAGTATAACCTATGGAGATCTTTTCAATCGACGGCGCGAAAATCCATGCCATTGATACCGGGCCGCGTAATGCCCAATTGGCGATCCTGATCCATGGCTGGTCAAGTTCATCGTTCGCGATGTCGCCTTTGATTCCACTGTTGAGTCGGCGTTTTCGCTGCATTGCCGTCGATCTCCCTGGCTACGGTGAGTCGCCACCGTTGCGTGAACGCGCGACAATTGGTCGCTATGCGCAGATCATCGGTCGCCTGATAACCGGCTTGAGCGAACATCCGGCGGTGCTGGTCGCTCATTCGATGGGGGGGATGATTAGTGCGACACTGGCGTTGCAGATTCCCCAGTTGGTTGATCGGATGGTCTTGCTCTGCCCGACCATTTCCGGGCGATTATCATTCTGGATCAACACGTTTGTCTCACCGATAACAATGCTTGAGCGTTTTCCGCTCTTCAGCCGGCTACTCGCGCTGCTTGAGCCGTCAATGCTCTATGTTACCGACAGTCTGATGAAACCGGCTTCATTTGCCGAGCGTTCGGCAATCAGCGAGGCCGACTACCTGCGGCTACGGGCTGATGCCCGGCGACCGGGCCAGGGTCGGGTGCGGGCCGAATGTTTTGTGGCGATGCGGAATCAGGATTTGAGCGGACGATTGCGCGAACTGGAGACGCCGGCGCTGGTTATTTGGGGTGCAGAAGACAATACGGTGCCGTTGCGTGATGCAGGGGTGATCGCTGATGAATGGCGAAGTGCCGATCTGCGGATTGTGCCAAAAGCCGGGCACTGGCCACACTTTGAAACGCCAGACGTGACGTTGCGCTATATTGCCAGTTACCTGGGTTTACCCTCGATTGTTGGTGAACCGGACATGCTGGTGCAGCCTGCCGAGGTGACGAACCAAATTACGGAATTTCTGGCAAACTCGCAAATTGGTAGCGGTTTGAGTCTGGCTCAGCGCACCCGCCTGGCTGCCCATTTAGAGCGGCGTCGCTATCCACCCGGTACCCTGGTGGATCGTACCAATCAGGAGTCGACCGATCTCTATCTGGTGCAGGAAGGTTCATTAGAGGTCTGGAGTCCGCCGTTGGAGGGCGATCCGGATAGTCAACGCCTGTTGATGACGGTTGTCGCAGGTCAAATTACTGGCGAGATGTCGCTTCTCGATAGGGGCAGGCGAAGTGCCGAACTGCGGGCCGGTGAAGATGGGGTGACGATTCTGGCCTTGCGACGCGAACGGTTACGGGCACTGGCCGAAGACGATCCGGCGCTTGGAAATGCAGTGTTGTGGAATATTGCCAGTGCGCTGGCCCTGCGTTTGCGGTTAGCCAACTGGCAACAGCAGGGATTGGTACGTCAGCTACAGGCTCTCAGACAGTAGACTTAGCAGCGAGAATAGCATCCTATGAAACATCCTTTGGAAACAACAAAGCATCGTTTCAGCGACCTATCGTGGTCTCAGCTTGGCTTACTGATTGGCGGTGATGGGCTAGTGTTTATCGTGTTTGCGCTGTTGGGGCGTAGCTCACATGGCTTGTCCGATGAGCATCCGCTCCTCGCAGCGGTGCGTGTGGCCTGGCCTTTCTTCGTTGGCTGGCTGCTAGTTGCACCGTGGACGGGAGCACTCCGCCAGCACCCACCCTTGCGGATGATTGGGCTGACATCGGGTACATGGTTGATCGCATTGCCGGTTGGTCTTGTATTGCGATGGTTTCAGCTTGGCCGGTCTAGCCCGTTTAGTTTCGCGTTGGTGACCTACCTGACGGTGGCTGCCCTCTTGATCATCTGGCGGGGTGGTTATAGTTGGTGGATGATGCGACGGACGATATGATAAGCAACGCAACATAACCGGCGGGCAAGCCTGGCTGTTGCCCGCCGGTCAGCTTCGTAACGCAAGAGCACGAAACGCGGTGGTAAGTTCATCATCTCTGGCAGCGCATCAGCCGCCCGTACCGGCAGAGTATACCTATCACACACCAACCGCCAGCTCGAGCGGCAATCGCTCCTCGATCCAGTAGCGCAGACCCGGGTAGCGCAACTCAATCCCCAAATCGTGACGCATGCGGGCATTACTCAGGCGAACCGATGCGGTTAACGCCCCTATCACCGAGCGGTCGATACCGGCGCGCAGCCCGACATTGGGATCGAACGTGCGTGGTGGCAACATCCCAAGCCGGCGTCGTACTTCACTGACAAGATCGATCAGGCGTAGTGGCTCGTCATCACCGACATTGTAAATCGCACCGATTTGACCGACTTCGGCAGCTCGCAGTAATATCTCTATTGCATCGTCAATGTGAATATGTGGGACAAAGTTACGTCCGTTACCATAAATTGTTAACTGGCCGCTGGCTATTGCTTCAAGTGGATCTCGGTCGGGGCCATAGACAGTAGCCAGGCGCAGGATGATAGCCGGGAAGCGATAGGTGCGCACTGCCTGCAACACCGTTTGTTCAGCGGTGGCGAAGATGGCGCCGAGAGGATATGAGGGAGCAACCGGGCTATCTTCGTCAACCCAGCTCTCGCCGTGATCGCCGTAGGCTGCAATACTCGATGCCCATAAGTAGGTACGCACCTTGCGGGAGCGGACCGACATCGCAATCAGATGCTGATTGCCATCGATGTAGAGGGCGCGTAGCAATGCTGGATTATCGATGGGCATACGGTTCGTGAGATTGAAAACAACGTCAATCTCGTCGGTAATGCCATCGATGGTTTCGGGGCGGGTAAGATCACCGATCCAGACCGCCATCCCACGAGCGGCAAGGCGTTCAACAACTGGATCTTCGGCACTGTAGACAAGACCGCGCACGCGATGGCCGGCGGTCAAGAGACGCATAGCCAGTCGCGAACCGATGTATCCCGCCGCGCCGGCAATCAAGTAATGAGTCATAGGTCACCTCGTCGTGTAGGGGCGGGTGACTTCACTGACACCGCCCGACTGACATAGCAGGCTGCACATCGGTGGATGCGGTGCTTGTCTGTGAAGGTGCAGCAGGTTGCTCATTATTGTAGCACGTGATACCCACAGTCGCTAGCGGAAATTTACCTGACAAAAGCTGGGCAATAGGTGGACTGTAGAGGTTTTGAACGTCCGGGCAGGAGGTTGTTATTACAGGAGAGGTGGGACAATCACGCCTTGGATTGGTTGCCTTGACCACTTGTTATGCACGTATCGTATCGTGTGGTGTGCGGCACCACGCTGCTGCACCGGCCGTGCTCATAAGCTGGCGCGTGTCATGCCGTTAACCCTGCCGGTCACTGGGATGCTGTGTATTCCCCTCACGAAGTTGGATGATATAACTTGAAAAGCCATTGTACCGGCGTACCCGGAATGGGGTGCCCTGTCAGTTCATGCTTTGTCAATGCTTACCGTCTGTGGCGACGTAACCGGCCAACCCGTTATGGGTTGCACGGAGCAAACAAAATCGGTGGATCAGCGCGTGCCGCCTGCATCCGGGACAGCGTCCAGACAGGTGCCAGGTATAGCTCCCGCATACCACACCAACGATGCGGTTATTCCCGTGAAATGTTCTCCTCTCCGGACAGGATATGCCCCTTCGCCGGATCGGTCTGGCGGCTGGCCTTGAATAGTACTAAACAGCCGCTAAATCCGGTAAATGTAGGGGTAGATCAATGTCTACCCCTGAATGGCGTTGTTGCGCGGTTTCTAGCCCCCGGCTACGGGATCCGTTCGTAAGCCGGCAATGTCAGGAATTCCACAAATTCTGGATTGGTCGTAATCTCATCAAACAGTTCGGCAGCCTCTTCGTAGCGACCATCTTCGTAGGCAGGACCGAGTATCTCGCGAACTTTGTGCAGCTCTTCTGGCAGCATCTGCCGGAAGAGTTCCACCGTCACTTTACGACCATCTTCCAATACACCCTTCGGGCTGCGAATCCATTGCCAGATCTGGGCACGCGAAATCTCGGCGGTGGCGGCATCTTCCATCAGGTTGAAGACCGGGACACAGCCGTTGCCGGCCAGCCAGGCGCCGAGGTACTGAATCCCAACGTTGATATTCAGGCGCATCCCCTGCTCGGTGATCGGTTTTTCGGGTCCAAATGCCAGCAGATCGGCAGCCGTTACCTGCACATCATCACGTTGACGGTTAATCTGGTTCGGCGCTGGCATCAGTCGGTCGAACACCTCCATCGCCACCGGAACCAGACCGGGGTGGGCTACCCAGGTTCCATCGTGGCCGTCAGAGGCTTCCCGCTCCTTGTCGGCCCGCACTTTCGCCAGCGCTGCTTCGTTGGCGACCGGATCATTCTTAATCGGAATCTGGGCCGCCATGCCACCCATCGCGTGGGCACCACGGCGGTGACAGGTCTTGATCGCCAGCAGCGAATATGAACGCATGAAGTGAGTAGTCATTGTGACCAGGGCCCGGTCGGCCAGGCAGAAGTTGGGATCGTTGCGGAACTTTTTAATACACGAGAAGATATAGTCCCAGCGTCCACAATTCAGGCCCGCCGAGTGGTTGCGCAGTTCGTAGAGAATTTCGTCCATCTCGAACGCCGCCAGAATCGTTTCGATCAAGACCGTGGCCTTGATCGTCCCCTGTGGAATGCCGCGCAGCTCCTGGGCCAGCACAAAGATGTCATTCCACAACCGTGCTTCAAGGTGGCTCTCCATTTTGGGCAGGTAGAAATAGGGGCCACCCTGTACATCGATAGCAGTCTGGGCATTGTGGAAGAAGTAGAGACCGAAGTCGAAGATGGCACCAGAGATTGGCTCGCCGTCAACCAGCATATGCTTTTCGTTGAGATGCCAGCCCCGTGGGCGAACAAACAGGATGGCCGGATTGTTGTTCAGTGCATAGTGCTTACCTTCAGGGCTGGTGTATGTAATGGTACGACGCAGAGCATCGCGCAGGTTGATCTGACCTTCAACCTGATTCTGCCAGGTTGGCGTATTGGCATCTTCAAAATCGGCCATGAACACCTTTGCACCTGAATTGAGCGCATTGATGATCATCTTACGGTCAACTGGGCCGGTAATTTCAACGCGCCGATCCTGAATCTGGGGTGGGATGGAAGCAATCGTCCACTCGCTCTCGCGGATATGGGCTGTCTCAGGCAGAAAATCCGGTCGCTCGCCTGCATCAATTGCGCGTTGACGTTCGGTACGACGGGCGAGCAGTTCCAGGCGACGGGTATTGAAACGGCGGTGAAGCGTGGCCAGAAATTCCAGTGCTTCGGGAGTGAGAATCTCGGCGTATGCGGGAGGAATCGGTGCAGTAATCGCCACGCCGGCCGGTAATTGGGAGGTGGTCATGCAAGCCCTCCTTTCATATCGTGAAAAACTTTTTCGCCAGTCATTATACCAGAAATTGGTTGTTACGTTGTGCAGCGGCAAGGTTGTGTTTACCGATAGGCCGGTGAGGTGTGCTGGTGGGTTTAGGGTTGGACAGAATTTATGAGTGCTGGTTTACGCTGTGCCTGATGGGGATACCAGAACCCTCCTCTGCAATGACTGCCGGGCAGGGCCGTGCTGTCGTGCTGGTTTACGCTGTGCCTGATTGGAACACTAGAGCCTTGTTTCAAAAGACATTTACTAGAAGTTATCTCATTCTCTAAGATCGCGACGAGCACACACAGCATTGCCGTGACCAGCAGGGTCAACAGCGTGACACCCACCGAATTGTGAACACGGCTGCTGCGGTAGCATGACTGCCGCACTCCAAACATCGTGACACTCGCATAGCGAGCGGGTAAAGCAACCAATCCAGCGCGTGATGGCACCGAAGATGGTTGTCAGCCCTCCTCGCTACCATACCGGTAGCCTGGGAGCAGGATATGCTGGCGTTAGTGATTGGCAAGCGTGCATGCGCCTGGACGACCGTCTGGGAGCACGACCGCACAGCTTGATGAAATAAGTTCTGGCTCTAACTGGTTGATCCGCGTCTATCGATGCTGAACAGGCTTAACAAACGGACTATGTCAGGATGCAAAGATACTGACTCACAGGCTGATCCGCGTCGAACAGCACTGGACAAACACCAGAAGTTTCGGTATACTTATCGTACAAGTGTTCGATATAAGGAGGTGGATGATGATCGAGCAGCCGGTTGCTGTGCCTGCCATCGTCTACTCCGATAGTGACGGCATGCCAATGGCTGACAATACCAGACAATTCCGGGCAATCGTCACCATTCAGGGGAATCTCGATGCTATCTTCCGTGAGCGGGACGATGTGTTCGTGGCGGGCGATCTGCTCTGGTATCCGGTCGAAGGTCGCCCCGATATTCGCCGTGCACCTGATGTCATGGTGGTGTTTGGCCGTCCCAAAGGAGATCGCGGGTCGTATCGCCAATGGGAAGAAAACGGGATTGCACCCCAGGTCGTGTTCGAGGTCATATCGCCAGGTAACACGCTGACTGAATTGGCGGCGAAGCTGGAGTTTTACGACATCTATGGGGTGGAAGAGTACTACCTGTATGATCCGGAGCACGGCGATATGGGTGGCTGGCAACGGATTGATGGTCGGCTGCGGGTGATCAATGAGCTTGATGGCTGGGTCAGCCCACGGTTGGGAGTCACCTTCAAGCGAACGGATCGTGGTATGCAGTTGTACTGGCCGGACGGGCGTCCGTTTCTAAGTTTTGTGGAATTGCAGACACAGGCTGAGCAAGAGCGACAGCGTGCCGAACAAGAGCGACAGCGTGCCGAGCGGTTGGCTGCACGCTTGCGCGCATTGGGTGTTGATCCAGAGAGCGAATAAAAGCTGTTGCAGATCTGTAACCGGCAGAATGATCGGTGCGACACGCGCATAGCGTTGATCACGTTCGGTGCGGAAGCTGTGCTTTCGCACTCTCAACCCTGCGTCACGCACATTATTGCACGTGAACGGTGTCCAATCCAGCGCGTGATTGCATCGTGAAAGGGTAACGGATCGTCTTCTTTCCGTTCTGGTGTAGCAGCACACCTTGTTCTGGTACTCAACGTTCATCCGCCTGTGCTACCATAAGGCATTACTGTAGCACGGGTGGATGAGATGCGTTCTGATCCCTATATTGACGAAATACCACGAGTCGCGCCATAAGCCGAAAAACCGGGTACAATAGAGGCGATGTACCATTACACGAGGAAGCCTATGCCAGAGTATATCGCCACGATTGGTCTTGAGATTCATGCTCACGTATTAACTGCCTCGAAGATGTTCGATGGATGCAGTACTGATTACGCAGGTGCACCGCCGAACACACGTGTATCGGTGGTGAGTCTCGGTCTTCCCGGCGCACTGCCGGTACTGAATGCCCGTGCGGTAGAGCTTGCCGCGCTGTGTGGGCTGGCGCTCGGCTGTCGGGTGAACGAGCGCTCAATCTTCGCTCGCAAGTCGTACCCCTACCCCGATCTGCCGAAGGGCTTTCAAATAACCCAATACGATGAACCACTCTGTAGCGATGGAGCTATCGAGATACGGACTGCTGCCGGTGAGGTACGCCGCATCGGTATCGAGCGGCTCCATATCGAAGAGGATACCGGTCGCCTGATCCACAGTCCTGACGGTGCATCACTCATCGACTACAACCGCAGCGGAATGCCGCTGATGGAGATTGTCACCCGACCTGATATTCGTACTCCTGAAGAGGCACGCCTGACGTTCGAGAAGATTCGGCAGATTCTGGTCTGGATCGGTGCCAACAGCGGTAATCTCGAAGAAGGTGCATTGCGCTGTGACGCGAACGTGAGTGTTCGTCCGGCTGAATCTGAACGTTTTGGGGCGAAGGTTGAGATCAAGAACATCAATTCGTTCCGATTTGTGGAGCGGGCACTAGCGTATGAGATCGAGCGCCAGATCCGCATTTTAGAAGCTGGTGGTACTGTCGAGCAAGAAACACGCGGCTGGCGAGAGGATCTTGGCCGTACTGAAGGGCAGCGCTCGAAAGAGTATGCGCACGACTACCGGTATTTCCCCGAACCTGATATTCCGCCACTGGTGCTTTCCCCGGAGTGGATCGCTGCCCGCCAGGCGGAATTGCCTGAATTGCCCGATGCCCGCCGGGCGCGGCTGATGGCAACCCACGGCCTATCGTGGCAAGATGCCGATTTGTTGACGCAGGAACGGGCAATTGCTGATTATTACGAAGCGGCAGTCGCAACGGTTAACCGGCCTGATGGCGCAAAAGAGGTTGCGAACTGGGTGTTGAACGAAGGGTTCCGTTTGCTGAACGATCGGGGCGAGCCGGCAACGGCATTGATTGAACGGATGCCCGTGCAGCGGTTGGCAACACTCATTGATCTGGTTCAAAAGGGTACGATTACCCGTGTCGTAGCCCGGCAGCTTTTTGAGGAGACATTTGCAACCGGGGCCGATCCGGCAGTTCTCGTGGCTGAACGTGGCCTGACGCAGATTAGTGACGATGGCGCCTTGCTGGAAGCAGTACGTGCAGCGCTGGCCGATGAAAAAGCAGCAAAGGCGATTGCTGAGTATCGCAAGGGTAAGACAACCGCCATCCAGTTTCTGGTAGGTATGGTCATGCGGTCAACCAGGGGGCAGGCGAACGCCCAGCGGGTACGTGAATTGTTAGAGGCAGAATTGCAATGACGCTGGCCGGTGATGAGTCTGCTACAGTCAGTCCCCTGACGCTGATGGAGTCGGCGCGGGAAAAATATACACTGGCGCGAGCACGTCGTGAAGTGCCGGAACTGGCCCTGCTCAGTCTACACGGTGCGATTGAGGATGCGTTGCGTGCGCATCTGTTGCGGATCGGATCATCGGCAGCGCTCGGCCCTTTTGCCGGTGTCCTGACAGCGATGCAGACGCTTGATCCGGTTCCACTTAGTGCAGAGGAGATTGATGCTGTCCAGCGTCTGCATCGGCTGCGTGGTCGGATCGCCCGTGGCGAACATCTGGCTGTGACCGGTGAGACGCTGGCGGCCTACCAGCGGCTGGCAGTTATGCTGTTGCCCCGCTACGGAGTGCAGGTTGTACCGCCGGCTGAACCGGATCGCCCCCGGCCAACTCGACCGTTGCAGGCGCGGACAACATTACCTGACGATGAGCCGGTGCGGGTGCGTCTCCGTGATCGTCATACACAATACGATGATGCACGGCGGATACGCTCCCTCGGTGAGCAGGGTCTGTCCAACCCGATGGCTCGCGATGAGCGTGTGCCAGTTGTACCGGGCTGGATTGCTCCCACCTTGATTATTGTGAGCATTTTTGTGATTGGTATGGCGGTTGCCCTCTTCCTCCAAAACCCAACTCCATCGGTGGTGCCGACCGTCACTGTTGGCGGGTTGTCGCCGGTGCCAACCGGTCAGGCTCCGGGATTAGCACCAGGCGAAACACCGATCGCCGGACAAACGCCGTCGCCTGCATTAGCAGACGTTACGCCAACCACTGAAGCACCACCAACTGCTGCTCCGACAGGACTGGCGGTGGGCAGGAGAGCGACCGTCAGTAGTGAAATACCTGCTCTCAATGTTCGGGTTGAGCCAGGGATCAATGCGGCGATCCGTGTTGCGCTCGGCCCTGGAACCGAGGTGGAGATTATCGCTGGTCCAGTTGAGCGCGATGGCTTAACGTGGTGGCAGGTGCGGAGTGCCGGTATCGAGGGATGGTGTGCCGGAGAGTTGTTACAACCGTTGCCGTAAATAGTGGTATAATGGGGAGCTGAACAGCTACGGAATGGTGCGCCGGAGTGGCGAAAAGGCAAACGCTGCGGTCTTAAAAACCGCTGGGGGAAACCCCTTACGGGTTCGAGTCCCGTCTCCGGCACCATGGTGCGATGGAGAGCGGCCATCATGGTCGCTCTCCTGATTCTGTTCAAAGTGGGGTGAAGTCTGATGGCACGGTTATCCAATTGAGCGATGACATCAGAGTAACTCTGAGCGTATGGTGATGTCAAATCTTAATGATATTCGTCCCATCGGGTCTACGCAGAGCGCAGAGCGCTCGGCAGAACCGATTGTAGAGGAGCGGGTTGTAGAGGAGCGAGTTGTAGAGGAGCGGGTGCGATAGGCTATGCATTACCCACATGTCGCGCTGCGTTAGGCCGGGCTGCACGTGCTCTCTGCGGTGTGGGCTTCCCGTAGCGTGGGCTTCCAGCCCACGTGCAGGCATCCTCTCCACCGCCGTCAGGTGCTAGCCGTGGCCGCTAATGCGCAGACTGGAAGCCTGCGGTCACGGGCTGAGACACCGCTCCCCGTTCGTGACGCGAGACCCACGCGACAGCGATACAACGCGATAGTGCCCAGGATCGCGCACGATGAGATAGGCGCTGCTGATGAGCGAAGAGGTTGACAAAATAGTTATGGGTAATGCATAGGGGGCGGTAGGGGCGGGTTCTAAACCCGCCCCTACCACCCCTGTCACGAGGGAGTCCTGCGTGTCCAGCGCCAGCTTTCCAGCAGAAGGGTCAGGCCAACGAGTAAGAATAAGCCGGGTAATAGTAGCCGTGGCACGAGAAACAGAACTCCTAGCCCGAACAGCCAGATAACGTTACGGAGGCCCGATGCAAGCGTTCCCCGCCGCAGGTGAATGATCATCTGGGCGATGCCGAGTATCATGAGAATGTTGGGCCAGATCATTGGCGGCAGCCGGAAGATAATCGGGATCAGGAGCGCAGCACCGATAAGCAGCAGGGTAATCCCCATGTCAAACTCGTCGTGATGGGCCTGTTGTGGTTGGGGTGGGGAGACGGTACGCGGCACGCTACTGGCTGATTGTCTGGTACTGTGCTGAATGGCTTCGCCGCAATGCACGCAAAAGCGTGCGTAGGGTGGATTGGCTGTGTTGCATACCGGGCAGGTAATGGCTGCATCAGGTGTCGGTGGTAACTGAACGGTTTCGCCGGTTGCTACACGTACTGCGGTGCCACATTCGATGCAGAAGCGAGCATCATCGGGTAATACTGTGTTGCAGCGGGGGCAATGCATAGCCTTCCCTTTCTATGCTTACCGCGAAGTGCAGGTCACGACTCGGTCAGATCAGGCGGGCTAAAAGCCCGTGCGTCCGGCTTGATTCGCCTCGTTCTGCACTCTGCAAAAGTCCAGTACGTCTGCCAGTATGACGCTCATTGCCCGGCTATGGTTGCACTATTCGCCGTAAACAGGCCAGCGCCTCCCGTTGCATCAGGGCTGGAGCTTCGTTGATGGCTATGTCGCCGATGGTGACGCTGTACAGGTAGGACTCAACACCGAAGATAGCACAACGCGCTGCCGGTGTGGGTGGCAGGCCGGGGGCACTTGCGGCGTGAACTGCCGCCGCTGCACGTCGTGGGTCGGATTGAATGCTGGTATCGGTGAGCAGGCTGCTCAGGGCGGGTAGTCTGCCCAGTGCTGCACTCAGGCGCAATTGAACCTCCGGTTGATAGAGGGTCTTGAGCAAGGCAGTAATATCGGCAGTTGTGGCCTGACCAGCGCGATGGCGCATCAGGAGACTGCCACCGATTAAAGGTTGGGCCGGAGCGCCGGCAAAGGCTGGCAACGGGGCAACTCCAATCTGAAAGGTGTCACTGATCGTCTGATAGGTCTGCCAGGCCCAGTCGCCATCAATCGCATAAGCCGCCATTCCCTGCGCCAGTAGGTGTTGACCACGAGCGTAGCTGTCTCCATTACGGGGCGCTGCCCGGTACAGGTCGCGCAGCAGGGTCAGGGTGACCGTCATTGCCGGTGTGTCAAGTGCCGGTTCGGTGCCATCGGGAGTCGTGAAGGAGCCGCCGGCAGCGTAGAACCACGGTGCCATCCAGCGTGCTGCGCCCCAACCCTGCACAAAACCAGCTTGCTCTGGTGTGCGTGCGGCCTGGGCTGACGTAACGAGATCGGCGGCTGTTGTCGGTAATGCGCGATCTGGCTGATACAGCAAGAGGAGCATATCTTGTGCCGTGATTGGTGCTCCCCATACTGTTATGGATTCACCGGCAAGGCGGCGCAGGCCGGGTAAGAGATCGGCGGGTAGTTCGATGTCTAATGGCGCCAGTGACTGATCGGCTAATAGACCGACCAGTCCCTCTTGATTGGCCCAGATCAGATCAGGTGGGGGTAAACCAAGCAAACGGTCGGTGGCCAGACTCAGTAAGAGACCGTCTGGATCGCGCGAAACGATCAGCACTTCGATGCCGGCAATTTGGGCTGCCTGCTGCAATGCATCGGTGACTACTGCTTGTGCTGTGACCGGTTCTGCTACCCAGATAGTGAGTTGACGGGGAGCGGGTGTTGCTGTCGGTACCGGCGTCGCCGTTGGGATCGCGGTGTTGGTTGGAAATGGTGTTGGCGTGGAACGGATCGCGACAGGAGATGCCACGACGGTGGCGGTTGGCGCAGGCGGCGCAGCAGCACAGCCAGAGCAGATCAGGGCCACGACGCATAACAGCGCCATGGCACTGATAGACCGTAAGTGTACGCTGTTATCCTTGCAGATGTGCCTCAAGGAACCAGAGATCCTTATCGATAGCACGCGCAATCTCTGTCATCAAGTCAGCCGTTGCCTGATCGCTCAGCTCAGTTGCAAAATCGATCCCCTGGCGGGTGGTTTGGGCGTATGCAGCAAACCTGTCGGCGAGTGCGGCCACATGGCTCATGCCATCGGTAATATCGGTGGGGTATTCGGGTATCCGCGATGAGGCAGCGGCCATGCGAGCGGTGCCCAGTGGCATTCCGCCCAATGTGGTGATCCGCTCGGCCAGCAGATCGACAAACCCATTGAGTCGAGCGGCAAGCTCGTCGAAGAGTTCGTGAAGTTCCAGAAATTGCGGCCCTTTGACATTCCAGTGCGCCTGTTTGGCCTGACTCATTAGATCGAATGTGTCAGCCAGTTGTTGGTTGAGCATAGTAATCAGCGAGCGACGGTGCTCGACGGGAATGTCAATACGGGTAGCAAATTCCGTAGTCTGTGCCATGTCTTCCCTCCTTCCTCTTCTCGTCTTACCCAAAACCGCAGTGATGACGGCTGGTTGTAGCGATGACGACGGGAAAGAGTGTCATCACTGATACTTTTATCATACCAGAGTAAGGGTGGTTTTGCCAGTCAGGGGGGGTATACTACACGTGTGGAACGTGTCGTGATGGCAAAGATGCGATTCTCTGGTGCAACCCTCTAACTCTGACGGGTGCGCTGGGGGCAGATGCTGGTGTTGAGCGCGTTGCGGTGCCAGTGCTGGATGATGCTGGCTCACCATCTGGGAAGAATATCTATGAAATGTGTCGCCGTGGCAAAGATGCGATTCGCTGGTGCAACCCTCTCGCGCTGACGGGTGCGCTGGGGGTAGATGTTGGTGTGAAGCGCGTTGCGGTGTTAGTGCTGAATGATGCTGGCTCGACACCTGGAAAGAAGAACTAATGGGACGAATGTTCAGCCTGTTATTGCTGGTCATCGTTGGTCTGGGGGTGGGGCGGGCGCAGTCGACCACGACCATCTTTGTTCCGCTGGTGCAAACCCCGCCGCCAACAGTCGCTGGTTATCTGGGTGGTGGGCAAAACGATGTGTTGGTTGCCGTTAGCATCACATCTACCGGTGAGTTGATTCTGGCCGGTAATTTGCCCTCGTTAGCCGGTGTGCCGGAAGTCGTGCTGCCGGGAGGTGGTGCCGGCGCGTTCATTCAGATCGGGGCTGATGGCCGGCGTATCAGTCGTGTTATTCGGGTAGCCGCAACCCTCAATCACGCGGCGTTTGGCGGTGAAGGTGCTGCGGTTGGTTGCGGCCCAAACGGGGTGGTTGTGCTTGACGCCGACCTGACTACTGTGCGCTGGGCGGCAACGCCGGGTGAGGTCGTGCGCTGTGCGATTGCCCTGGATGGGCGAGTCGCAGCGTTGTTGACGACGCCGACCGTGTTGATATACCCGGCGAATGGTGGCTCGCCGCTAGCGGTCAACGTGGGCGGCACTGCCGTGCGTGATATAGCGATTGACTCAACGACCGGACTAGTGTTTGCTACCGGTTATACGCAGGCGGCTTCTGATCTGAAAGTTGCCTTTCTGCGGGCATATCGACTGCACGATGGTACGCTGGCGTGGCAACGCTATGGATTCAGTGCTGGTGTGGTGAAGGGCGCCGGGCTTGCAGCCGACAGTGAGGGGCGGCGACTGGCAATGGGTGGCGACGGGATGCTCTATGTTGCCGGCTTTACCGATGGCGGGAATTCGATCTTTGGCCGTGATCCTGCCGACATTAATCGTGTTCTTAGCACAAGCGAGTTGATCAAATACGATAGTTACAACAATCCGTTTAACATCAGCGGTGCCAAATCGCTGGCGTGGTATGGTCGCTTTGATCCAGCCAGTGGTACCCTGCTGCGTGGGCAGTGGTTGTTGACCCGGCTCAGTGACGGGAAGGGGAACTCGATCTCAATTCAGGGGCTGGCAGCGGCAGCCGATGGTACGCTGGCAGTCGTCGGTAGTGCAGCGTGCTGTTTGCAGGGGCGAAGTACCATGCAACTGTTTGGTCAGACGCTGGGAAGTTACGAGAGTGGTGAGCCGTTTGTGCTGATTGTTCATCCTGCGTTTATGCAACGCTACGTATGGACGGCGCTGGCAGCGCCAGGTGCGACTGCCGGTAGTTCGCCGGCGATTGCGGCAGCGATGACCGCTGATCGGATTGCGGTAGCGGTGAATTTCACTCCTGCCGGCTCACGGGCGCTGGTGACAACCGGTTATCCGGTATTTGCGACCAGTCTGGGAGGGGCTGATGGGTACTATGTGACGATGCCGTGGGGAAGGTAGCATACGGCATTGTCACTCGCGAGGCACACATTGCGCAAGAGCGAGTATAATGCCGATGCTCTGTACATGCGATTTGGAATGGGGTAGTCGTTGTGTCAACAGTTTTTCAAATAGCCATTGCCGAGATTCATCGGGTCACGACCGCGATCCGTGAGCAAATTGGCCGCGTTATTGTCGGTAAGGAAGCGATCATTGATTTGTTACTGGCCGCTTTGCTATGCGAAGGGCACGTGCTGCTTGAAGATGTTCCGGGTACCGGCAAAACGACGCTGGCGCGCACGCTGGCCGGTACGTTGGGATGTACGTTTCAGCGTATTCAGTTTACACCGGATTTGTTGCCGTCTGATGTAACCGGGCTATCGTTCTTCAACCAAAAGATCGGCGAGTTTCAGTTTCGTCCCGGCCCGATCTTTGCCCAGATTGTGTTGACCGATGAGATTAACCGGGCCACGCCGCGCACCCAGAGTGCGCTGCTCGAAGCGATGCAGGAGCGGACGGTGTCGATTGATGGTGAGACGCGCCCGCTGCCGCGTCCCTTCCTGGTGATTGCGACCCAGAATCCGATAGAGCTAGAGGGTACCTTCCCGTTGCCGGAAGCGCAGCTTGATCGGTTTTTGATCAAGGTTGCGATGGGGTATCCGAGTGCGGTTGAAGAAGAAGAGATTGTGCAGCGGTCGCTGACACCAGCCGGTAATCTGTCGTTGGCGCCGATGGTGAGTGCAGAGCAAGTCAGCGGGTTGCAGGAAGCGGTACGGAGGGTTGCGATCAGTCCACCGGTACGGCAGTATCTAGTGGCGATTACGCGGGCTACCCGTGAGCGGGCCGAGATTGAACTCGGCGCGAGTCCACGTGGTTCGCTGGCGCTCGCTCATCTGGCACAGGCGCGAGCAGCGATGGCGGGACGCAGTTTTGTGTTGCCGGATGATGTGAAGGCGATGGTGGTACCGGCGCTTAACCATCGACTCATTCTGACCGCCGAGGCGCGTCTGCGGGGACAGACGGCGACGGCCATTCTCGAACAGATTCTGGCACAGGTGCCGGTGCCGGTAGAGGGTGATGGAGTGACGGGGTGATGGTTGTGTATCGCTTGTCGGCAGTCCAGGCCGGTATGTGGAAGCATCGCCGGTCGGTCATGGGGCAGAGTGGTTGTGTCTCTGCGCCTGAAAGACCGCCACCGGGTATGAGGTTGATCGGGCGGACGGTTTTTCAGGCTGCGTTCTCTTTGACGAGAGGTACGTAACGGCAGGGGTACGCGCTGTGAGCTGCGCCGGATCGAGAGTACGGCTGGCGCGGCAGCCATGCTGCCGCACTCCAAACTGTACGACACGCTGGCGTGTGATACCACGGTGTGCGCAGTGGAAGCGCCGTTCTTCGTCTCTGCACTCAGGTTACTGTCAGCGTGATGATGTAATCACGAGCGATGTTCTGGTAAACCAGACGTGATAGTACCGCTGTGTTCTCTGTGCCTCAGTGGTAATTTGAAACAACTTAATCTGCCGATACGCGGCTGCTCTGTAAGCGCAAAATGGTAGGCCAGACCTCATCTGCCGGGAGTGGATGGGCAAACAGATAGCCTTGCAGGATGTCGCAACCCATACTGATCAGCGCCGAGCGTTGTTCAGGTGTCTCAACTCCCTCGGCAATCACTGCCAGACCCAGACTGTGGGCCAGGTTGATGATTGCGCGCAGAAGCGCACGGCTGTTAGTGACCATATTGCTTTGCTCGTCGATAGCCCGCACAAACGCCTGATCAATTTTCAGTGCATCAAGGCGAAGCTGGCGCAGATAGGCCAGTGAAGAGTAGCCGGTACCGAAGTCATCGAGCGCGATACGCACGCCAAGTTGACGTAATTGATCAATCTGGCGGGCGGCGTAGATCGGGTCATCGAGCATCACCCCTTCGGTGATCTCCAACTCAAGCCAGTTTGCTGGCAGTCCACTGGAATGTAAGATCGCAGCGATTTCAGAGACAAACTCAGGCCGTAATAACTGACGGGCCGATACATTGACACTGATGCGCAAGAGAGGGTAGCCGGCCTTGTGCCAGGCCATTGCCTGACGACATGCCTCGCGCAACACCCAGGAACCGATCTCGATGATCAGATCACTCTCTTCAGCAATAGGTACAAATTCACCTGGTGGGATCAGTCCGCGTTGGGGATGATGCCAGCGCACCAGCGCCTCGACACTAGTAACCTGCCCGCTGACCAAATCGTATTGTGGCTGGTAGTAGACCGTCAGTTGCTGACGTTCAACGGCACGCCGCAATTGGACTTCCAGTGCCAGCCGGGTATGGGCGCGGCGACTATGTTCGGGTCGGTAGTGTAAAAACCCGCTCCGTTTGAATTCTTTTGCCCGATGCATTGCACTGTCGGCATTTTTGAGCAGCGTCACACTATCGACGCCATCGCGCGGAAAAAGACTGATACCGATACTGGCGGTCAAACGCAGCTCCTGTCCTTCATGGATATACGGTGTCTGCAATGCATCGAGGAGGCGCTGGGCAGCAATATCGGCCAGCCGGGCATCGGGTAGATCGGGCATCAACAGCAGGAACTCATCTCCTCCCATCCGACCGAGGGTGTCTTGTGGACGGACGCAGGCGGCAAATGCCTGACTGACGTGTTTCAAGAAACGATCACCAATTGGATGGCCCAACGAGTCATTCACCTGTTTAAAGCCATCGAGATCGATGAAGAGTAAAGCAACCGTATGTCGGCGTTCACGCGCATCACGCAAAGCCAGCTCGATCCGCTCCTGAAGGAGATGGCGATTCGGTAGACCGGTCAGGGGATCGTAGCGCACCTGATAGTGGAGTTGGGCACTCAGTCGGGTATGATCGTCGATCAGGTTGAACAGATCGGTAATTACTTGGAGCAGGGACTGATCACGTTCTGGCATCCAGTCGGTCTGGGTATGGAAGATAGCCAGTGCACCATCATCACTGGCGAGTGGCCAGAGCCAGCAGCCGGTAACACCGTACTGGCTCAGTTCAGTCCAATGAGTATGCACATTAATCGAGATTGGGGTTGTGGTGCGATGGTGATGGGCAAGTAACTGTCGAATGCGTGCTTCAAGTCGTTCAGCTTCATCGAGCAGTCGTTCACTCGAAGCCGTTGCGTGCCCGTCAATGCCCACCCACACCAGCCAGTGCGGGCGCTGCCGTTCGATCAATGCCACCAGTTTTGTCAGCACCGTCGTTACCGGGCTATGTTGAAGCAAGAGTGACAGTATTTCTGAACGGTCAAGTTCGAGGAACGTTGCCAGTTTCTGCGCACTAATATCACGATGTAACGCGATGAAGTGGGTCGTTTGTCCGTAGTCATCGGTAACCGGTGACAAACTCAGATCAACCCAGATTGGTTCACCGATGCGCGTGTAGTAGAGCAATTCAAGGCGAATCGGTTTGCGCTCCTCCATGGCCTGCCATAGAGTATGCAGGCTCATCACATCGGTAGCCGGGCCGTGCAAAATGCGCAGGCTACGTCCGATCAACTCATGGGTAGCGTAGCCGGTCAGCCGGCTACAGGCAGCGTTCGCGTAGCGAATAAATGGTCCGGGTGAATACAGTGGCTCTGCATCGAGGATCAGTACAGCATCATTGGTATGGATCACAACCGATTCGAGTAAACGGAGGCGCTCCTCAACTTGCTTGCGGCTGGTAATGTCACGCACAACGATCAGCGTACCACCGTTGGCCAGTTCATCGTGGTGAAGCGGATCGATGCTGACATCGACGATCATCGTGCGACCATCAGATAAGCGGTGCAGCAGTTCGCCGCGCCACCCTGGCGTATGGCTGAGCGGATTCCATTCGACGGTCTGCGCGGGCAATGGCTCGGCGACAAACAGGCGTGAAAGCGGTTGATCCAGCACCTCGGCGGGATTGACTCCGTAAAGGTAGCCGGCCATGTCATTCAAATAGACAATTGCCCCACTGCGATCAGTGACGATCACCGCCTCGCTGATTTGAGACAAGACGTGGACTTGCAAATGGAGACGACGTTCGGCTTCAAGCCGGTCGGTAACATCGTAGCCAAAAGACAGCACTTGCGGCTCACCGACACCTTCGATCAAAACCCCCTGTACCTCTACTGTACGCACCACATGATCACGGGCATAGATGTGATAGCGCATGGGAGGAATTGGTTGACCGTTGCGTAATGCCTGCCGGCGTTGCCACATAGTGGTGTGTTCGTCGGCAGACAAAAATTCGGTAATTGGACGGTTCAACAGCTCTTCAGGGGTGGTCACACCAAAAATGCGGGCGCCAGCGGGATTGCAATAGCGAATGATGCCGTCGGGCAGGCTGCTGATGATGATCATCATCGGGGCTAGTTCGAGAAGCTGGCGATAACGTACCTGATGATTACGCAATGCATAATTCGCAGCCAGTAATGGGGTTATGTCGTAGCCACTTAGCACAATGCCGCTGATGCCGGGGTGCTGCTGACGATTGCACAATCGCAATTCAAAAAGACGCCAGCTCCCGTCGTGATGCCGCAATCGCACCCGGAGAGGCTGGGTCTGACATTGACCGGCTATCAGTTGACCGAGATGTTGTTCAACAATGGCGGATTCGTCAGGATGGACTAATTCGCAGAAGTGGTGGTTGAGAATGGCAATCGGTTCGTAGTCGAGCAGGGTAATAAAAGATTGATTGACAAAACGAATAGTATGATCAATATCAAGAATAACAATGATTTCAGCGATACATTCCAACAAACCTCTCCAGGTCGTTGAGATATCATCGTAAGCGAATTGAGACGAGATAGTGTTGTCAGTCATACTGGCAGTGATAATATGCTGATTTCTTTACCGACCTCACGAGTATACCGCTTTTACTACGTTGTGTCACAATAGTGTATACAGAAATAGATACCTACTCCTGCATGAAAAATTATTTACTCAAGCAGGAGCAGTCATCGGTGCACTCAGCTACATATCTGGCGATCAGGTCAGTAGTTGCCACAAATCGAATCCCAATGAGAAGAGAATAATGAACAGAATAACGCTGGAGAGTGGCAGCATATCAAACCGGCGTGGGTGACGGGTTTGCCAGAAGTAGCGTAAACTGCGCACGAGCATGGTTATTGCCAGCAGATCCAGTACAATAACGAGGGGGAGTGAAATATCAGTTGTCAACCCGATAAGCGGTAATACCACCGGTAGCAGCACATACTGAAGTGTGCAGCGGGTCGCCGAGATGAAGAGTGAGAAACTAAAGGCTCGTTCGCCCGGCGTTGCCGGCACCGCTTCCGCTTCCTCGTCACTCACCTCATCGTTCAGCGATACTTCGGTTGATGCCGGTGGCGGTGAGAGGAAGAGTAACCGGTCAAATACTCGGTCAAGGGTATCGGTAAAAGCTGACATAGGCATTGTTACGTGGACAAACTATGAACTACACTCTACTATGCATTATACTGCGTTTTCCTGCAATGCAGTGCAGGGTAATGGAAGTAGATTGGAAAGTTGAACTACGCGATGATCCAGATGATAGGTAAGCGTGGAAAGCCCTCGCTTCGTGCTCATCTGTCTGATCGCCGCTCTGTTTACGATACGCTCATCATCGCACACCGGTATTGCAGTATACTGATACCAGATGCATGCTTTTGATACCGTGTACACACGTCTATGCGTTATCTCAAACCGTTTCTGGTCGTCCTGCTGCTACCACTAGCCGGATTATGGTGGTTCGGAAGCAATGTCTTGATAACCGAATGGCTGCTCGGTCACAGTGAAGGTTTTCAGCGCTTCGTCATTTGGCTCATTTCTACCTTACAGAGTAGCGGTTACGTCACTATCATTTTGCTCGGTGTAGGGTATGTTCTCATCAGCCTGCTTGAAATGATCTTGTGGCCAACCGGTACGCTGGCCCGTCGCTGGGGTATCTCGGCGCTGATCTTCTGGCTGGCCCTGGCTGGGATCGAGGCTATCGGTGTCTTCAACGGCTATAGCATTCGCTACACTGGAATGTTAGCGATAGATGGCATGCCACCGCCGGAGTGGGGGCGCTGGCTCAGTGGCATTCCGGTTGCGTTGTTGTGTGCATTCGCTCCTGAAGGGCTTATTCGTTGGGCCTTGTTACAGGTTTGGGCCTGGTGGCGGCAGTGGTTTGTCAGGCCGGTGGTGGTGGGAAAAGGGTAAGGAGGGTTACTGTACAATACTCACTCCTACGAAACCCAAGTTGCCACTTACACTGTGAGCAGGCTACGTGAGACTGACTGCCGTGATGAACAGCACGGCGCTGCGCACAACACCGTGCCGTGTAACTGAACTGTATGAACCATGTGGGTAGTAGCCAATTCCCATCGACGCGCTACGTCACGCCTTAAGGTAGCAACTCGGGTTATGCCCATCCTCTATGGTGATAAAGGTAGCAACTTGGGTTACGTAATATTCTCTTCGATCAACCGCTCAACAATCACCACATCGCGCCAGCGCCCATCAAGACGGGCATGCTTCTCGTAGATACCGACCTCGCGGAAACCAACGGAAGCCAGCATCGCCCGACTGGCCGTATTTTCCACGAAGACCCGTGAAAGCAATTTCCAGAAACCGGCCCGGCTTGCCGCTTCGAGTAAGGCCAGCATCGTCAGCCGACCGATACCTCGCCCGCGCCACTCACGGGCCACGTACACCGAAAACTCGGCGACACCGGCATAACACTCACGTGCCCGGTACGGAAAGGTAGCGGCGAAGGCCACCACATGATCGTTAACAATTGTCACCACAATTGGAAAGCGGTCGTTGAACCATGCTGCCACGTCTTGCGCAGTGCGGGCATTGGTCTCGAAGGTGGCGATGCGGTCGGCGATGCCCTGGTTGTAGATTTCAGCAATCGCTGCCGCATCGTGTGGGTTGGCCATGCGAGTAAAAACACTATTCATCGATTCACATCCACCACCACCCGCCCATGGGTCTGGGCGTTGGTAATCTGTTCGGCATACGCCGGCAGGTCGGCTAAAAGGTCCTGACAGACAATTTGTGACGACTAAAATGCATGTTATATCAAATCTTGGGTGATACTGCGCATCATTAATATAGCACCAGCGGTGACGTGATCCGCAGGTACCCGCTCCCTCCACGAGTGCTCATGGATCACCTGCGGAACGCGGATGGACGCGGATTATTAGAGTGCAGACCTATGCACTGCATCCTAATCAGATTTGGTATTACTTGATCGCAACATCAGTCCCAATCTGGCAGAACGTTTCCTGCACTTTGTCTGCAAGAGTGGAATCGACCATCTTTCTGGTGCAGGTAAAAAAGCAGTTTGCTGCTAAGCCTGTCTAACAACTTCGGTAATGAGGCTGGCGGGGGTATCCGGCAGCATTAGGAAAGGTTTACACTACGATACTACTGGAAACCATTGTTGTAATACCGAACGAAACTTGTTGAATGCCCGTTCATTGACTTGCAGGCTTACCCGTTCGGCCAGCTCGCGAAAGACAGATGGAGAAAAAGGCCGTCGGGCACGGTACAGCGCGGCTTCCAACGCTTCTTTGGGGCGCAGAGGCTTGCCGGTAGGAGTACATTCAAAATCCACCAGCACTCTCTCCAAATGTTCCTGACTTAACCCCAGTACGCCGGGAACGTGAGGCGAACGTGACCAGACCCAGACCTCTAGCTCTGGATCGAAAACAACAGCCGCACAACGACTTGCTCCTGCGTCTGCGATCCAGCCGTTGCGCTGTAAACGTGTTTCCAGATCTGCCTCCATCTGCACGGCGGTTTGATGTCGTTCCTGACCAGAACCTTCCAGATCCAGCATGACCAGGGCATAACGAGCTATCTTGAGGTACGGCTTAAGAATATCCTGCGCCTATCGATAGACGCGGGGGTTTCGTCCAGGATAACGGATAACGCTATTGGTAATACGCCGGATATGAAGAGACTGATAACGCCTTTCTAGCAGCGTGCGTACTGCTGCTTCAGCGTCAGCATCAGCCACAATCACCACCAGATCGATCATCCCAACACCCCGGCAGCAAACAAAGTATCCAGTGACGTTTCGCGCTGCCATTCGCGCAAAACGGGATGGAACGGTCCATTAACAATATCTGTCGCCCCAGAAGGTGTCTTGCCGAAGACAAGCAAATCCTCTGGCCGGGCCAGGGCCAATACGAGCGGCGAATGCGTCGCCAGAAAAACCTGTCCGTCGTAGACCGAACGTAAGGCATTGAAGACCGCTTCAACCGCTTTCGGATGGATACCGTTCTCTGGCTCCTCAATGATGAAGACCTGATGTTGATTGGGCAGGTAAGCCAGCAGAGTCAGTGCCAGCAGGCGTAGTGTTCCATCTGAAAGTAGCCAGGCCGGTACCGCGACGCCATTGCGATAGGTGAGAACCAGATAGAATGAGCGGTCTTCGGGTCTCTCAGTAACGCCAACCGCTTCCAGGTCTTCAAGGATTGTTTGTAAATGGTTCGTCCACCAGCTAAAGCGTTGGGCATCAGCCTGCAACAATTTGACCATAACCGGCAGATTGGATCCATCAGCTTGAAATGTGCGCGGGGCATCCGATGGACAGACACGGCGCATCAACGCGCTATTGAGCTGTAAAACCTGGATGTTACGTAGCATCGCCTGCCTGAACCACAACGCCGTTGGGAAACGATCCTGATCTTCGGGAATACCGCTGAGCGCCAGACGCTGTGGCGAAAAGCGCAGCATAAAGTTCCAGTCGGTTTTTTCAGATCGGAAATAATCATTACCGCTCTCGACAACCTTACGGACGATCAGGCGGTACCCGGCAGGGGGTTTCTTGCGGGCCGGTCGAACCACTATCCCGTTTCCCGTCGGTTCTGTTGGGAACAAGACAGGTGCTTTTGGGGGAGCGGGTGGTGACATCTGTGTGTTGACCATCCACAAATTTTCCCCCGCGACAGCGATAGCACCACTGACATCAAGGCCAATCCCAACCTCATATCGCATACGGTCGTAACCGTTAGACTTGAGATCGTCAGGTAATTGCACCTCGACGGCAACCTCGAAACCTTGATCGGCCTCATTAAGCCATACCAGCTCTCGCAAACTGCTGGCACGTCTGCGGATGGCTCGCTCAACATCAGTTTCCAGCGCATCCCGGATAAAGGCCAGACTGTCCAGGAAAGTACTTTTACCGGAGGCATTCGGCCCGATCAGAATGTTGAACGGTGAGAGCGAGATACTGGCATACTTAATGCACTTATACCGGGCTATTTCGACCTTTTGGAACATATACTTCCTCGTGGAGCATAGGTTTTATCCTGCGCTCCTGCTACATCTATACCAATATCGTATCTCATACGTCTCTTCAGGATGAAATCGGGCTGCAGGATGTTGCACCACAGGTAGTTCAGGATGATCACTTGCGGCATTCATCACTGCATAAAAGTAACACTCATGTCAGCATTTGGTCTAAGCCCCTCTCCCTGCACGCAACACTGTAGCCACAAACTCATTCTCAACTACTGCCAGGTGTAGCTTTGTATTGGGATGTTGCTCAATCAGCTCCCTGGCCCGTAGCACCCCGCTGCCCAGGCCGGTGACCAGCCCGGCGCGGCTGAACATGGTGTAGAGGGTTGGATTGCGCAGTACATGAGCGGCACCCAACAGAATGGCGTCGATAGTAACCGAATTCGGTAATCCACCTGGCGTCCGTATTTCCAGTCGGTCATCGAAGATCAAGACGCGAACTGGTGCAGCCAGCGTGTAGTCACGATGAACCAGCGCATTCACGATCAGTTCACGCAGTGCCTCTTCAGGAATCTCCGGTTGTTCTTCAGGTTCAAATCCGTGAATCACATGTGGGCTGCGTAGATGAATACGGAGGAAGCGAGCTGTATCTTCCAGTATGTCAAATAACGTTCCGCCAATACTCTTGGCATCAGAAGGAGGTGTGACCAGGCTTGTACCGTCGATACGAGCGGCGCTAATCCGGGCATACGGGAAGAAGCGCTGAGGGTCGCGACCGAAGCAGAGCAGACCGGCTAGCGTCGGGTGGCGTTCACCGTCACGCTCTTCCAGTAGACGCATGTTTTTTAACAAATGTTCAATCTTTTGCTCTGAACCAATTTCACGCTGATAAGCCCGCCGAAAAAAGTCGGCAAATCGTTGCTCGTCCAGATCGCGCAACGTAGCCCGCCGAACGACCGTCTCATCGTAATAGAGGCTCTCCGCTGACTGAAACAGACGGAGGAGTTCCTGGTGCGAGGCACGTTGGCGGCCCGTAGTGGTACGGATGAAGTAGTCTCCTCTGTTTGTACGGTAGGGACGCTGGTCACCCTTCGGAATATTGACCACCACTACCACACGGCCATCATCAGTACGGACAGTTTCTGGCAAGACGGTCAATGGTGGCTCGCAGTTTTGGTATGCGATCTGTTCGACTCGCTGCATCAGACGGTCAGGATCGTCTACACCTGTAATAGTGCGATCATTGCTTACACCAAATATCAATTGCCCACCATCAGTATTAGCGAATGCCACCAATGCTGCCGCAATGTCGTCAGGATGAACGCCCTGCTCCTTAAATTCGGTATGGATGTCTTCCCAGCGGATGATGCGCTGTTGTAGCTCCCACAAATCCATTGTTATGCCCTCCCGTTCCCAACGTTCAGGCCATACTTCTCGGCTCGTCGGCGGAACGCTTCGTCACCACCCTCCATGACGCGACGGACAATATCCTGAACGTTATGGTTGTCAATCGCCCCCTGTATGAGCGGCGATGATTGGCCTTCGCGTACTTCAAGTGCCACGATCAGCTCAGCATGGCCTAAAACAGGAATATTCGGGTTGTGGGTAGCGACGATAATCTGGCGTTTCCCCTTCTGCTCACGCAACAATGGTACCACGTCATCGAAGATGAAGCGATTGTCCAGATCGTCCTCTGGCTGGTCGATCAGCAGAAGCCGATCATGTTGTGTGAGCAGGATCAGTAGTAATGCAGTTGCCCGCTGTCCGGCAGAAAGCTTCTCCAGCGGAATCCAGACATCGTTTACCTTGAGTCGCACTTCAACGTCGTCTTCTGGTGTCAACAGCTCCAGATCGTAGAGTCGGTGAGGATCGAGGAAACGGATCATTTGTTGGGCGCGGGCATTGGTGAGACCGGCTTTTGCACAGAGTACCTGTTCACCCTGACGAACCCATTCGGCCAAATCAATGCCATCGGTAGCTTTCTCAGCTACCTGGCGCAAGGTGTTCTTGTCCAGCCCGGAACCGCTGAAGAAGCTGATCAGCATGTCACTAAACTCTTTTCGTTGACTGCGATATGTTACTTCCACCGAAACCCGATCCTTCAGAGCCTCCGAAATAGTCTTTGCCTGTTGCTGACGTAGCAAAAATACCTGCCGACGTTGCTCGCGTAGTTCGGCTAGTTTCTGCTGTCGCTCTTGTTGCAAGTTGATAAGAGCCGCTTCCTCGCGCTTGAGTAACTCAAGCTGAGGGCTGAGTGTTGCCTGCTCTTGTGTCAGACGAATCAGATCGTCGGGATCAAGCGATTGCGTTCCCAGTTGCTGCTTGATCCGCTGAATTTCCAGGTCGAGCGGTTCTCGTTCGCTGTCCCAACGCTGTAACAACTGATCAAATTCATCTAGCGTCTGCGTAATACTCACTTCACCTTGCTGTTGATACGTTGTCGGTCGACACGGTGCTAGACACAATCACAGAGGCGTCTGCGTAATACTCACTTCACCTTGCTGTTGATACCTTGCGAGTGTTGTTTGCAGGTGCTCCAACAGGTCTGCGGCCATTTGAAGTAAATGTTTCTGTGCACTCTCGGCTTGCTTCAGTCTTGCCTGAGAATCTTTCAGACGTTCCTGTAGCCGTGTTTGCAGCTCGCGCCAGTCCTGTTGTAATCGACCAATTTCTTCATGGGCAAGCTTGAGTCGCTCAGTATCGTTTGTCAGTGCTGTGGCCTGATGGAGTTTTTGCGCAATCCCATGTTGTCGATACAGCTCTATCTTATGCTCTATTTCTTGCAGACGTTTTTCCAGATCTTCCCGCTGAGCGAGTCGTTCCTGACGCTCCAAAATAGCGCGTGCGTTACGCCGCAATTCCTCTTCAAGTTTTCTGACCTGGCGCAATTGCCTGTCTGCATGACGTCCAGTAATCTCGTCCAGTAGACGACGACGTAGCCTCGGTGATTGAGAAACTTCGTACATCTCGCGTTGACCGAAAAAGAGTGGCGTTTCCCGCTCACCCAGCACTTCGTGAGGAGACAGTTGTACCAATCGTTCGTTCTCGAACACTTGTGGCGCTTCACCCCAGACGCGCTCAATGCGATATACCCGTTCCACACCGGTACTAATAACTTGCCGTAGAGTCAGGATCGCTTTGCCGCCGCTGCCCAAGGCATAGTGTACTAACCCTTCCCGGTACTCGGTAGGCGCAAAAGACTCTTGATTGAACAGAAAGCGCAGTGTTTCCAGCAAAGTCGATTTGCCCACTCCACGCCCTCCGATCACGACGTTAAGTTCAGGGCTGAAAGCCAGTTCTAGCCTACCAAAAAACCATTTCCTTCAATGATAAATTGTTCTATGTGTGTATACGCCGCACGTGGTGGTTCCCCTACTCGCACGAGTAGGGCGTTATCACGCAGTGCCAGACGGATAGCACGCAAATCATCGAGGGCACTGAGTTTGAGATACATACAGCGCACCTGTCCGTTGCACGCCTTCGTTCCAATCTCTTCTACACTATGGTTGTCACTGTTCTCAACGGTGGCAATTCTGTCCAGAATCTCTTTCGAGATTTTGGCAGTACTCTGCAGGCGCTGGCGGTCATTTTCCGTGAACGACTCGATGGCTTCCGGTGATACAGCAGCGATCAACTCTGCCGCTTCACCTGTTGTGTAAGTCTTGAACAAACCGTTACTATCATTAGGATGGGCAAAGATGAACAGACAACCTTGCTCCTGGCGCAGACGGTTTAGACATTCGGCCAGAGCAGTCTTCGGTTTCAAATCACGATGTTTGCCATTGGTCAGAAGTGGTAGGGTCGTATCATAGTCCAGGAGTTTATCAATAGCACGGTTAATCGCCTCTGGATCGGCATCATAGGGAAAGATCGCCAGAATGTGGAGACCCTGTTTTCCTGCTATACCACCACCAAATGAGAGTTCTACTCCCGGATAGATATAAATGCCCTCTTCTCTAGCAGCAGCGCGAATTGGTATGAACCACTCTTCCCGAATTTGCTGATAATCGGTAATCGCAGCAACTTCAATACCCTGATTTTGTAACTGTGCTATATAACGGCGAATCAACTCTTGTTGGTCATCTGTTGAAAGACCAGTGGGCATTTTGAAAGAGTGCACACCTGGTGAATGTAAGTGTAAATCGACACGTACCCAACGGGCACCACGATAGGAAGGCTGATTCATCTTCATATAACCTTTGTGACAGTTTTGCTACGTCTCAATGACAACCGGTCTAACAGGCGGAATGATTGACAATGTACCACAGAATATGCTTCATTTCACTACTCATATCACATTTGGTTTACTGCAAGTCGTTGCTCGTAACCGCACCATCACGTTGGCGGCGATCTGAGTGCGGATATGGAAAACAGTATTTCCGCTGTACGCGGTATTTTTACGACGACGACACGGACTTCCGTAGATGCACAACCCGCTTCATTGCTTCACATTCACTACCATCTGCCCACGAGTTATGCATCATTGTGCCAGTGATAAGTTATCTGCGGGTGTCCAATTTCTCCACGAGTGCCTGCGGATCACTAGCGGAACACGGATGTACGCGGGTTTGGCGGATGCACGCGGATTATTGGCGTGCGTACCGTAGGCCAAAATTGAGCAATAAGCCGATCTCGATGTCAGTTGCTTTGAGATAGTTGAGTAATTGTGCTTTGTGTTCTGGAGATAAGGCTTTGCCGGATTTCAGTTCTACAATGACCTTGCCGCCAACCATCAGATCGGCGAAGTAGTATCCTACAAGTTCTCCATGATAGTAAACTCGAACAGGTGTCTGTTGCTGAACAGCAAACCCGGCACGAGTCAGTTCATAAACTATGGCATTTTCATAGACTTTTTCCAGAAAAACCATAGCCCAACGTGTTGTAGACAGTATAGAATGCTTTGATAATCGCCTGAGTAATTTCCTGATGCAGCATGTTAATTCTCGCTAGTATTGATCCCGATTACCACCAATACCCACGAATACAGCCTTCACCACATCCGCGTCCACCCGCCCAATCCGCGTGTATCCGTGTCCTATCCCCCTCTGCCCAGAGATACTCGCGGATGGGTGCGGATACAGCCTCTACACCCATCCGCGCCCATCCGCGTCCCATCTCCCCGTGCTCACCGATGCCCGCAAATCCTATCGCAAGCACATCCGCGCCCATTCGCCCAATCCGCGTGTATCCGTGTCCTTACGAAACCCGCTTCATCGATTCACATCCACCACCACCCGCCCACGGGTCTGGGCGTTGGTAATCTGTTCGGCATACGCCGGCAAGTCGGCGAAGGGGATAACAGTTGTCATCCGTTCCAGGAGATCGGGTGAGAGGTCACGCGCCAGTCGCGCCCAGGCCGCGAGGCGTTCTTCACGCGGCACCATCACCGATTCAACGCCGATCATGGTCACGCCGCGCAGGATGAAGGGGTAGACGCTCGTCGTAAACTCGGCACCACCGGCATTCCCACAAATGGCAACCGCACTGCGCATCGCCATGGCGCGCAAGACGCCGGCAAGCACGGCGCCACCCACCGTGTCTATTGCACCGCCCCAGCGTTCGCTTTCGAGGGGTCGGCCAGGGCCACTGAGCACACTGCGGTCGAGAATGGCACTTGCTCCCAGTTCACGCAGATAGGCTTCTTCGTGAGGACGACCGGTTGCAGCAACAACCTGATGCCCGGCTTTGGCCAGTAAGGCAACGGCAACGCTGCCCACCCCACCGGACGCTCCGGTTACGAGGACTTCCCGCCCAGGGATGAAGCCATGCCGCTCTAGCGCCAGCACGCACAGCATTGCCGTGAATCCCGCTGTGCCGATGGTCATTGCATGTTTGAGACTCATACCCTCTGGCAATGGCACCAGCCATTCGCCTTTGACACGGGTGTACTGGCTGTAGCCACCCCAGTGTCGCTCACCAACACCCCAACCGGTCAGCACAACCGGATCACCAGGACGGTATCGCGGATCGGCAGACTCAACAACGGTACCGGCAAAATCGATGCCGGGTGCTAATGGGCTGCTGCGCAAGATTTTGCCTTTACCGGTGATTGCCAGGCCATCTTTGTAGTTGAGGGTCGAGTAGGCAACTTTGACCAGAACGTCGCCGGCAGGTAAGGCACTGAGCGGTAGTTCGCGAAACTCCACCCGCCGACCATCGCCTCCCTCTTCTACGACCAGTGCTGTAAAGCGTTCTTCACTCATCTCGCCAGCTCCTTTGCTCCTCATCGGAGAGAGTCACTCTCTGGTTTGAACCCTAATCTGCATGCTGTACTGTCGATTATAATGAAGGAAGGAATCTTTGCCAACTGGAACCGCTTTATCACCCGTCACGGAGTTCGTATGATCCATGCGCTTGATCACGTGGTCGTTTTGGTTGATCAGTTGTCATCGGCGGTAGCTGCATACACTGCTGCCGGATTCGTCGTTGCGCCGGGTGGCGAACACGCCGATGGTGCGACCCACAATGCTCTGATCAGCTTCCCCGACGGTACATACCTCGAACTGATCGCATTTCGCCGGCCTGCCCCTGAGCACCGCTGGTGGCGACACGTAGCTGCCGGACCGGGGTTGATCGATTTTGCTCTATTGCCGGTCAATACCACAATTGCCGTCGCTGCGGCAGCCGACCGTGGACTGATGATGAATGGCCCGGTAGCTGGTGGACGTATCCGCCCTGATGGGTTAAGTCTGGCCTGGGAGACGGCCTGGCCACCCAGCCCTGATTTGCCGTTTTTGTGCGGTGATGTGACCGACCGTTCGTTGCGCGTACCCGATGCCGATTTCTGGGGGCATACAAATGGCGCACGGGGGATTGCCGAGGTGGTAGTGGCGGTGGTTGATCCGGTGGCAAGTGCCGGTCGCTATGCGATGCTGTTAGGAATCACGCCGCAGGCGGCCCCGGCTGAAGTACGGATTCCGCTGGGTGAGAGCGAGATTGTGCTGCGCGGTCCCGATTCAGGCGATCAGCACGTGCTTGATCGATTGGCTCGTCGCGGTGAAGGCATTTGTGCCGTGACGCTGAAGGGGTTACACTTTCCCGATCTCACGACGACGCTTGGGGCAGCGATTATGGCTGCCCGTGTAGTGTAGGATAGTACATTCGTGGCTGCCGAGTTTGAACGTTTCGGCCAACGGGTGCGCGCCGAGAGAGGTGGATTTTTCGACCGCGACCGCTCGATTACGCTGGTGCGGGCACCGGGGTGGGTTGATCTATCGGGGGGGATCGTCGCTGAAGCCGGCATCCCAACCTTGCTCTGGCCAACCGGTGGTGGCGTGCTGGTGGCCCTTCAGCCTGACCCCGAACCGATCATTCGGATTCGGGTTGGTCAGCGCACTGATTCGATTCCATGCACCGCTCTGTTTCTCCCAGGTGGACCACGTGAATATGCCGATGCGGTAAGTGAGATCGACCGTCACTGCCCGCCACGCAGTCCGTGGTGGGAACCGGCTTTGATAGCCTGGGTGGCCTTGATGCGGGAAGAATTTGTTTGCTTCGGTGGCGGGGCGCGAATCCTGTTACAGCCACAGGCGTCGCCGGGTAGCTCTGCAACCGTCATTGCCGCCTTCGCGCAGGCGCTGGTCACGGCGTATCAGGTTCATCTCGCGCCACGCGAACTGGCGATAACCTGTGCCGAGGGCTTGCAGCAGATCGACAGTCGCAGTTTTGACCTCATCGGTACGCTGACCACCGTCTGTGCTCCGGCAAACGAAGTGATGATGGTCCACCCACACACAGCATCAATTAGTGGGAGTGTCCATCTTCCGCCAGGTTGTGCGATCTGGACGCTGCGCGTTGGCGAGGAGTCGCGTCAACTGCCATCACGGTTGCGAGCAGCGCTGGCGTTCCTCGATCAGATCATCGGCGAAGGGGGCATTGTCGACAGTGAACCAGGGACCAGACTGGCTAATCTGAAACTAACCGATTTTGTGCGCGATGGCCGTCTACGTCTGCTCGCTGCGATGAATGCACATTCCGATGTGATCGGCGAACAGCACGCAGGCTACTCTTTGCCGGCACTAGCGGCTTTTGCCCTTGCCGAGCAGCAGCGTACACGCCTTATGCTGGCCCTGCTGCGGGCAGCGGCCAATCGGACCCAGCGTGAAGATGATCTGCGGTTGATCGGTGAATTGCTGACGCAGAGCCACTGGGAGCAGGCTGCCCTTGGCTTGACCGACCCCCACGCCGATGCCCTTGCCACCCGGATGAGCAGTTCGACCATTTTCGGTGTGCGCCAACCGGTGGCTGCATCGCAGGCGATACTGGTCGTTTTTGCGCGTAGTGATGCCGAAGCTGATGTCAGACGGATTGCTGTGGAATATGAGGCAATGGCTGGCGTACCGGTAACGGTTATCGGTGGCAGCCTGGCAGGTGTCAGTATGGGTGGTGTGCGCAGCGGGTAGAAGAGCACCCACGTGCGATGCAAGTATACATAAAACATGTCACAGGAACGTTCTTGCCCACAATGTAGTTCAGCAGTGCCATCTGGTGCACAGGCATGCCCTCACTGTGGCACGCAACTATCGGAAACAGCCGTGACCTCAACTGGCGCGATGCTGTCATCAATGATACCGTCCTTTATCCGCACCGGCAGGCAAACACCGATCCTGCTTATGGTTAGCGTACTGGTGCTGATCATTATCGGTAGCGCTGCTCTCGTCACCTGGATGAATCGTCGCCCCATAGTTGCCCCGTTGGTGGTACCTACAGCGTCTGGTACATCACTCCCGCCATCGCCTACCGCTATCAGGAGTGCGAACAGTCAATCTACCTCGTCCGACGCTGTAGGCATGACGCAGACGGCTCAGGCGCGCACAGCGCAGGCGCTGGTGCAGATGGCCGCTACCCAAACAGCGACGGCACTCCAGACTGAATTAACGGCACTCTTTGCCAATGCTCAGCGCGTCTTTTACGATGAATTCGTTGATAACCGCAATGCCTGGTTTACCGGTGTCTTCCAGGATATTGAGCTTAATCTGATCGAAGACGGGGTTTTCAAGGTATTATGGTCAGGTAAGGATACGTCATACGAAGTGTACGAATTGAGTTCATTCACCGACTTTATCGGTGAAGTTGATTGCCGGATTGCTCGTGGCGGTGGTGACGGGAGTTGCGGCCTGATCTTTGCCCAACAACGCAACGTTGGTTTCTACAAGTTTGAATTTTTTATCGACTATTATCGTCTCTCCATCATCCTTACCGAAGGTGAGCCGGTTATCCTGGCAGAAGGTGATCCGCGCCGTATCACGACGGTGGCTGATCAAAATCGCTTACGGGTGATCAGACAGGGTGAGCGTATCCGGCTGTTTATCAACGATGCACTGGCTGCCGATCTGCGCGACAATACCCTGGGTGCTGGGCGGGTAGGTGTCTCAACGGCCTGCTACAATGCCGAAGGTGGGGTCGAAGTCCATTTCGACAATTTCGGTATCTGGTCGCTGGCGTCAGGTTCATGAAGGGTTGACCGATGCAATCGCCTTTTCCCCATCTGCTTGAGGAGTTTGTCGTTGTTACTGCCCCGATTGATCGGGTTGAGCGAGTGATGACTGACGAGGCGTTGATGCAACGCTGGATGTCGCCAGCAGTTCAGTTCACACCGCTCGACGGCTGGCAATTTGAACGTGGAGTGCGCTGGCGGCTGCGCCTTACCGGGGTTGGGCCGCTGCTCGAAGCCGGTTATGTAGTTATAGAACGTCGCCCTGGACTGATACTCTGGGCATTCGATGGTTTCTGGGAGGGATTCGATGCCTGGCAGTGGCTGCCCTGGCAAAAGCGATCCGATCAAACGCTGATTCATAACCGGGTTGAATATCGATTACGGGTACCTGGGCTTGATCTGATCTGGCCGTTGACCGTTGCTCCATTGATGAAGCTGGACGCACAGGCACAAATGGTGCGGTTGCGTCAGGTGTGTGAACAGCAAGAGGTGTCTCGCTACTCATAATATGCTACAAAATTTAGTCGTGTTGATCTATCATCGTCGTTCTCTACAGATTGGAAACGCGCATGCGAGCTTCATCTGCTTCAGACAACAATCCAGTTGTGGATACCGGAACAGTTGCCGGTGAGCTAGCCGAATACTTTGATCGGCGAAGTCAACGACGGCGGTTGTTACCGCTGGCAATGCTGGTTGGCTTGTTGGCTGGAGTCTGTACAACCCTCTTTCGCTGGATGCTTAGCATTGGTGATAATACGCGAACAATGCTTATTGAATGGAGCCATCAACTACCGCTTATTGGCTGGCTGATACCGGTTTTATGGACGGTTAGCGGAGCGACCCTGGCGGTTTGGTTAACGCAGCGTTATGCGCCAGAAGCCGGTGGGAGCGGCATCCCTCATATTGAAGCAGTGTTGCATCGTTTGCGCGATCTGCGCTGGCAGCGAATCATTCCGGTAAAGCTGATCGGTGGGACGCTGGCAATTGGTGGCGGGCTGACGTTAGGGCGGGAAGGTCCAAGTGTCCAGATTGGTGGTGCAGTTGGTGGTGGGGTGGCCGATCTGTTACACAGCGGACCGCGTGAACGCCTTACGCTGATCGCTGCTGGCTCTGGTGCCGGGCTAGCCGCGGCCTTCAATGCACCGCTGTCCGGTCTGATTTTCGTGCTCGAAGAGTTGCAGCGCGATTTTCGACCAACCGTCTTTGGTGCGGCATTTGTTGCCGCGGTGGTTGCAAATGTCTTTACCAGATTTTTCACCGGACAATTACCGGTGTTTACCATTCCTGATCATCCGATCCAGCCGCTGTCTACCTTACCGGTCTTTGCGCTACTCGGTATCGTGTGTGGTTTGGCAGGAATAGTATTTAATAACGTCTTGATGCGAACATTGGCATATACCGATAGGTTACACTATCGTCATAAACTTCTTTATGCTGCTATAGTGGGTGCTGTGGTTGCCCTCGTCGGGTGGTGGATGCCCGATGTGATCGGTGGTGGCCATTACCTTACCGAGCAGGTATTGCTTGGTCAGATCAGTCTTGCTGTCATACCAGTTCTGCTTTTGACCCGCTTTACCCTGACGATGAGCAGTTACGCAACAGGGGCGCCTGGAGGAATCTTTGCGCCGTTGCTGGTATTAGGGAGTATGATCGGTTATGGTGTTGGTGCTACGGCACACCAAATGACGCCGGCATTCGTTCCTGATCCAACAGTGTTTGGTGTCGTTGGCATGGCGGCTCTGTTTACTGCTATTGTACGTGCCCCCCTCACCGGCATTGTGCTGATTGCTGAAATGACTGGTAATTACAATCAGTTACTGCCATTGTTGATCGCCTGCTTTCTGGCATATGTTGTAACTGAGGTGTTTCGGGATCGCCCGATCTACGAGGCATTGCTCCGCCGTGACTTGCAGCGCACCAAAACTGAACACCAGCTTGACGAACCGGTCGTGCGCGAATTTACTGTGGCACCCGGTGCACCCTTTGCGGGCAAGACGATTCGGGAGTTGGGACTACCACCAGGCTGCATTATTGTTCGCTGTCGTGATGGCAGCCGGGAATGGATTGCTACTGCTTACACCCGTCTGGAACCACATATGCATCTAACGGTATTAATTGCACCAACGGCTGTCAATGCTCTCTCTATCCTGGAGAAAGGATGTTCGCCATCGGAAGTATTGGTATCCGAGAAGATGTAAGCACAGCAAGCGTAGCGCACACATTGTCGTCTGGTGCCCTGATCATCATTACCGGGATATTGAAGATAGAGAAGTGAACTCTACCGGATATTGATATCAAGATACACAGCCGACAATCCTCGTAGTTAGACGATGTGAATGTAGTCGCGATGCCAATACTATCGCAAAGGTAGTTACCTTACAAGAACGTATCTCATAGAAGGTGTACTGTTGTGCTCTCCGAGCATTATGCAGACTTATGAACGCTTGCCAATCACCAACGACATTCACCCTGCTCCTGGCCCGTTGGCAGAGCACAGCTCCGGTCATGCTGGCATAAGCTGGATTGGTTGCCTTGCCCGCCTGTCATACCCGTGTGTCGCACCGTTTGGCGTGCGGTAGCATGGCTGCCACAGCAGTCGTGCTCACGATCCAGTGTGCGTCACACCATTGACCCTGCCCGTCACACGATGCTGGGTGTGCTTGTCACAATCATAAAGTCGGCTAGTAATGAATGAGATAACAGCTAGCAGACGTTTTTGAAATAGGTTCTGAACCGTCATATGTGAACCTCCAATCCAGGGCAAGACTGGCAGAAAGGAATCGTATGCTTCCCCTTACAGACACCATCCCTTCCCGTACATTTCCGGTGGTAAACTGGGCATTGCTGGTAGCGAATGTTATCGTCTTCCTGTTGATGGTTGGGAATGACCGGCTTACCGAAGCCTGGGTCGCGACCCTGGCCCTCGTACCGGCACGCTTGCTTGCCAATCCGCTTGATCCTACCCAACTGCTCACCATTTTCACCTCGATGTTTATGCACGGCGGCTGGTTTCACCTCTTCAGCAATATGCTGGCACTGTACATCTTCGGCGACAATGTTGAAGATCGGATGGGGAGTCAGCGTTATCTGATCTTCTACCTGCTGTGTGGCGTGGCTGCCGCATTTGCGCACATCCTCTTCAATCCGACCTCACCGATTCCTACCGTTGGTGCCAGTGGTGCGTTGAGTGGTGTACTGGCAGCGTATCTGCTGTTCTTTCCAACAGCACGGGTAGTTACGCTGATACCGATCTTTTTCTTGCCATGGCTGGTCGAGATACCGGCTATTATCTACCTGGGTCTCTGGTTTATTTCGCAACTGGCAAATGGTCTCTTCTCCATTATCATCGATGTTCAGGAGATGGGTGGTGTAGCGTGGTGGGCGCATATTGGTGGGTTTGTGGCCGGCCTGGTGCTGGCTCCGTTATTTCGGCAGCGGCGTTATGTACGACGCTACTATCTCGATGAGTATTATCCCTGGTGAGTGTGATGTGAGGAGCGTTGTATGGATTTCTTTTCACTGCTGTGGTTGTTCTTCATCATCTCATCGTTGCAGCCGGTGATCAGGCAGCGTATGCTCGATGCTGCGCGTCAACGTCTGCTCGAACAGTTGGAACGAAAGCGTAAGAGTCGGGCGATCGTCCTGATTCACCGTCAGGAGACTATGAGTCTGCTCGGTTTTCCGCTGGTGCGCTATATCAACATCGAAGATTCTGAAGCGGTGTTGCGGGCGATTAAGATGACGGATCGCGATATTCCGATTGATCTAATCCTGCATACGCCGGGCGGGTTGGTACTGGCTGCCGAACAGATTGCCCGTGCCCTCACCAAACACGCTGCGAAGGTAACTGTCTTCGTTCCGCATTATGCAATGTCTGGCGGAACCTTGATTGCGCTGGCTGCCGATGAGATTGTGATGGACGAGAATGCCGTGTTGGGGCCGGTTGATCCACAGTTGGGCCAGCACCCAGCCGCTTCGATCTTGAGTGTTCTTGAGCGCAAACCCCTGAGCGAGATTGATGACGAGACGTTGATGATGGCCGATATTGCCGAAAAGGCTATTCGCCAGGTTAAGCGCACCGTTTGTGAGTTACTGCGTGATAAGATGCCGGTTGAACGGGCCGAAGAGGTAGCCCATACCCTGGCCAGTGGGGTATGGACTCACGACTATCCGATTACGGTCAGCGAAGCCCGCGAATTGGGTTTGCCGATCAGCACTGAGATGCCAGAAGAGATTTATCAGATCATGGCGCTCTACCCACAAACGGCTCAGCGCCGACCATCGGTTGAGTATATTCCAGCACCACGCTCACGCCAGTCTAGCGTTTGACGTACATCAGTGATGGTTTCATCTGCGTATTGGGTGAAGGGCGAGACGCTAATCGCTCTTCACCGCTGGCCACAGCACCTCGCCCCGGCGACACCCGCCCCCAGCGGGGGCGGGAGGGGGAGGGGGCGTGTCGGCGAACCCTGCTGGCCACAGCACCTCACCCCGGCGACACCCGCCCCCAGCGGGAGGGGGAGGGGGCGTGTCGCCGATCACTACCGGACCTGGCACCAGCGTATTACGCTCACCCGGTAGCATACACGCAAACACCCCCTGAACGACTCGCATCGTTGCACCGGCGTTGCCGTCCGTTCCTGTACTGCTCGTCGCTGTGGAATGGCACCACCTCAGCCGTGAACAGTCGCATCTGCCTTCATTAACACACCGCTAACAAACTGTGAATGTTCAATAAGCAATCTCCCCTTGAAATCTGGTCTCGACCCGATATAATACTCCGTTAACAACATCTTAACTACGACCTAACGGTGATTGACAATGCCGCTCTCTCTTCGTCTGGTAGACATTAGTGGTCCATTCGTCGATCAGTCTGCGCCGGTGCGGAACTGGTCGTCATTTCCGTTCAATCAGATAGATATTCCCTCTCCGCCTTACGTTGATCAGGCTCGCCTGCAACGTGGTGTTGAGCACGCCCTGGCGTATCTGGATGCGGTACAGGCTCAGGGCTACACCGGTATAGTGATTGACAACCTGGCGCACCTGGTGACCTTCGATCAGGCACCCCGGCAATACTATGCACCCGATAGCCCTTTTCGTCTACGGGCACTGGCCTACCAACAGGCTTTGTGGCCACTTCTCACTGAGGCGGCGAAGCGTGGGATGCAGGTCTACGTTACCACTGATATGCAGTGGATGACGTCTGAGTTGCGCAAGGTTGCCGGTGCGCTCACCGCCGATAATCCTCGTCTGACAGCGATCAATCAGGCTGCATTCATCGATCTCTTTTCGGCCCTGCCAATGGTGCAGGGGGTAATAATCCGGATCGGTGAGACCGGTGGTGCGCATGACATCCCCGGTTATACCGGACACCTGCTGTATCACGATGTAGCGACGATCCGTCACCTGATTGCGACCCTGCTTCCGGTGTGCGTAACCTTTGATCGCCATCTGGTCATCCGCACCTGGACATTGGGAATCGGTGAGGCGGGTGATCTCATCTCATCACCGGCCCGCTATGCGGCAGTATTTGCCGATCAGCATGATCCACACCTCCTGGTTTTGATCAAACATACACCGGCTGATTTCTTTCGTTTCTTGCCGCCCAATCCAACCCTGGGCTTGCCTGGCCCTCGTCAACTGGTCGAAGTGCAGAATCGCCGCGAATATGAGTTATTTGGATTGGTTCCTGCCGGCGTGGTTCATTTGCACAGCGCTGCGATTCGCCGGGCAGCAACCAGTCCGCAGTGCGTGGGTATCTGGGCATGGAACAGCACCGGTGGTTGGGGTGGCGGGGGCGCGACGCTCGGACCAAACGGCTGGAACCTCTGGACTGAAGCCAGCAGTGCGGTGACTGCAGCGCTTGCCCGTCAGCCCGATATTGATGCTGAAGCTTTCGTGCGCACCTGGTTTGCGCAGCGACTGGCGAACTACAGTCCACCATTTGCCGAAGCTGTTGCGACTGCTTACCTTATTTCTGAGCAGTTGATCGAAGAGGGGTGGTATTTCGGACGTTTGCCGGCATTGACAAACGTCAAAGGGATGGTAACCCCTTCGTTGCTTTGGGTCTGGTGGATGCATCCCACCGCCGCGCTGCCGGTCTGGATATACCTTGCCGAATCACTGACTGCCATCGAGCCGGTGATAAACCGGGCTGAACAGGCAGTGCAGCAGGCGCAGCGTCTTCGCGATCACGTCACTGCTACAGCTCCCTCGTCAGACCCTCTGGCCCAACAGATTGTGACTAGTCTCGAATATTTGCATGATGTGCTGACAATCGCTTGGCGCACACGGGCGTTCCTGTTGCCGTTGGCGGCAGCAGTGAAATCACGCCGGCGTCCTGTACTCGATGCTGCGGCGCAGGCACTGGCCGCGACCATCCAGCACCACAGGGAACACTGGGGTAAGCGCACCGACTTTCCACCGCTCGAACTTGATGAACTGACCGATTTCCTTGCCACCTGGCAACATTCACCCGCCCTGATCTGGCACCGGGCAAAGCTAGCAGCCTGGATTGTCACGTTGCTTCGCCGTCGAAGCGCTGGGGTAGTGCGCATTGGCCCAATGACCGGCGCGTTGCTCCCGCCGCAGGTGCGTCGTCACTTGCTGCAAACTACCTTACCCTGGCTGAGCCGACGGCTGAACCTGCTACCTGCAATCTTTTTTGAGACCGGGCCAGCGATTGGCGAATGGGCGCACTAAAGAACGGCGTCTGCGTCCAGGCCGAGCCATGGTTACACAGTTATGATAACTCAAATTGCCACCTATGCTATGAGCAGGCTATAGAGGCTGACTGTCAGGATGAATAACGTGACGTTACACGCAACACCGTGTGGCGCAACCGCGTGAATGATGTGGGTAGTAGCCAATTCCTATGGATGGGTTAGGCCACGCCTTACGGTAGCAACCCGGCTTGTACCTATTCGCTGTGCCCTCTGTGTCTCTGTGGTGATAAAGGTAGCAACTTGGATTATGATAACCCAAGTTGCCGCCTACGCTGTGAGCCGGCCACGTAAGACTGACTGCTATGTGAACAGCACGACGCTGCGCACAACATCGTCGAACGTACCTGTGTAAACTATGTAGGTGGCAGCCAGTTCCCGTAGATGCGCTCCGTCATGCTCTGAGGTGGCAACCTGGATAGTGTCCATCCTCTGTGTCCTCCGTGTCTCTGTGGTGATATAAGATTGCAACCTGGATTTATGATACAGACTCGACCGGTCGCCCGAACTGTCGCCATACACGCTCGCGCACCACACCGGCAACCCCGCGCCATCCCCAATACTTTCCGTGCACCAGTGTAGCGCGTCGCTGTAACGCCCGCCGCAGATCGGCTGCGCTGGTGCCAGCAAAGAGCGTGCGCCCGGCACCGATCATTGTAAGATTGTGGGCATCACTGCCGCCGATATGTATCAACCCCCATCGCTGAGCACATCGAGCCGCTCGCTCATTGTTCATCGGATTCCATAGACTGGCGTTGAAGACCTCGATGCCGTCAAGCTGCATCCAATCAACATCAGTCCGCTCTGGGCCAAGCAGGTGCCGTCGTCCGATAGAAGGCACCAGCATGCCGAAGGGATGGGCCGCGAAAGCCATGCCACCCTGATCATGGATCCGAGCGACGGTTTCTGCAACACTCAGACCCGCCGGAACTGGCTGCTCAATGAACAGTGCTAGCAGATGACCGCTGCGCGTCGAGATTTCACAGCCAACGATCACGTCAATACCATAATGCGATGCTTGTTCACGGGCGTGGAGTGCTCCGCGCAGCGTATCGTGGTCGGTAATCGCAATCACGCGCAAATCGGTTTCGGTTGCTACATACGATAAAACCGCCTCTGGTGAGGCGGTACCATCACTGGCTGTAGTATGAATGTGGAGATCGGCAGCGGTGAGTAGTGAGTCCACGGGCTACACTCCCTTTTGTTCTGTAATACGGCACACATTTCAATCCTGATCATATGATCAGGATATCTTTGCCGTACTTAGTGTAGCCCGCTTTGTTCAAGAACTTGTGATGAATGGATCAAGCGCAGATAAACAACAGGTAAACAATTAGCGACCGGGAAGCAACGTATACTCAGCCACTGCCCGTCGCTCGCTGCGATTACCATACGCACTGAAAGCGTAGCGCCCGGCCGGATTCTGCTCACTCAGGTACAGTTCAGTTGTAAACGAGCCATCGGCTGCCGCCGTCACATCAGCGAGCCACTCGGTCGAGTAGTCAGGTCGGGTAGTCCAAATCGTAATCACCTCGCCGGGGAGAAAACCGGTGCCGCGTAATGACACTGCACTGCGTTGCTGACTGCTGCCCAGTCCGACCTCTAACCCGGCAGTACCGCGTGGACGGAGAGCATCACCAACCTGCACCTCAAACTCAACGATACCATTACCGCCACTCTGCAAGCCACGTGCTGTCAGCGCATATCGACCGACCGGCACACCGTTACTGTCTATAGCCAGCCCAATCCGTCCCTGACCATCGGCAATCTGGACACCGAGATCGGCAACTGCATTGTTCGGATACCGTAGCCAGAGGGCAACGCGCTCGCCGGGTTTATACCCACTACCGCTGAAGCTGAAGGTATTCCCCTGCGTTTGTACGGCCCGATCAACCGTCAATTGAACACCGGCCGTAGTGCCGGGTGCGGGCGCAATGTCAACCTCGATACTGGCGTAGGCTTCACGACCACTCTGCCAGCCGCGAGCGGTGTAAGTGTAGCGCCCGGTTGGGGTAAACGTTGCGCCGAGAAAATCGGGAAGGTACGGGTGACTGAATTGACCACGCTCATCGATGGTGAGCACCGTCACCCCGTAGACTGTATAGTCGGGATAGGTAATCCAAATACTCACCTTCTCGCCGGGCACAAAACCACTGCCGTACAGCGTCACCGTCGTGTTTTGTCGGGCAACAGTTGGTGAAACAGTGAGGCTGGCGGTTTGGGCATTGGCCGACCAGCTCCAAATAGCGACAATGCTCCCCAGGATACCGGTAAGCAACAGCGCGAAGATGGTAAGGCGTGAACGGTTAATCATCGTCATAGGAGTCTCCTTACGGGTCACCGACAAAACGGTTTCATCCCTACGAACGATGACGGTTAGCGTTCTCACCACCGAAAGATTACAGGGAGTTGAACAACTATTAGACGCATCACCACAAGCAGTAGTCTTACGTTTTGGCGAGGATACCATTACCAGCCAGCATTGCCTATATCGCGCAGTTTGGCGTGCGGCAGCCATGCTGCCGCATCCACCGTGCTCACGATCAGACGCAGCTCCCAGCGGACTCCCGTGCCGGTCGTGATCGGTGTCGCGTGGCCTGCGGCAGCCAAACTGCCGCCTCCATTATGCGCTTACCAGCCAGCATTGCCCATATCGCGAAGTTTGGCGTGCGGCCGCCATGCTGCCGCATCCACCGTGCTTACGATCAGACGCAGCTCCCAGCGGACTCTCGTTCCGGTTCGTAACCTGCGTCATATCGTCTGGCGTCTATCAGCCAGATAAAGGGTATTGCATGTTGGCATTCTTTATGTTATCGTTTTTGATAACGATTTTGAAGTTGATATACCTGAAAGGTTCTGCTTATGCCACTCAAAAACTTTGCCGTTGTGAATCACCCGGCGCGCATGCGCATCTTTCAGGCGCTCACCGGGGTTGAACTCTCCATCAATCAATTGTCACGTGTCCTGCCCGACATTCCTAAACCGTCGCTGTACCGACACGTACACAAAATGCTGGAAGCAGGCGTGGTGCGTGTTGCCCGTGTACGTCATATTCACGGGATCGAAGAGCGCTTCTTCATCGCCGAGGAAGGGTTGATTGGCCCAATAGATGTTTTTCAGCCTGGCGGGTTAGAGCAGTTCGCCGACCATGTTCAGTTATACGGCTCGTCGGTAGCACAAGACCTGGCGCATTATGTACTGGAGCGTGGCGAACCTGATCTGAATAACATCATTGCCCGCGAATACACGTTCTATGCTACAGAGCAGGAGTTCGTGGAAGTACGTCGGGCGATCTACGATCTGTTAGAGGCTCTGCAAAAGAACCTCCCGGCTGAAGGACGCATCAAACGTCGCATTTTTATGATGGGCCATCCATTGCGGACAGCACTGCTGGTAGACCAGGCAAATTCGTCGGATGCAGAGTAAGCCTTACGTCAGGAGGTTGCCATAGCATACCTCTCCCGGTGGCCGGTATTAATGAGCTGACACAACGTCTACCGCATCAGGAGTCCCCGATGCAGACTTCTACGCTATTGTCGGTACCTATCTCTTGCCTGCACTCATATGTTCTGTCTTTCCTTACCTGGTGTTCCCCGCCGTCCAAATATGCAGATTAGCGATGCCTGTTTTTTTTTCTGCTGGTCTGTGACGAGTTGAGTCAAGGGTTTGCATACTCTGCCGGTAATAGGGCACGTGTCGGTCGCCTGCGTGCTTTGGTGGTCAGAGAGGGTGCAAATCGGTGAAGGGCAATCGCTGCTGGCCGGCAAGCAGCTACCGCCTGCCATGCCAATCCTCATTTCCTGATCGCCTTCACTCCCACCATGACCGCCATCCCCGCAGTAAGTAGCGCTACCACCCACGCCATCGTGGCGAGCGGCACGACAGCCGCTTGTTTGAGCGCGATTCCACTGGACGCCCAGACGACCACCAGTGGCAATACCCCGTCTTGCCAGCGGTAGACAAACCACCAGCTCAAACCGGCAGCCAGTCCCAGCAGAACCATTGCACTCACAATCCCACCACTGCCGGTATCGCGCCAGCCCAGCTCGTACAGCAGGACACCACCATTGACCAGGGTGGCGACACAAATCCAGCCCAGGTACAGGCTGAACGTTGGCCGTACCAGCCACTGCTCACCAACCTCCGCTGGGCCGGGGCCACGCAGTGCCAGATAGACGCCAATCAGCCCCACCAGCACAATCAGCATTGCCGGTAGTGAGAGCAGGGGCAGATTGTAGTGCCAGAAGATGAGCCACGCTATATTGCCGACACAGCTCAGTCCGAACCAGAGCGCGGCGGCTCGCAGGCGGGGATTGGTTGCCTGCGTCGGAAGAAGCTGATAGGTTGCATAACCGATAAGACCGATATAAATCAAGCCCCAAATCGAAAACACATAGCCGGGCGGTGTGATAAAAAGAGGGTAGCGGTCTGAAATCTCGCCGGTGGTCTGCCCGTTGAGTGGCAACGTATTCGCCAGAATGTTGGTCACAATAGTTGCCAGCAACCCAATCACTACCCCCATCTGTTGCAAATGAAATATTGGACGAGCAAGTGATGTGTTCATCGTAATCTCCGTTATAATGATGATACCGAGGCGAAGTGCGTAGACTCGCCTGCCTGTATTGTAAGAGGAGAATGGTCGCCATGCCAGACTGGAAGAGCTATCTTGCCGAACATCAGGAACATTTTCTTGCCGAGTTAGTTGATTTTCTGCGCATTCCCAGCATCTCGGCCATCTCAGCCCACGCCGGGGATGTGCTACGTGCTGCCGAATGGGTAGCAAATCGCCTGACTCAGGCCGGCATGGAACATGTCGCGATCCTGCCTACCGGTGGTCATCCGGTCGTCTATGCCGATTGGCTGCACGCGCCGGGAAAGCCAACAGTGTTGATCTACGGCCATTTTGATGTGCAGCCGGTTGATCCTCTCGATCTATGGACACACCCGCCCTTCGAGCCGCATATCGAACATGACCGCATCTATGCTCGTGGTGCGAGCGATGATAAAGGCAACATGCTCATTCCAATCCTGGCAGTGGAGGCGCTGCTGCGCAGCAGCGGATCGCTACCGGTCAATATCAAGTTCTTCTTCGAGGGCCAGGAAGAGATTGGTAGTCCGCAGATTCCGGCGTTCCTGCAGCACGAGCGTGAACGGTTTGCGTGCGATCTCGTCTTAAGCGCCGATGGTGGACAGTGGAGCGAGGATCAGCCTCAGATTCTGGTTGGTCTGCGCGGCGGCTGTGGATTACAGATCGACGTGCGTGCCGCAAATATGGACTTGCATTCGGGCATGTACGGTGGTGTCGTGCAGAACCCGATACATGCGCTGGTGCACATCCTCGCCTCGATGCGCTCGGACGATGGTATGATCACCGTTCCCGGCTTCTACGATCAGGTGCGACCACTGACCCCTGCCGACCGCGAGCGGATTGCGGCCATTCCCTTCGATGAAGAGAAGCTGAAATCATCCCTCGGCGTGCCGGCCCTCTTCGGTGAAGCCGGTTTTACCCCGCGTGAGCGTGAGTGGGTGCGGCCAACACTTGAAGTTAACGGTATCTGGGGCGGCTTCCAACAGGAAGGTATCAAGACTGTCTTGCCGTCTGAAGCCCACGCCAAAATAACCTGTCGGCTGGTGCCCGATCAGGAACCCCAGGTCATCCTCGATCTATTGCAGGCGCACATCAAGCGACATACCCCACCCGGCGTAACCGTGACCGTGACACCACTTGCCTTTCAGGCCTTCCCCTACCTCATTCCCGAAGACGATCCGGGCAATGTCGCCGTGCGTGAAGTCCTGATTGAGCTGTACGGCCGTGAGCCGTATTACGTGCGGAGTGGTGGTTCGATCCCGGTATGTACCCTCTTCCAGCGCCAGCTCGGTGCGTATACCAGCAACTTTGCCTTTGGCCTGGACGATGAACGCTTCCATGCGCCCGATGAATTCTTCCGCTTGAGCAGTTTCCGCAAGGGACAAACCGCCTATTGTATGCTGCTTGAGCGGTTGGGACAGTGAGGATAGACCGGCTATCAGCACTTGTCCAGTAACTTGCGATTCTGTTGGTCTTATCAGTCGTATGTGGACTGTATCGCATGAGTGCGGAACCTGCACGTCCGCACTCATAATCTGCGGATCGAGATTGTCAGGTGATCAAGTTGATGTCTGATACGTAACCCGAGGTGAGTCCAAAAGGAGAGAGGATATGCTCGACTACGCTGCTGTGTATCGTCGTGAGCGTACCATTCAGCAACTGGTAGATGGTTTAACCGTAGCCGATTTACATGCCGAGACCGACGAGATGTACGACACGGTCGAACGGCTGATTACCGACTGTACCGATGCGGATGTGACATTTCAGCCGGTTGATCCCAACGCGCACGATCCATTTGCCAGTGATCCGAATGCAGTTAACCAGGCATGGACACTCGGCCATGTGATCGTTCATCTCACTGCTTCGTGCGAGGAGTCGGCGTTTCTAGCCGCCGAAATGGCACGTGGCGTGCCATTTCATGGCCGTTCGCGCTATGAAGTGCCCTGGGAGACCGTCACGACAATGTCCCAGGTACGTCAGCGTCTCGCCGAGAGTCGCCGCATGCTCCATGCGTCGTTGAATATGTGGCCCGACCATCCGCATCTCGACTACATTGTCGAACCTTGGCGGGGTGCGCCGCCGGTTGATGCGCGTGGACGATTTGCCTTGGGGCTGGCCCACGCCTACGATCATCTCGGCCAGATTGCCGAGATTGTGCGTCAGGCAAAGGCAGCCGCCCATTCCTGATCGGTTTTTCGCCATAGCACACGCCTGCTGCCTTGAGAACGCTTCTAATGTGTTGGGATAAGAATAGTTCCAACAGCGCCGACAATTCATCCGCCTGGGCACGGCCTGGGGCGCAATACCATGCGCGTTCAGTAGCAGAGCGATCTACAGCGTACAACGCATGGGCACTCGTGTGAGCTGTATACTCACAGGTGTGGACTGTGTCAATGCATACGGTGGTATATCTTGTGTAGGCCAGGCGATTCTATAGGGGTATTACCACGAGTCGTGAATGATGATCGGGATATGGTGAACAACCATACCCGATCATTTGTTACTTGTAGATTCAGTAACTATTGCTTGTTGACTCCCTTTTGCTCTGTATTACCCGCCACACCACTTCATCGCGCATAGGCAGTTCGTAGATACGGGCACCGGTAGCATCGCGAATCGCATTGGCGAGCGCTGCTGCCCCGGCGGTGAT
>NZ_DAOTZQ010000042.1:0-3923 GCF_034434295.1 Chloroflexus sp.
GCGAGCGACGGGCTGAGGGTTTTGGCCGTCTCGCATTCAACTGGCAGACTGAGACGCAGTTGATCAGGGTGGATCCTCCGGCGGCGAGTCTGATTGAACAATCAGCGCCGAACCTTGATGGCCCGGCACGCAATATTGCACAGCAGATGGCTATGCGTATGTTGCGTCGAGAGCTGGATGCTAAACTTCGCAAGGCAATCAACGATATTCGTCCTGAACATCTATCCATTTCTAACGCTCAGCTATCAAGATTGCGGATTATCGCCCGCGAAGCGCTACCAGGCGGCGATCTCGCACGGTTGCAAAAATATCTGGAGGAGAACATTAAGACACGTCGCTCTGTCAGAGATCAGTTTGATCGAACACGTCTCGGTTCGGAGGAACGGCTGTCGCAATGGCTGGAAGAGCGTCTGAGTCAGCCAGAGACCGTCTGGGACAAGATCGGCGCTCAAACTCTATCCAAACGCATCGGTGCCAATGTGCTTGTTAGTACCAGGGACGATAAAGAGTTGGCCCGTGAGTACACGATCCGCCTGATCGACGGTGTTCTCGCCAGACTGGCAAAAGATCGCCGCAGGGAAGATGGAGGCCGTCAATGAGTAAGCATCCCCTGGCAACATCTCGCCAGATTAGCGAACGCTGGATCATCGAGGGTGATCTGGTGTTGCAAACCCCAACCCACCTGGGCAACGGCGATACCGATGGCATTGTGGATATGCCACTGTTGCTGGACGAAGTGACCGGAAAAGCACTGCTACCGGGCACGTCGCTGGCGGGTGCGCTGCGCAACTACCTTCATGAGCGCCGTCACGGTTTCGAGAAACAGACTACAGATCGATTGATTGAAGCGCTTTTTGGCGGGCAGAAGGGCAACGACGACGGTGATCAAAGTGCTTTGATTATCGATGATGCCCTGGGTGAGGCATCAAAGATCGAACTACGCGATGGTGTGCGCATTGACCCGATAACGCGCACCGCGAAAGTTGATTTCGATAATGGGGTTCCGCGTGGCTACAAGTACGACCTTCAGCTTCTGGAAGCCGGCACAACCTTCCCTATTCGCATGGAACTGCTCCTCAGTCAGGGTGACAATCAGCAGCAGGTAAAACAAATGCTTGCCCTCGCTCTTCAGGGGCTTGAGGCAGGTGAGATAGACATCGGGCTACGGAAGCGACGCGGTTTTGGTGTGTGTCGGGTTACGCAATGGCGTGTTACCCGTTACGATCTCACAAAGCCTGCCGGTTTGCTGGCCTGGTTAGCAGAAGATCATCCTGACTGGAAATACGCCACCGGCAGTGAACAGCGATCTGGTCAGAGCATTGCCAGTCTCCTGAATGTAACTCTCGCGGATAGTAGCGACAGACGTAGCTTCTGCCGGATCCGGGCACAGTTTGTCGTTGACGGTTCCATCCTGATCCGTGCCGGGTTCGATGAACAGGATCGTGGCCCGGATACCGTACACCTGCATAGCGCCCGGCCAGGTGGAACGCGCAAGCCGGTTCTTTCAGGTACCAGCCTGGCGGGTGCGCTACGCCATCGTGCCGGGCGTATTCTGCGCACAATTGCCGATGATAAGCAGGCCCAGACCATGATTGACAGTATCTTCGGCCCTGCCGAGATCACTGGCGACAAAAAACAAAGGGCTCGCTCGAGTCGCCTCGTTGTCAACGAAACAGTGATCGAGAACCCGGTAAATCTGGTACAGAACCGAATTCGCATTGACCGTTTTACCGGCAGCGTCCACGGAACGGGTTTGTTCAATGAACAGCCGGTCTTTGGTAAGAGCGACACCCTTGTCACCGTTGATCTGACGCTCCGTAACCCTGGAGATGCCGAGATCGGATTGTTGCTGTTATTGCTCAAAGATCTGTGGACCGGTGACTTACCGCTGGGAGGTGAAGCCGGCATCGGTCGCGGACGATTGAAGGGTGTTAGAGCAGAGATTGAAACACCTCAGCACAAAGGGAAGCCACTCACGATCAGCCTTGCTGACGACAAACGTCTGACTGTGAGTGACCGTCATGCTCTTGAGCATTACGTTGCAGTCTTTCACGCGGGGGTAAAGCGATGACAAAGATCCCCTATCAGCTTACCGGCATTCCTGTGAACGATGAATGCAACACCGATCCGGCTGCCTGGATGGTGAAACAGGCGCAGCATTATAACCTGCGCTACCTGCTCGCCCACGCCGACGACGGTGTGATCTGGGGTCGTATCGATAATAGTGCGCTGCATACCTCGCATGGCATCGCTCCGGCATCTCCACCGCTCCATCCCTCAACCCTGCAACAGGCGCGTCTGTTCAGCCCGGCGGGAGAGCTGTTGCTCTGGCGCGACGACAATGGCTGGCGCGCTCGCCTGGTTGCCGATGTTCCGGGTAATGATGATGACATCATCGACGAAGATCAGATTCTGTGGGGTGATACCGTGGAAGCCACCATGAACGGTTTCACACTATTACGTGAGGGGTCTCAGGGTATGCGTCACGCAGTTCCGATTGTTGTAACACGCGAACAGCTCAGGCATCACCAGCTACGCCTGCGCGTGCGTCACTATATCACCGAAAATGAGGATGGTGAAGCCAGTATTACGCTAAGCCGTCTGGTTCAGCTTCTACCGGAAGCATAAGGAGATGCTTATGAACATTCCCAGGCACGTAAACCCCACTAAAGAGATTGCCAGAGCACCCTACAATTTTGTACCACTGCCGGAGAAGATCGTTACCATCGATCCGGATACGCTACCGGACCAGGATCGTTACGATCTTGAACGGCATAGCGGCACTATTGAGTGTGTGATTACCACCGCTTCGCCGATCTACGTGCGTGCACCGCTGACCCCTGAAGAGTTTGAGCGCCAGGAGTGCGGCGAGGATGAGCAGGTGCCCTGGCGTGAACGAGTGCGCAACAAGCCAGATTTCTTCTCCATCGATCCGGATAAGACCCCACGCATTCCGGGCAGTAGTCTGCGCGGAATGTTACGTCAGCTTGTAGAGATCATCAGCTACAGCAAAGTGCAGTGGGTCTCGGATCAATTACTGGTCTACCGGGCGGTCGGTGATACCACCACTCACGGCAAAAAATACCGTGACCGCATCATGTGTGAAAATGCTCGGCGCCCCAATCGCAGTGGAAAAATGGCCTGGCACTACACGCCGCTGGTCAGAGCCGGGTACATTAAAGAAGATCGCGGCGAGTTCTTCATCCACCCTGCCAGAGAGATCGGTGGAACTACCTTCGCACGTATTCGGAGCGACAGCATTCCTGCACATCTCTCGCAGATTCCTGATTGCAAGAACGCATCGAAGATCTACTTCCAGACTGGTCCATATGACTACCAGGATGTACGTGGCGGCTTCCTGCGTATCAAATACGCCAAAGTAATCCGGGCCTCGGCCACGCCAGCATCCGAACTGACCGAGGGTGCATTGGTGCGGAGCGGACCGATGGCTTCAAAATGCAGCGAGGCTGTCATCTATCCGCCAGACGATCAGGTCAAACCAATTCGCATCCCCGATGAGCTGATTGCAGCGTACAGGGATCAAATCAGCCAGGAGCAGGAAAACCTGTTAGGGAAAGGCGGCGTCTTGCGCAACGGCCAACCTGTATTCTATCTGATGGAAAACGGCCAACTCGTTTTCTTTGGTCACACCATGATGATGCGCTTGCCCTATCGGTATAAGCCAATTGACTTCGTGCCAAACGAGCTACGTCGCGAAGAAGATCTCGATCTTGCCGAAGCGATCTTCGGCTACAGCAAATCCCAGGGTGAAGGTAAAGCACGTGCCTACGCCAGCCGTATCTTTGTGTGCGATGCGCTGCTCGAACCGGGTCAGTCCAATATCTGGCTGGCAGCCGAGCCGGTTGTACCCAAAATCCTGGGCAGTCCCAAGCCAACTACCTTCCAGCACTACCTGACTCAGC
>NZ_DAOTZQ010000043.1:0-9803 GCF_034434295.1 Chloroflexus sp.
ACCGGGATTGTAGCGGCAAAAGTACCGGTGTTACGCAACTACACCGACGGACGGCGCTCGCTGGCAGAGTCAACCTCGGTTGCGGCAGCTTCGTAACGTACCAGCGGCAATTGAAGCAGATCTGGTCAATCAGGCAGTGTGTTGCGCTGGATGGTATCGTTCTTCTCTCTTGGGCAGGCTTTCAGCCTGCCCATTGCCAACCCGCTTGCTGCGAACCAGGCTACCTGTAACAACATCCAACGAACTGCACCTCACCAACCTGACACCCTCTCCGTGCGGAGAAATCCGCACGTATTGACAGACAGCGCTCCTTTTCCTACACTATCTCTTGCAGGATCTATCTTGAAATAGAAAGGTACATCACTATGACTATCGAGCGCCCGGATGCGTTCGTCTTCTTCGGTCCGCAAACAGTTGTCGGCCCCGAATTAAAACCGGGAGCCAAAGCCCCCGATTTTACACTGATCAACAGCAAAATGCAGCAGGTAACGCTAGGTGATTTTGCCGGTAAGCCCCTCCTGATCAGTGTAGTTCCCTCGCTGGATACCGGTGTGTGCAGCAAGCAAACAACCCGCTTCAACGAAGAGGCAGCTCGCCTGACCGGCCAGGCCAACTTCATCACCGTCAGCGCCGATCTACCTTTCGCCCAGGCGCGCTGGTGCGGTGCCAATAACGCCGATGCAATCCAGACCCTTTCTGACCACCGGGATATGAGCTTCGGCGCTGCATATGGCACGTATGTACCGGCTTATCGGATTGAACAGCGGGCTGTATTTGTGATTGACCGTAACGGTGTGATCCGATATAGCGAATACGTCCCGGTGGCCGGGCAGGAACCCAATTACGATGCAGCCCTTGAGGTGCTGAAATCGCTACTCTAGGTTGATAATCAACCCTCGCAACTGTTTTGTCAGGGAGCGCTTGCCGCCAGCGCTCCCTTATGCTATACTGCCCGTCGGCATAGCAAAATGCCAAATACGCACACCCTGAGGCACAGTCGCTCCTCCGGCATTTGCCGGCCCAGACTGTGAGACACAATGGGTGGAGGTGGTTTTAGCCAGAAAAGGAGCAAGACAGGTATGACAGACGGATTGCCGCGCGTCGTCACAATTCGCGAATTGCTGGAAGCGGGCGCCCATTTCGGACACCCAACGAACCGCTGGAACCCGAAGATGAAGCCGTACATCTTCACCGCCCGCAACGGGATCCACATCATCGACTTGCAAAAGACGGTCGCTGGGCTAAGCCGGGCGTATCAGTTCATCACCGAACTTACCGCGCGCGGCGAAAAGGTTCTCTTTGTTGGCACCAAAAAGCAGGCCCAAGAAGCGGTGATGGAAGAGGCCGTGCGCTCTGGACAGTTCTACATCAATCAGCGCTGGCTAGGTGGCACGCTCACCAACTTCGCAACTATCAAACGCCGTCTCAAGCTGCTGAGCGACCTGGAAGAGCAGCGTGATCGTGGGGATTTTGCTCGCTTGACCAAAGCAGAAGCTGCCAAGCTCGAAGAGAAGATTGTTCGCCTCAACCGGGTCTTCGCCGGTTTGAAGGGTATGGATCGGCTGCCGGGTGCTGTGTTCATTATCGACCCGCGCAAGGAAGAGCTGGCAGTACGCGAAGCCGTCAAAGAGGGTATCCCGATTGTCGCAATGGTTGACACCAACTGCGATCCCGATCCAATCGATTACGTGATCCCGTGCAACGATGACGCGATCCGCGGTATTCGCCTGATGGCGGGCAAGATTGCCGATGCCGCCATTGAAGGCACACGACGACGCGAAATGCCTCAGGAGTAACTTCCTGGGGACGGCCTGGCGCCTGACCGGAGACGTGGCATAATATATTCGGTCGAGTGCGCACAAACCGACGTGTACGGGGGGGCGCATGCCCCTCCGTCGCACGATCCACATCGCTCGTATTTGGATCAACAGCAGAACATACAGATTTACAGGCAGAGGGAGCACAACTGTGGCAGTATCAATTGAATTGGTGAAGGAATTGCGCGAGCGTACCGGTGCTGGCATTAAGGAGTGCCGGGATATTCTTGAGCAGACTGGCGGTGATATTAACAAAGCAATCGAGATTCTCCGCGAGCGTGGTATTGAGGCGGCTGCCAAGAAGGCTTCCCGCGAAGCAAACGAGGGACTGATTGGCGTGTATGTGCACTACGGCTCGCGCATTGCGGCAATGGTTGAACTGAGCTGCGAGACTGACTTTGTTGCTCGCACTGCTGAATTTGGCCAACTGGCTAACGACCTTGCCCAGCACATCGTTGCGCTCAATCCGCGCTTTATCAGTGTCAATGAAGTGACCGATGAAATGATCGCCGAGAGTGGTCAGTCACGCCAGGCTTTCATTGAAGAGACGGTACTGCTCGAACAAAAGTTTATTAAAGACCCGGCACGCACTATCGAAGAAAAGATTAAAGAAGCCATCGCAAAGCTGGGTGAAAACATCGTGGTCCGGCGGTTTATCCGCTATGAGGTTGGGGCATAAGAATCAGATGAGCCGGGCAGTTGCGGTACAAAACTAGCATTGCCCGGCTCGTTGCTACCTGCGAGTTGTTCCATGCAACAGCCAAAATATCGCCGGATTTTAATCAAACTCAGCGGTGAACAGATCAAAGGCAACGACGGCGAGGTCATCAGTTACGATATGCTTGACTTCCTCGCCCAGGAGATTGGTCGTGTTCATCGCCATGGTGTAGAAGTAGCCGTCGTTGTCGGTGGTGGCAATATCTGGCGTGGTCATCGCGCCATCGAGCGCGGGATGGATGCCGCGCAGTCGCACTACATGGGCATGCTGGCCACGATTATCAATGCCCTGGCCATGCAAGATGCCCTTGAACGCCACGGTCTCGACACGCGCGCAATGACGGCGATTAAGATGGATGAGGTTGCTGAGCCGTATATCCGCCGGCGAGCGACCCACCATCTGGAAAAAGGGCGCGTTATCATTCTGGCCGCCGGTACCGGCAATCCCTATTTCACGACCGACTCGGCAGCCGCTCTACGCGCAGCCGAGATTCACGCCGAAGTGATTCTGATGGCAAAGAATGGCGTTGATGGCGTCTACGATGATGATCCCCGTCGCAATCCGGCAGCCACTCGCTTCGATCATATTCACTACCTCGAAGCTCTGAATCGTGGGCTGACGGTTATGGATAGTACAGCGTTGACCTTCTGTATGGATAATAATCTGCCAATCATCGTGTTCAATGCGCTTGAACCCGGTACTATCGAGCGGATTGTAATGGGTGAACACGTTGGGACACTTGTGAGTAATCAGCGAGGAGGCGCGTAATGCTGAACGATGTAATCTCTGAATATGAGGCACACCTGAAAAAGGCCACTGAAGCATTGCGACATCACCTGGCATCGATCCGCACCGGCCGCGCCTCGTCGGCGCTGGTTGAGCATCTTCACGTCGAAGCGTATGGCACAACCATGCCACTCAATCAACTGGCAAACATCAGTGTCCCTGAGCCACGGCTGATCGTGATCCAGCCTTACGACGCCAATATGATCAAGGCGATTGAGAAGGCGATTCAGCAATCAGACCTTGGTTTGAATCCCAGCAACGATGGCAGGGTGATCAGGCTGCCCGTGCCACCATTAACCGAAGAGCGCCGCCGTGAGCTGGTGAAAATGGTGCGACACCGGGTCGAAGAGGTGAAGATTTCAGTCCGTAATCAACGCCGCGATGCCATTGATGATCTGAAGAAGCTGGAAGCCGAAAAGCTGATCAGTGAAGATGAGTTGCATCGCGGTCAGGAACGCATCCAACAGTTGACTGATCGCTGCATCCGCGAGCTTGATCATATCGGTGCAGAAAAAGAGGCAGAAGTGATGGCAGTTTAGCCATCACTAAGAGGCACTGTCGTATGAGCGAGGATAATGTACTGGCCGGCGTAACTATTCCGCAACATATTGCGGTAATTATGGATGGCAATGGACGTTGGGCGCAGCAACGTGGTCTGCCACGCATCGCCGGCCATCGCGCCGGAACAGAAAATATTCGGCCAATCGTGACCGAATGTGCCCGAATTGGAGTACGGGTCTTAACCCTGTACGCCTTTTCGACCGAAAACTGGAATCGGCCATCGCTCGAAGTCCAGGGGTTGATGCAAATCCTGGGCGAGTTTATCGACCGCGAGATCCAAAATTTGCACGCCCAAAATGTCCATCTGCGTCACCTTGGTCGTCTCAGTGGCCTCAGTCCTCATTTGCGGGAAAAGGTAAACTACGCCATTGAACTTACCCGCCACAACACCGGCCTGACTCTGGCAATCGCGTTTAATTACGGTGGTCGTGCCGATATTGTTGATGCTGTGCGGGCTATTGTTGCCAGTGGTATCCCTGCTGATCAGATTACTGATGAAGTGATCAGTGCGCATCTCTCGACGCATGGGTTGCCCGATCCCGATATGATTATTCGTACCAGTGGTGAACGTCGCCTCTCAAATTTTTTGATCTGGCAGTCGGCCTACAGCGAATACTGGTTCACGCCGGTGTTCTGGCCCGATTTTCGACCCGAGCATCTGCATCAGGCAATTCTTGACTATGGACGGCGCGAACGCCGCTTCGGCGGACTCCCCAAGCCGGGCTAATACGCTGGCAATTCGTGTGGCAAGTGTGGTAGTCCTGCTACCACTGATTATTGCCGGTGTCTGGTGGCCGCCGACCACTGCCTTGCTGGCCGGCCTCGTTATTACACTGGCAATTAGCGAGTTGTTTGCCATTTTTCGCCAGGGCGGTTATCAGCCGCGCCTGATAGAAGGAATTGCCATTGGTTGGCTGATCTGCGCGGCAGCCTTTTTTCAACCGCTCACAACTGTCGATCTGGTCCTGGTGGCGCTGGTCGTTTCGATCCTCGGCGCACTGATCGCCGAAATTGCTCGCCGGGATCGGCAAACCAGCCTGCTTAGCTGGGCATTGACGTTCGCCGGTGCATACTACGTGAGCGGTCTGCTCAGCAGCTATCTTCTAATACGTCAACTCGAATTGCCATTACAGAACGGCTGGCTGGCCTTCGCCAACATCCCCCCTGGCGCGGCCTGGGTCTTCTTTACCCTGGCCATCACCTGGCTGCAAGATACCGGCGCATTCTTTGTTGGCCGTGCCTTTGGACACACCAAAATGGCGCCTATCCTCAGCCCGAAAAAGAGTTGGGAGGGCTTTGCCGGCGGGATGGTTACTGCTATCGCCACTGCCCTGTTCTGCGTTCCCCTGTTAGGGCTACCCATTACGCTGCTTGAAGCGGCTATTCTGGGTGTGATCGCCGGTATTTTTGGTCCGCTCGGCGATCTTGCCGAGTCACTGATCAAACGCCAGGTCGGCGTCAAAGATTCAGGGTACATTATTCCTGGTCACGGTGGAATTCTGGATCGCATTGATAGCATCCTCTTCACCGGGCCGGTTGTCTACTACATGATCGTATTGTTTACAAGTTAAGACAGGAACGGGTCATGATTACAACCATCGCGACCAACCGGGAACAGTGGACTCCTGATACAGCATTGGCCGGCTTTGAAACGAGGGCGATCCATTCGCGCAGTGGCCGGGCAGTGTTAATTCGCCAGATCAATCCACCAAACCAGGGCCGGGCCGTGCTATATGTCCACGGTTATTCCGACTACTTTTTCCAGACCCATCTGGCCGATGTGTTTCGTGCCCATGGCTACGCCTTCTACGCCATCGATCTGCCCGGCCACGGTCGTGCAATGGAACCCGGTCAGATTCCCTGTTTCTACCGTGACATCACCGAATTTTATCCGTTCCTCGACGCCGCGATAAACCTGATCGACACCGAACAGCAGCAACCCTGGCTGGTATTACACGGCCATTCGGCAGGAGGACTGATCACCGCCCTGTACGCCGCCGAAGGTCAGCAACGAGAACGGATTGGCGCCCTGGTGCTCAATAGTCCATTCTTTGACTTTTTTATTGATCGGGTAACCCGGGCATCGATCCCGTTGGTGATGTTGCTTGGGCGTATCCAACCAACGCGCGTCGTCGGCAAGCTCTCCCCGGTGTATGGCGAGAGTATCTACCGCGGCGCCGGCGGCGAATGGGAGTTCGATCAACGCTGGAAACCGGTGCAGGGGATCCCCATGCGGGCGGGCACAGCACGGGCCATCCTGCTGGCTCAACGTCGCTTGCGACGTGGATTGGGCATTCGTTGCCCCATTCTAATCGCGCATTCAGCACGCTCGGCCTGGCCTATCGCCGGCAGTCCAGAGGTGGGACGCGCTGATGTAGTTCTCGACGTGGCCCATATGCGTCGTGATGGCCCATGCCTGGGAGACGATGTGACCATGATCGCGATTGATGGTGGACTGCACGATCTAGCCCTCTCTCCTCCACCCGTCCGCGAACACTACTTTCGTGAGATGATGGCCTGGCTGGCAGAGGTAGCGGCGCGTCAACCGGTAACGTAAAGTAGAGGATGTTCCATGCGGCAGTGGCTCATCGCGTTCACGATTATCCTGACCAGCCTGTGGCCGTTTCCAGTCTATCCACTGCCGCCAGAGCTTTGTTTCTGTCAGGCCACCCCTATTTGGGTTCACACTGATCCGCCAGCCCAACACGAAGTCGCGCTCTTTCGCCACCAAATCGATCTCACTACATCGGCAACTGATGTCACGCTCGCCATCTTTGCCGACACACGCTATGAAGCGTATTTCAATGGTCGGCTTATCGGACGCGGGCCGGCTCGTTTCTCTCGCCAGCATCGTGAGTATGATCTGCTACCGGTCGGCACATTATCAGCAGGATCGCATGTGCTTGTAGTACGTGTGCAATGGGCACCTAACAATCGTCGCAGTGAGTCAGAACGGCCCTTTCTCTGGACTTTGTTACAAAGCGGCACCCAAACCCTGACTGCAAGTGGAACAGACTGGCAGGCTCATCTGCTCACCGCGTACCGCAGCGATGCCGCCCCAGTTCACCGCTGGAACCTGATCGGCCCAACGGAGCTGGTTGATCTAGCCCTTCTCCCACCTGACTGGCGAATAAACGGTGGTACCGAAACCTGGCGCTCTGCAGTACCGGTAAGTGTATCACCAGCCAAATTTGCTCCCCGTTCAATCCCGCAACTGGTTGATGTTCCTGTCCCGGTTGAAGTGATCGGTACCGGCCGATTCGATCCTGCATTCATCCCCATAGAGTTTGCAGGTGGCGTGGAAACAGCGACTGTACCACTTACCGTCAATCGCCAGGTCGTACTGACCTTCTTAGGTCTCGACGATGCTCTCACCAGACAACTGACTGTAGACGGTCAATCCCTGAGCTGGCAGCCGGCAATCAATCGTCCGCCGGGAGTCATTACTGCCCAGTACCCGCTCTCAGCCGGCAGCCATATCCTGCGTCTGAACGGGTTACAGAACCAGCCGGAAGGCTGGACGATCCTTCTTTCCAGAGATGGCTTGACGAACATCCCACCATTGACCTTTGGCGCACACGCCGGACGACGATTGTTGCTGGCACCACCCCAACCAGACCCACAGGCAGTTAGCATGATCGGCCAGTCGTGGCAAACGGTGCGCTTCCAACCGGGAGGTGGGTATCTCGTACTCGATCTTGGTCGCACCGTCCATGGGCGATTAAGCGTCGAAGTAAGAGGGGCGGCAGGCAGTATCATCGATATCGGTTGGGACGAACGGTTATGGCAAAACGTTATACCACTTCCGTTTCCTGGCTCGTTACACCCAGAATGGAATCAGGTTGACTCGTGGCGACTCGATGGCCGTTCACATACCGTCACCACCATTGATACCCGAGCCGGACGCTATATTCTCATTGCTGTCTGGAGCAGTGAACCGGTAGAATTGCACAATCTTCAGGTTGTTGAAGAACGCTACCCGGTTACACAAATCGGTTCATTCACCAGCGATGATCCACTAATCAATCGTATCTGGCAGGTGGGTGTTGATAGTCTGCTCCCCAACATGACCGATGCCTACACCGATACACCCTGGCGCGAACGGGGACAATGGTGGGGCGATGCGTATGTTGCCGATCATGTCAATCGCGTGGCGTTTGGCGATCACGCCTTACGACAACGTGGCATACGTCAGATAGGCGATGCTTTTACCGCCGAAGGTATTCCAGCAGCGCTTGCCCCAAATACAGGGCCGAACCGAATGCTGGATTACGGCATGTTATGGGTGCAATCAATTGCCGACGACCTCCGCCTCACTGGTGATTCAGAACTGGCCCGTAAGGAATGGCCAACCATTACCCGATTTCTTAATCATCTTGCTAGTTACCACAACCCGACGACAGGTCTCCTCGACCTACCGGTCGGCCCATGGGGGCAAACCACCTATCTTGACAGCAGTGCGTCCAATGCCCGCTATGGTCAATCAACGGCAGTCAACGCAATGTACTACGGAACGTTACGTGCGGCTGCCTCCATTGCTACAGCTCTTGGTGAAACAGCAACGGCCGAACGTCTGGAGCGTACAGCAGTGACATTACGCACTCAGATCAACCGTTACCTCTATGACCAGACCACACGTCGGTACATTACCACCATCATTACTGACCAACCGATTCCCCCTGGCCCACATGCCCAGGCTCTGGCACTGACATATGATGTGGTACCGGATAGTGAAGTGTCGGCTGTAGCTGATGCGTTACTTGCCCTCATCATTCGCGATCCAACACGAGCAAATCTTCAACTCTACGGCATGTTCTGGGTCTTGCAGGGGCTGAGCAAGACCGGACACATACAGGAAGCACTTACTTTAATCAAGCAGTTCTACGGCTGGCAACTGGCGCGGGGCACAACGACATGGTGGGAGCATCTGTTCGCCGACCAATACTGGTTTACCAGTCAATCACATAGCTGGAGTGGTGCCCCGACCTGGTTTCTCTCCACTGTTATTATGGGTGCACGCCAGACTGGAGCAACAAGCTGGGAAGTAGTCCCGGCCTGGCAAGGCGTCAGCACAGCTTCGGGAAAAATTCCCTTGTCATCCGGGTTTCTTAGTGTAACATGGGAACAGCCGGATTGTGAGTTACGACGGGTGACAATCCAGGCACCGACGGGAACCCAGGGGAGTATCTGGCTACCCCCACCGACAGCTTCGACCATTATCACGCTGAATGGAGCTGAGATCTGGTCTGCAACGTATCGTGATCCTGTCATCAGTCAAGACAGCTACAGTCGTCTCCAAATCACCATCACACACGGAGGAACCTATACTATTGAACAGCGCCAAACATGTATGAACATCTGGTTACCGACCATTCAACGTTAGTTGCACAGCGAGGTGGCATCTTGTACCGACATCGTCTCATCTTCGTCCTGGTGATGTGGTTGATCGCCATTGCATTACCGGCAGCGGCTCAAACTCCAACCAGCATCTCAACCATCTATCTTCCATTAGTATCGGCAAACACCATCCGTCCACTCGGTTTTGAGACAAACACCGGCTGGCTTTATGCATCTAGCGTCTACCCCCAGGCTGACAATCTCAATGCCCACTGGGTACGCCTCAACACCCTGAGCTGGCGCGAAGCTCAGCCTGCTATAGGATCACCAATTAACTGGAATGCGCCCAGCTTCACTCGCTTTGAAGCTGAAGTAGAAGCCGCTAATGCCCTCGGCCTGCAAATTATGGCCATCATCGATGACCATCCGTCGTGGGCAACAGGGAGCAATCATATCTGTGCTGCCATCCTTGATCAGTATCACGATGAATTCGCGGCCTTTGTCCGAGCCGTTGTTGCAAAATACAGTCAGGCACCATACTATGTGCGCTATTGGGAATTAGGAAACGAGCCGGATGTTGATCC
>NZ_DAOTZQ010000044.1:0-46976 GCF_034434295.1 Chloroflexus sp.
GCGCCGCTTCGTCTTGCAACCACGCCGGCGCTTCATCGGCAGCGGCAGCCGGCCATGCATCGGCAGCAGGTGCCTCGGCTTCGCGCAGCCAGGTTGGGATGTCGGCAGAGGCTTCAGGTTCAGAACCGGCAGGCGTCATCCCCGAAGGAGCAGACAGATCGACACCTTCCTGCCCGGGTACAACAGCACGACTATCGGCCAGCAACGTTGGCGCGTCAGGCGGAATTGCAGGTGAAGTCGATGATATTGAAGACTCATCTTCGAGCAACCAGGAAGGTAAATCAAGACGCACCGAACCTGGTGCAGCAGGTGGCTCATCACCAGCAACATCCTGAAGCCAGGCCGGTAGAGCCGGTGCCGAAGGATCAACAGTCGGTGGCTGAGTGGAAGACAGCCAGTCAGGAACATCAGTTGCAACAACCGTCTCAGCATTTGCGCTACCGGCTCTTGCCCAGTCATCCTCTGAGGCCAGTCGGGCCAAATCATCCAGCCAATCGGTTGGAGTCTTTTCAGACGCTTCCTTCGCTTTAACCGGAGGGGTCGTCTCTACTGGTGGTAAAGACGCTAAGGCTTGCGAGACATCCTCTTCACTTAACTCACGTAACCAATCGGGAACACCGGCGTTTGGATCAGGGGGTACCGGTTCTGGCGTTTGTTCTGCTGGAGCCGACTCAACCTCGTCTTCATGGCCCATACTGCGCAGCCAATCGGTCGGGCCGACCGGCATCCGCAGGCGCGAACTGGTCGTCGGTGGCGGTTCAGACGGTATCGCCGGGTTAGTTGACGCCTCCCCCCCTAACCCTTGCAGCCAGCCGGTGGCCCCAAATGTTGAAGGACGTTCGGTTGGCGGTTCTGCCTCAACACTACCCAACCATTCAGCGGCGGTTCCGGTATCAGCAAGCGGATCGGCAACCTCTGCTTGCAATTCGGCCAGCCAGTCAGGCACACTTGCCGACTCGGCTACCGCCTCAGAGTCTGGTTCAGATTCAGTAAGCCAGGCAGGAGGATGGTCTGTTGCTGGCGTCGCCTCAGGAGGGGCAAAACTATCAATACCGCGCAACCAGGCCGGCGTCTCATCATCGGCGTCAGTTGGCGGTGGAGGCAAAGGTACATTACGCAACCACGGCGGTAGGTGTTCCATAGACATTCGGGTACCGCTACCCAACCGGATCAACGGTCGGCATACGGCATATCAAAACCAATTAGCAGACGGACTCCGGCCACCAGCGCTCCAATCGCAGAGCCAAGCAGCAGACCGCGCGCTCCGGCCGCAACCAGATAGTCATTCACCCATTGTACCGTCTGCCCAATTATTGGAATGAGTGTTAATGGTGGCAACTGAATAATCAACGCTATAATCGCCACAGCCACCACAAACACAGCCTCGAGGCGGCCACTACGCATTGCGCGCAGCATAGCACTGAGCGCAAAAAATGAAAGCAGCGCTAACAGACTGGCGGCTAACGGTTCATAAATCAGACGGAAAACAGTACGGATTGGTGGATCAGCGAGCGTTGCCGGTAACGACAAACCGGTTGCAGTACGGGTTGGGTAGAAGATTCCGGCCACAATCACCACAATCATACCGGCCAGAAGTACAAGGCTATACCCGGCCTCCGCTGATCTGCTCCGAGCACGGTGTAGATGAACGAAAAACACACTTAACACACCAATTGCAACCGCAATCGCTGTAATCAATGCTGCCCAGCGCACCAAAACGACTGCTACCGCACTTACTGCCGGGCCGGCACCAACAAAATCGAGCAGCACAATCAGACCGCTCACTCCAGCAATTAATACAGTGATAAGCTGACGAGGATTGCGCAATGGTGATGACATTACCTCACCATCCCGGTAAAGCCGTCCATCCAAATGCTATCCGGATCAGACCGTATCCGAAAGCCATCAACATGAGCCAGATGATCACCGTGCGCAGCGCATCATGAGTAAGCAGTCGGGCCTGTGGGGCGGGGGCAATCGAGAGATGTGCATCAGCAGCGTACAGCTCTTCACCAACCAGCACGTGTGGAGTTGTGAGTGTCATCAAACCCAATGCTGATGGGTGAGTACTCCCCAGTACCTGCGGTATCGCCCGCTGAGCACCGGTTTCAGCCGCCAGCAACACCTCTTGCCCAAATGCTCCGCTGAGCACACTGGCTTCCAATTGCGCCTGCTGATAATGTGCTGCAACAGCAGTCGCGTATGCCATCGCATCAGCATGCGCCCACAACTCAATCTGCCGCGGGTCAAACGACTGAGACTGCCCCAGGGCCTGATAAGCCTGCCGTACCACACCACGTAAGGCCAGATGAGCAACCGCATCAGCCGAACTAACCTCAATTGCTGCTCCTCCGGCCGCAGCCCGGCCAGCAGCCTGGCTTATCATACTCAAGCCGGCCAACAGCTCGGCTGTACTGGCCCGTTGTCCTTCTCCGGCACCAATGGTGCTTGCACCCGGCGAGAGATGAACCGGTCGCCCGGTTTCGGCACTGCGAGCAAGAGCAGAGCGCAGGACATCAAAGGCAGGTAACGACCGACGTTCCGGTAGCCGACCAGAGAGTACACGGGCATGATGCAGCCAGACCAGAGCAACAACGACAACCAGTGTAACGATTAAGAAGATTGCCGGCAGGGTCATGAATATCCGTTCCTTCCTTCCGCCAACAAGCAATCTTTTACAGACTAATGACCAATTTCTTATTGAGTTTAACCCACGAGATCGGGTTTGTCAATTATTTTCCGTGATCAGTTTTGAAGACATGCTGTTGATCAGTCTTCGCGTTGCAAACGACTCTGCACCAAATCGCGTAATGTCGGCCAATGACCGGGGACAGTGAGCGTATCAGCAATGACAGCCCAACGAGTTCCCCGCAGCAGGGGCACCAGTGTCTGTACCATCTGACTACACACCACATCAAACGGTGCTGCTATGTGCAGAAGTATCGCGACCGGTACATTAAGGCCGGCTCTTTCAATCTGATCGGCCAGTTGTTGCAGCGGATACGACGGTTGCATGGGGGGATTGCTCCACTTCGCGACGCAAAGCCTGCAGAAATTCCATTGCCAGCTTCTCGAAGCGTTTACGCTGAGTCGAATCGATGAGATGTGCCACCAGATCGGGCAACTCCAACTGATCCAGACGCTCGATACGGTAACGACCATCCTCTAGTGGGATCAGACGACAGCGATTAACACCTTGAAACGGTGGAAAGCTGATACGAAAACGGGTTGCCCGACTGAGTGGCGTATAATCAATCACTTCCATATCAGCGTGCACGAGTAGACCGTGCAACTTAAACCGATACCCCTGGCGAGGATGCTCGTTGGGAGGCAACTCAATACGCACCCGTTCAAGTGATGGCATCCAACGCGGCCAGTTGCCAAAATCATCCAGCACCGCCAGTACCCGCTCCGGCGGCGCTGTGGTCACAGTTGTTGCGGCGATCTCGTAGCGGATCATCTCGTCATACCTTTATCCTTATCCTGTCGCTAAACCTGCCATGTGATCAGAGTTCATCGCCGAAGGCAATCCCCAAACTACGCGCACAGAGCACCAAATCGCTGTGTGGACGTACCCGATTCAGGTAGCCGCAAGCTTCGGCCAACGGTACCGTCACAATGTCTTGCCCGCGGAGAGCCACCATTTCGCCATAGATACCACGGGCTGCCGCCTGCACCGCTGCCGCACCATAGCGGGTCGAAAGGAGCCGATCATAGGGCGATGGCGAACCACCACGCTGTAAATGGCCCAAAACGACGACCCGAACCTCTTTGGCGGTCAGCTTTTCGAGCTGTTCACCAACCCAGTGACCAATTCCACCCAACCGGCCTTCGGCGATATACATCTCACTACCACCGCGAGGGCGGGCACCTTCAGCCACAACGATGATGCTGAACGAGCTACCCTGATGGTCACGTGCCATGACCTTCTCGGCAACTCGCTCAATCGAAAATGGAATCTCGGGAATCAGGATAACATCAGCACCACCGGACAGACCGGCATGGAGAGCGATCCAACCGGTATGTCGGCCCATGACTTCCAATATCATAACGCGATTATGGCTGGCAGCGGTCGTGTGCAAGCGATCAATTGCATCGGTCGCTACCTGCAACGCTGTATCGAAACCGAATGTACGATCAGTTCCGGCGAGATCGTTATCAATCGTTTTCGGTACGCCAATCACCGGCGCACCCAATTTATGCAGTTCAAGAGCAATCCGCTGCGTCCCCTCACCACCGATAGTGATCAGTGCCCGCAGCCCCATCTCCTCAATCGCCTTTACCGCCCGCACATACGGATCGGCCTCTGACAGCTCATCGCTCCGGCGCGGGCAAAAATGCCCCTTGTTCGTTGTGCGCAGGATTGTGCCGCCCCGTGGCAATAATCCCTGTACGTCAGCATTGGTGAGAACCCGGTAACTCTTTGTCCCTAATAATCCCTCAAAACCATCGTGAATACCGATCACTTCCCAACCCAGACCGGACGCCGACTTGACGACTGCACGGATGACGGCATTGAGTCCTGGCGCGTCACCGCCACTGGTAAGCACGCCGATCCGCTGCTTTTTGCTCGCCATGGCTTACCCCTTTGGATTTGCGTTATCGTTTCACCCCGACAAACAAATTATACCACTCGCAACTATGTTTGCGAGTGAAAGACTGGTTTTTTCGGGTTGTCAGATAGCTATGCGAAACGCCCTGACCTGACAGCACATTACCCGGTCGTCGCCAAAGCAAGGTGGATGATCTGCGATTGCTAGCCTTGGCAGACTGTTTGCGTGCCATCATCGTATCGGCTATAATGAAAAAAAGCGTAGAGGCCAGCGTCCCTGGCGGACACTGGCCTCTCGTAGTGAAGATCGGATAATGTGTTATCGTGTCTTCACCAGGGTACGCATGCAGCGGGTGCAGATACGAACCTGGACGGATTGTCCGCCCGGTACCGTCAATGTCGTCTTCTGAATGTTGGGACGCCAGATGCGGTTCGTGCGGCGCTTCGAGAAGCTGACATTATGACCAAATGAAGGTTTTTTACCGCAAAGTTCACAGGTTGCCATACGTTTACTCTCCGAAAGATACATCTTTGTAATAGTCACACTTTGTGAGACTATACCATATTGCATTCGCTTTGGCAAACCGCTCCGGAAGACAGGGCAGACCATGGCTACAATGAAAGTTATTACCGACGGCGCAAGTGACATTCCGTTTGATATTGCGCACGAACTTGAGATTGAAGTGGTACCACTGCTGGCACGTATCGATGACCGTCTTTATCGGATTGGCATTGACATTAGTGAAGATCAGGTCTACGATCAGCTCTTCAGCGGCAACCAGCGGGTCGAGATCGTCAAACCAAACGCAACGACCTTTGAGACGCTCTACCGCAGCCTGTTAGGACGCTATGATTATGTCTTTTCGATTCATCTGAGCCGGCATCTCGGCGAGATTTACAGTGAAGCACTGGCCGGACGTTCCCGTTTGCCGGCGTCGAGTACCCGGATCGAGATCATCGATAGTAAGCTGGCCGGCATGGGGCTTGGCTCGGTGGCCATTACAGCGGCACGGGCTATTCGTGATGGTATGACACCGGCTGAAGTGAATGAACGGATCGGACAAACGATTCGCCATACCCATACGGCATTTTTCGTCGATACGATGGAGTACCTTGAGCAGAGTGGACTGCTTACCTTCAGTGGTTCACTGATTGGTTCGATGCAGCGGATTAAACCGTTGATGATTCTCGATGAAGGTGAAATCGTACCTTACGAGCGCACGCGCACACGAGCGAAGGCGATAGAAGGGCTATTCACCTTTGTCGAGGATTTTCCGCACGTTGAAGATGTGATCATTCACTACGCGACGACGCCTGAAGATGTTGAGAAACTGCTTGAGAAGCTAGACCCCATCTTTTCCCGTGATCGAGTCCAGGTATCGCGGATGGGGCCGGCAATTGCTGCCTGCCTCGGCCCCGGTGCAATGGCAGTGACCGCATTTGAAGGTTTCGATGAGGTATGACCGAGGCTGAGCGACAGCAGGTAATAGCGCTCGGCAGGTTGCTGGCCGCCGAGCGCCGTGATGGATGCGCGGATCGGGTGTCACCTGATGGCCTGGTGGCGTACCTCAACCGGTGGAATTCAGCGGCAGGAAGTGCAGCACGTTTGCCTGCGGTGCAACGTGCGCTTGGTTGTCTGGTCGGCTACGATGGCATGACGCTGGCCGAGCGTGATCAGGCTCTGGCAGAGGCAATCGACATGCTGCGCTCACTCTTTCGCGCTGCCCCTACTGCACCAGTTGAACCAACAGCGCCACCGTCGCCAGCAGTTGCCGATCCTGCACACGATACCGGCCACGTACCGGTAACCAAACGTAGCACTTCTGCCCGGCAGTCACGCAAGCGCACAGCTAACGTGGCCCAGCGCCCGCTGGCTGAACTCGGCCTCGATGCGCCGCTTGAGCAGATCGCGGGCATCGACTGGCGGCTGGTCGGTGGTTTTCGGCGCCTGGGAGTGCGTACTATCCACGATCTGCTGTACCACTTTCCCCGGCGCTACGATGATGTGAGAAATCGACGTTCGATTAGCGAATTACAAGTCGGGGCAGAGGAAACGGTGATTGGTGAGGTGACCGATGTGCGCACTATCGGCACCGGCCCCAAATTACGAGTACGGGTCGAAGTCAGCGACGAGACCGGATCAATCGAGGCGATCTTTTTCAATCAACGCTGGATTGCGCAGCAGATTCGGGTCGGGCAGACGATTGCACTTAGCGGTAAAGTGACAACCTTTGGCGGGAAGCGGCAGTTTAGCAGTCCACGCTGGGAACGCTATACACCTGATCCTGATGCACTCTTACACACTGGCCGCCTGGTGCCGATCCATCCCTTGACGCAAGGCTTGCACGAGAACCAGGTGCGTCGCTTCATCAAGCAAGTGGTTGATACAATGGTCTCACGGGTCGAGGATCATCTGCCGCCTGCTCGCATCCAGCAGGCCAGGTTGATACCGCTAAGTGAAGCACTGGCGCAAATCCATTTTCCGACCGACCATACCAGCCTGGCTGCGGCACGTCGCCGGCTGGGATTCGACGAATTTCTGTTTATTCAGATCGGTGTGTTGCAGCGTAAACGCCTCTGGCAGCAGGAGATGGGCTATGCCTTCACCATCGATATGCAGGTACACGCCGAACTCCAACGCCTGTTGCCGTTTCAATTGACCACTGCCCAACGGCGGGCAATCGAGGAAATCTTCAGCGACCTCCGCCGTCCATCACCAATGGCTCGCTTGCTGCAAGGCGATGTTGGCAGCGGTAAAACGGTGGTGGCCGCAGCCGCGCTGCTACAGGCCGTTGCCAATGGCTTCCAGGGCGCCCTGATGGCACCGACTGAAATTCTGGCCGAGCAACACGCTAAAAACCTGAAACAACTTCTCAGTCGGGTGCGTGTGCCGCGTAAGACAACCACAGCCGCTACGTCTTCTGCGTATCAGCAAGCCGATTGGCGATCACTACTCGATCCTGAAGAAGCAGCGCAACTGGCCGAGATCGTCTCCATTCTCGGCATGTCTCCCGAAGAGGATATGGATGGGCACGGAGTACGGGTCGCTTTGCTCACCGGCAGTCTGGGGACACGCGAGCGGCGGCGGGTGCTGGAAGGAATTGCGCGCGGCGACATTGACCTGGTAGTAGGAACCCATGCGCTGATCACTGAAACGGTGCAATTCGCTCATCTGGGGCTGGTGGTGGTTGACGAGCAGCATCGGTTTGGGGTAGAACAGCGTCTGCGCCTGAAGAATAAAGGCTACAATCCGCACATGCTGGTGATGACTGCCACCCCGATTCCGCGCACGCTCACGATGACTATCTACGGCGATCTGGACGTATCGGTGCTCGACGAGCATCCACCGGGCCGGCAAGAGATTCGCACAAAGCGGGTGGGCCGGGCTGAGCGGGCAAAGGTCTACCGACATATTCGGAAGCAGGTCGCTGAAGGACGCCAGGTGTATGTCATCTGCCCACTGGTTGAAGAGAGTGAAAAACTTGACCTGCCCTCAGCCGAAGAGATGTATGAACGCCTTCAGCACGAAGTCTTTCCCGACTTGCGCGTGGCATTGCTGCACGGCAAACTGTCGGCCCGCGAGAAAGACGATGTGATGCGGGCATTTCGCGATCATCAGTACGACATTCTGGTCGCAACTGCGGTGATCGAGGTGGGGATTGATGTACCGAACGCCACAACAATTGTTATCGAGGGGGCCGAACGGTTCGGCCTGGCGCAATTGCACCAGTTTCGCGGGCGGGTCGGGCGTGGCCATCATCAGAGTTACTGCATCCTGATCAGTGACAGCGATAATCAGCAGTCAAAAGAGCGATTGGCGGCACTTGAACAAACAACCGATGGCTTCAAGCTGGCCGAAATTGATTTACAATTGCGTGGGCCGGGTGAATTTTTCGGTACGCGCCAAAGTGGGACACCCGATCTGAAGATGGCCCAACAAGGCGATACCCGCCTGCTGGCCGAAGCACGGGCATTGGCCGACGCTATTCTCGTCGATGATCCTGAACTCAAGCGTTCCGAACATGACCTTTTGCGCCGAAAAGTGAACGACTTTTGGTCTGCGGCGACGCAGTCCGGTTGAAGCGATGAGGCTTGAAGATGCAGGTACAAACCATCAGCATCCCCCCAGCGTTAGGTGAGGCGACGTTACTGGAATGGCTGGTTGCCGTTGGCGAGTCGGTCACACCAACAACGCCACTTGCCCGTGTCTTAACCGTACATGCCGAGTGGGCTATCCCGGCTCAGTGCGAGGGAGTGGTGGCTGAGCATGTGGTTACCGCAGGAGAAACAATTCCGGCAGGAGGTGCGCTGGCCCGTTGTACTCCGCCACCACGGGTACGGGCGACACCCCTGGCACGCCAGCTGGCAACTGCGTTGGGAGTTGATCTGGCGGCTCTTACCGGGAGTGGCCCTGGTGGTCGCATCATGCGTGCCGATGTTGTCAAAGCTGTGGATGTAGCTTCCGGCTCATCAGACTCTCTCCCTCCACCGGCAGCGGTAGGAGATACGGCGCCTGCTAGAGCGGTAGCGGATGAAACGGTCGGTACGATTAGGTCGTCGACCACCGAGCTACGAATTGTTGAGGCGCAGCCGATACCGCTTGCCAGCGCGACGGTTGCGGCTGTGGATGTAGCTTCCGGCTCATCAGACTCTCTCCCTCCATCGGCAGCGGTAGAAGACACGGCGCCTGCTAGAGCGGTAGCAGATGAAACGGTCGGTACGATTACGTCGTCGACCACAGGGCTGCGCATTATTGATGCACAGCCAGTACCGCTCGCCAGCGTAACGATTGCAATTGATCTGCAATCGGTTTTGTACCAATGCCGGGTGCAGAACGCGACGTTTGCAAGGTATGGCCTGCAAGCGACCCCTCTGAGCGCTCTGATCGCAGCCGCAGCCAGCCTTTTTCCTGAGCATCCGCTGATCAATGCCGCCTGGACTGAGACGGCTATCGTGCTGCGCCATCGGTATCACGTAGCTGCCGGTTTAACCGATAGCCGCTGGGTGTTGATTCGCGATGCCGGCGATCTCAACGAACGCGGCATTGCCCGCGCCTTGACCGGAACGGGCCACGATCTGGGGATGGCAACCTGTGCGATTGCCGTTACTGCTGATTGGTGGCAGATCACGCCGCCCTTGCCGGGAACAGTAGCAGCATTGTCGCTGAGCGAAGCGCAGCATAAGCCGGTGGCCCTCAGTGATACGACAATTGCAGTCGGGGCAGTGGCACACCTGAGTCTCTGCTACGATGCGCGTGTGATTGATCATCTGACAGCGATGGCATTTCTGAACGCACTCTGCCGGCGACTCGGCGTCAGGGCACTGGCCGAACCGCAAGAGGATGAGGTCGGCCTTGTGTCATCAGGTATTGTCTGAAGCGCATGGTTTGGGCAACACGTTGCAGGAGCGTACAAGGCGAGTATATCCACTTCAGCGCGTGATACTGCCGCCTGTACAACGAAGTGCATCTTCCAGCATCATCCTCATACGTCAGTATCACCGGCGTCATGGTAGCTTATGCAACATGCACCCGCTACAAAACGCGCAATGTGCGTATGCTGCTCTCAGTGCTAATCTGCGACACACCCCACCCTAACCCGCCCCCGCTGGGGGCGGGTAACACCCGTGCAGGGTATGCTCCGCTGTCGTGTACTGGTTCAGTCGTGCGCTTCTCCGCCAGAAGCGGAAGTGAACGGAGTAGCGAAGAGGGCAGAGCGTACAGTTCCGGGTGAGGCGAGCCGGAGGCTCGCGCTCCCAGTAGGCTACCAGCACCGGCCTACTGTGGTGGGTCATGCACAACCGCAGTGCCAGGGCAACATTAGCTTGCGCGTCCGGCAAGGCGAGCCGGAGGCTCGCGCTCCCAGGGTCCTACCAGCATTGGCTCGTGGTTCACACACATCATCCGAACCGACCAGAGATATACTGCTCGGTGCGTTCATCCTTCGGGTTCTGGAAGATTTGTGATGTCGGGCCATACTCGATGAGTTGCCCGGCGCGGTCACTGTCCATCAAGAAAAAGGCCGTATAGTCAGATGCGCGTGACGCCTGCTGCATGTTGTGGGTCACGATCACAATCGTGTAGTGCTGACGAAGCTCGAACATCAGCTCTTCAATCTTCAATGTCGAGATTGGATCAAGAGCTGAACATGGCTCGTCCATCAGGATCACTTCTGGCTCCACGGCCAGGGCACGAGCAATACAGAGTCGCTGTTGCTGTCCACCGGAGAGAGACAGGCCATTCTGGTTCAGCTTATCTTTCACTTCATCCCACAAGGCAGCACCGCGCAATGAACGCTCGACCAGCTCGTCCATTTCGCCCTTTGAGAGCCGCCAGCCATTGATACGCGGGCCATAGGCGACATTCTCGTAGATGCTCTTCGGGAACGGATTTGGTTTCTGGAAGACCATACCGATCCGACGGCGTACATTGACCGGATCAATACCCGGCGCATAGATATTTTCGCCGTGGAACAGAATTTCTCCTTCCACTCGTGCCGAGGGTACCAGATCGTTCATGCGATTGAACGAACGCAGCACTGTACTCTTACCACAGCCTGAAGGGCCAATCAACGCGGTGATACGATTCTTCTCAATCGCCAAACTCACATTCTTCACCGCCCGAAATGAGCCGTAATAAACGCTCATGTTGCGTGCTTCCAGCGCGTTCGGATTATTCTGATCTAAGTCGTGGACTATCATTGCCAACCTTCACTTGTGATTAGTAGCGCTTCTGATAGCGATTGCGCAAATAGATTGCCAGCGCATTGATTGTCAACAAAATTGTCAGCAATACCAAAATACCGGCAGCGGCCAGCGCACGAAATTCATCCTGTGGTCGCGACGTCCAGTTGAAAATCTGGATCGGCAAGACAGTAAAGATATCCAGGATATTTCGGGGCAAGAATGGTACGAAGGTCAATGCTCCAATAGTGATGAGAGGAGCAGTTTCACCAATTGCCCGCGAGACCGCCAGAATACTGCCGGTAAGAATACCGCCGATGGATTGCGGGAGAACGACGTGCCAGACAGTCTGCCAGCGGGTCGCGCCAAGTGCATAACTGGCCTGTCGCAAGCTCAACGGTACTGCGCGGATCGACTCACGCGATGCCACAATGATGATCGGTACAACCAGCAACGCCAGGGTCAAGGCACCGGTGAGAATACTACGACCGAGAAAGAGCCAGCGGGCAAACACTTGCAGACCGAGCAGACCATAGATGATCGATGGTACTGCCGCCAGGTTACTGATATTGATTTCTACCAGACGGCTAAACCAGTTATCACGGGCATACTCCTCAAGATAGATAGCAGCCGCAACACCAAGCGGAAACGCAAACAGGATGGTTAAGGAGATAGTATATAGCGTGCCGACAATCGCAGCCTTTGCACCGGCCCGCTGCGGAAAGCGCGAGTCAAAGTTGTTAAAGAAATCCCAGGTGAGCCAGTTCGTACCACCGCTAAAAATACCGGTGGCCCGACTAATCACATCCAGTATCAGAATGAGCAGAACGCCCAAACCGAAAATAATACTCAGCCAACCAAAGATGGTCAGCAATGTTCCCTTAAAATGTCGCCACTTTAGATTACCACCACCCCGATCAACGATAGTCTCGGCCGTCTGAGCACTTACTCGAATCTGTTCCTGTGCAGACATTAATCGTAAACCTCCCGGAACTTGCGCACCATCCAATAACTAAAGATGTTGAGCACGAAGGTGAAGAGGAAGAGCGTAAAACCAACCGCGTACAGCGTGTAATAGCTGAGTGAGCCATATGGCGTATCACCCAGGCTGACCTGCACAATGTACGAAGTCATTGTCATCACCGGTACCGTTGGATCGAAGGTAAAGCGGGGATTTTGCCCGGCAGCAATGGCAACAATCATCGTCTCACCGACAGCACGGGAAAACGCCAGGACAACAGAAGCCACAATCCCCGAAATAGCTGCCGGCGTCACAACCCGGGTAGCAACTTCAAATCTAGTCGAACCCAGACCATACGCTGCTTCACGGAGCGAATTGGGTACTGCCGATAACGCATCTTCACTCAATGAAGCGACAAACGGTATCAGCATGACTCCCATCACAAGCCCGGCACTGAGTGAATTAAAGATGCTAAGGGTTGGAATGAAGTTCTTGAGAAATGGTGTTACCACTGTGAGAGCAAAATAGCCGTACACAACGGTTGGAATACCGGCAAGGATTTCGAGCAGAGGCTTCACCGTGCGCCGAATGCGATCTGAGGCAAATTCACTAAGGAAAATCGCGGACACCAGACCGAGCGGCACTGCAACCAGCATCGCGATTGCAGATGTAAGGACGGTTGCCGACACCAATGGCAAGATACCATACTTCTTAATTGAAAAGAGAGGTGTCCATTCTGTTTCGGTGAGGAACTCGATGATAGAGACTTCTCTGAAGAAGGCAATTGTTTCAAAGAGGAGAGAAAAGACGATTCCAGCAGTTGTCAAAATAGAAACGGTTGCTGCAATGATCAGTAAAACCTGAATCATTTTCTCGCCAATAGCACGAGCCAGATTTGGTTGCCCACGGAGGTCAGTAGTAGCCACACAATCCTCCCTTTAAAGTGTTTTGTTTCTCTGTTCTCTAGCCTACCATAGAGACGCGGTATGAGCAAGCGCCATGAAGCTCTGACTCATACCGCACCACGATTAGAACGTTACTTTCCTAAGTAGCGATCCAGGGTCAGACCAACCTCCTCACCTGGTTTGACCAGGGTGCCCAGCACGCGGTCGTTGAAGCGTTTGGCAATCGCGGCATACAGCTCGTCCGACAGCTTCACGTAACCGACCTGCGGGGTCTGGATAATCGGAGTGAACTCGGGGCTGAGGTAGAAGTTGACAAACGCCTGTACCTCTGGCCGCTCGGCAGCTTCCTTGCGCACGTAGATGAACAGCGGGCGCGACAACGGCTGGTAAGAGGCGTCGGCAATGGTCTCGAAGCTCGGTTCGACACAGCCATTGCCGTTGTCAATCGCAACCGGCTTTATCTTGCCCTGGTTCTCCACTACGTAGGCGTAGCCGAGATACCCCATCGCATTCAGATCACCATTCACCCCGGTAATCGTCACGTTGTCATCTTCGGTGGCCTGATAGTCACCCCGGCTTGCCTTGGCCTCGCCGTTGATCGCCTCGGTGAAGTAGTCGAACGTACCCGAGTCGGTGCCGGCACCCAGCAGCACCAGCGGTCGATTCGGGAACTCTGCACGCACCTGATTCCAGTTCGTGATCACACCCTGTGCTTCCGGCTCCCAAATCTTCTTCAGCTCGGCTACGGTCAAGCAGGTGGCCCAATCGTTCTGCGGGTTGACCACTACCGACAGACCGTCATACGCCACCGGCAGCTCGATGTACTCGATCCCGTTCTGCGCACAGATCGCCTGTTCCTCTTCACGGATCGGGCGTGAGGCGTTTGAGATGTCGGTCTCACCGTTGCAGAACTTCTTGAACCCGCCACCGGTACCCGAAATACCCACGCTCACCCGCACATTCGGGGCCAGCCGCAAGAATTCCTCGGCAGCAGCAGCGGTCGGCGGATACACCGTTGATGAACCGTCAATAATGATGTCGCCACTTAATGAAGCCAGCTCAGAGGCAGGCGGAGTGGTCGGGGCTGGAGCTGCGGTGGGCTGGGCTGCCGGTGCCGCAGTCGGCTGGGCTGCCGGTGCCGCAGTGGGCTGAGCTGCCGGCTGTGTACCACAGGCGGCAATGACCGGTACGATCAGTGCCATCAGCATGAGGCCGTAGATCCATCGTTTCGGATTTCTTACCATAGTGAGTGTCTCTCCTTCAACTACTGTCTGCAATCTGCAAGCGCAACCGGAAGCCAGGACATCACATTACCTGACTACCGGCACTTCAGGGTGCGCCACTCTGTGAGATGCAGAGAGCAACGCTTGCAGCGATACAATACACGCACTAATTTAAGACAGCATCATTGAATTGTTAAGCAAATATTAAATACAGGTGAACGTTCGAGGGACGCAATGCGAGTTGGCAGGTTGATTGCATAACAATGTAAGGTTCAATCTGCGGCAAGGTTTGTTATAGCACATTTCACTCAACAATGTGCGTCGTTTAGAATTGATAGCCGTGCTGAATTACTATGAGCGAGCCGCAGGTGGGGCATCATAGTATGAGGTATGAGCGCCGGTGCAGCACTTGCGCCACCATCAGGGGAAGGTAGCAAACGATGGTGGGCAGGTTTGTTGCCTGCCCGACACTTTTGCACGATTCACGCCATCCCGCGCCCATCATCCGATGCATGGGTGCTCAGACCTGTTGTGTACGATACAACCTTCTTGTCATGACCATCATCAGCAGAGTCACCACTGCACCATGCGTCTGCACACCAGCACGGCCGGTGCGGAAGCGTGGCTTCCGCACTCCAAACTCTGCGACACGGACAATCCTATTGGGGAAGGACATCCTCGCCAGCGTGGGATACCGCAATGTTATGCGACACGCCCCCACCCGCCCCGCCTATGCATTACCCACATGTCACGCTGCGGTAGGCTGGACTGCAAGCGCTCCCCGTGACGCGGACTTTCAGCCTGCGTGGAGGTATCATCGCCACCGCCAGCAGGTGCTGGCCGTGGCCGCTAGTGCGCAGGCACGAACCTGGTATGAGCAAATATCTACACGCGGGTAGCGCAGGCATGCCTGACCGACTCGATGATCGGCACGATCCCATCCAGCACCCCCGTGACCAGGATGGGGAACGATGTACCACACGCCGGATCGTGAGCGCGGCTGCTGCGGCAGCGTGGCTGCCGCACTCCAAACCCTGCGCCACGCACATGATGGGCGCGTGAGGCAACCCTTTCAGCACGTACTGGCACGACTGGCGCTGTGCGCTGCCACCGAGCCCGTCGCCCACACCAGCACCTATGACGATCATAACCGCTGATACGCACGTGGTTGACACCAGGTGTGGGTAATGCATAGCTGCTGGGGGCAAGAGTCACCTACTCTGACCAGACTTGATGTTACTGGATCAGCGATTGATCTGCGGGACGTAAACACTGTAGACTGCTGCAACAACCTGCACCTGCGTGCTCCCCACTGCACTGCCCGGCCCGCTGAGTGTGATTGTCAGGGGGCCGAGATCGGCAACATCTGTCATTGTCAGGGTGACCCGTAACCGCTGGCTATCAAGGAAGGTGGTTGCACGCGGTTGACCATCGATAAATGTCTGGGTAGCACTGGTAAAGTCAACGCCATGCAGAATGAGCGGTGGCGGTGATTGATTGCGGACCAATAGCGAAGGTGTTGCGACCAGAAACACCTGCAATTCAAATGCGCCGAGATCGCAGGCGTTTAGTTGCGGGCGAGCAATTCCTCGTTGATCGGTTGGCGGGCAGCCGCTACCGACGTCACGGGCCGGGCTATCAGCAGGAATAGCCATTGTCATCGTCAATCCGCCATTTGCAGCCAACGGCCTGAGCAGTGGATCGCGAAACTGGCTATCGCCCGTCTGAGATGGTGCGCTCTTGCCGGCAAAGCAGGTGACATCGTTCCAAAAGTTTGCCCCGGTGAGACGGGGCGGGTATTGCAGGCTACGACCATCATGCGTTAATTCACGTGAGCAATGCTGCTGAATGTTCCAGCCATTGCCACCGTTTCCGGCTGTGTTGTAGGCAAACAGGCTATTACTGACACTACCATTACCCGAATGACTGATTGCCCCACCGACCCAGCCAGCATAATTTTCGGCAAAGGTGCTGGATTCAATAACAAATGGCTCAGAACGATTGTTCAAGACGTATAGCGCCCCACCGTTTGCATTGAAGCCGGTTCCTTCGGCGCGATTGGCGACGAAGGTCGAATTGACAATCCGTAGACGCACCTGCTGCGGGAAAGCAATCGCGCCGCCGGAGCCATCTTCACGTGGATTACCGTCGGCACCCGGTGTGCGTCGGGTACGATTGGCATGAAACAAACTGCCACTGATAAGAATCTCAGGATTACCGGTACCGGCACCGATAGCCGTACCCCCACCGCCGATAGCTCCGCCCTGCGCACGCTGACCGCCAACTACCGCATTGGCGATGAATGAACTATCGATCACCTCCAGGCGGCTACTGTCTTCGTACAGATTAGCGTGAATGGCACCGCCCGAATTGTACGCCTGGTTCTGCTCGAAGCGACAACGGACGATACGTAAACGGCGATCCGGCCCACCCAATCCATCCGCCGAAATCGCACCACCAAAACTGTCTTGCGGACGCGCTCCAATGGCGGTATTGCTCAGAAAGATGCTATCTTCAACTGATAGACTGCTCTGCAACAAATGGATCGCACCGCCAGCTCCATTGTTGGCGTGATTGTTTTCAAACTGGCTATTGGTGACAATGACCGCACCACCACGACTGTAAATTGCACCACCACCGTAGTCATAGGCATCTCTGCCGGGAGGGACTGCGGTCAGGGTAGTTTGATTGTCGCGAAAGATCACTCGATCTATCACCAGTGTGGGAGTGAAGGTTGAATTGGCCGCTGCAAAATAACTACGAATCGCACCACCACTGCCATCGACCGCCGACTGATCGGTTCCACCACCGCTGGCCCGGCCACCGGTAATCGTCAGATTACGCAGCTCAAGGCGGCTGGGGCCAATATTCCCATACGTGAAATGGTCAATAATCCGCCCACCACCACCCTGTAAGGTGATTAATCCACCGCCATCGATCAAAGTCTGAGGTGCGTTGATGATCAGTGGCGAGGTCAGGATAATGGTATGCGGATTTGGGCCGCAATCAAAGCTAACTTCGCCACCACCGGCCACTGCGTTCACCAGTGCGGCAGCCGTGCAACTGGCCGGTGTACCGGTACCGACCACCTTTGGCGCAGCCTGTACCGGTAGCGATGGCCAGAGAAACATAACAACAGCGGACAGCAAACCCGCAAGGTGCAGCCAGCGATGAAGGTTCATAGCGCCTCAGTGAAGGTTAACACGGGTAAGATTAGCTCCTCGCCGGACAGTGTACGCTTCAGAATGAACGATCAGGATAACGCTTCGCGCAACGCACCGAGCGGCAATCCACTCAATACCTCGTCATCACTACCGGCCAGACTCGTCCAGAGCACAATCGCATCGGGTGAGAGGCGGTAACGGGCGTCGAGTTGGTGTAACAACCAGCGTAGTGCACGAATTTGTGCATCCGTATCACCGGCGTCACGGGTTGCCGGCCAGCCAGCCGGACGCTCCAGTGCGATACCGATGCTGATGCGGTTCAGGTTATACCGGACACCGCCACCGGTAGCAAACCCGGCATGCCAGGCCGCTTTGGCTTCATCAATCAGGCGGTAGATACGACCATCAAGGCCGATCAGGTAGTGGGTTGCAAAGCGGGCATTGAAGTCGGTCATGGCAGCAATCGTATCAGCCACCGCACCGGGTACAGCGTGCAGCACGACCATACTCACGCGCTCGCCATGACGCTCGCTGAAAGCCACAGCCGGTGGTGTCACCTGGGTGATGCTGAAACCACCATCGTCGGGCGGGTTCAGACTCTCTGCCGACACAGCCAGCCCGGTTGACATAGCCATCCCTAACACCGGCATCCCATGCTGACGCGCCAGATCACTCAATCGTTTCACATCACTCCAGTTTGGCACTACGTTGTACAGAACATCGAGCGCAAACGGCTGAAGCGCATACGTCGTCTGCTCAAGGGTGATCTGGTAGCTATTGGCCAGCGGAGCACCAATCGCCCACTGCCGGGCCAGTTGATGAAATGCCCAATCGGGACGATAGGTCGTACCGGCCTGTTTGAAGGTTTCAGAGAGAAGGGCATCGCGCAGCCTGACCGTCGCTGGATCGGTGGCAGTTCCAATCTGGCTCAACTGACGGACATCACTCCAGTTGGGGACAAGGTTGTAGAGCGTGTCAACGGCAAATACCTGATACGCATACTGCTTCCCGTCAACCGTAATCTGCGCACTCTTACCGACCGGCGGCCCCAGACGACGGGCGACGGCGTATTGATGAAAAGCCCAATCTGGACGAAACGGCGAACCGCCCGCTTGATAGGTAGCATCAAGCAAGGCACGGCCCAGGCCACCCGGTGGAATACTGCCACCCAGTAACTCACTCAGGGTCTTGACATCACCCCAATTCGGCACCTCGCAATAGAGTGTATCGCGAGCAAAGGGCTGATAGTTATACTCTTTGCCTGCCACAGTGAGCCGGGCGCTCGGCCCCATGGGCATACCAAGCTGGTGTTCGAGCGCATAGGCGTGAAACGCCCAATCGGCATTGTAACCTTGACCATTGGTCTTATGTTTGTACCCCTCTTCGAGGAGGGCTTCGATCAAGCGTTCATCATCAGGTGTGGGCGTACCGATTTGGCCGGGCGGTAGGGTCGGAGGTGTCGAGCTATTCAGATAGGATTCAACCTGTGACCACACCCACTCTTTGGTTACTGCCCAACCGGGACAGCTCTTTTGATTGGTGTAGTCGCGGTGAAACGAGATCAACTGTCGCGGTGGAATCTGCAACCGACGCGACAATTCCCCCATAACCGCCAGCGAATGCTGCCAAACCTTCCCGGATGGCAAGACCTTATCGAAATAACCGACCATCTCCAGGCCGATGGAATACCAGCCTTTGGCGAGTGAGCCATTGCCGGCACCGGCGTGAATGCCGATCTGCGACATCGGGGTCGCCAGCCAGATACCATCAGGAGCGGCGAAAATGTGAGGGCCAGCCGTCCAGCCTTTGCCGGCGTAGAACTTCTGTATTCCGCGCATGGTGGTCAGGCCACGCCATGAGGTTTCATCCGGTCGGTAGGTATGGTGTAGCACCAGACGGGTTGGTGTCAGCTTACCAAAATCGTAATTGGCAACGTATTCGCGCCATTCGGCAATCGTCAGCATCCGATTGATAAACGGTGGCGAGCCTTCGGTGGGAAAATCGGGCATAGTGTCGCTCCTTCCAGATTAATCGGTTGCGCTGGCCAGACGACGCGACCGAATAAGTGATGCCACCACAGACGCTAGCAAGGTGACGACAATCACCCCCAACGAGATGGTCGTCGGAATATGAACGCCATGACCGCCGAGGAACCAGCCGGAGACTAGAGGAGTGAGCATCTTGACACCGATAAACGACAGAATAATGGCAAGGCCGAAGCGCAGGTAGTAGAACGATTCCATCACCCCGGCCAGCAGAAAATACAACGAACGCAAGCCGAGGATAGCACAGATATTCGAGGTATAGACAATAAACGGATCGTGGGTAATGCCAAAAATGGCCGGGATTGAGTCGACTGCGAACAGCAAATCGGTGCTCTCAACAATGAGCAACACCAGGAAGAGGGGTGTGGCACTAAAGCGATCCGCTTCGCGCACAAAAAACCGATCACCGCGCATATCGGGCGTAATCGGCAACAAACGACGGGCCAGTCGTACCAGCAGATTTCGCTGTGGGTCTACTTCAGGCTCATCATCCTGGAAGATCAGGCGTACCCCTGTCACCAGAAGGAAGGCACCAAACAGGTAGAGGATCCACTCAAACTGCTCGACCAGCGCTGAGCCTAACAGAATCATCGTCCCGCGCATGATCAATGCGCCGAGAATACCCCAAAAGAGTACCCGATGTTGATACTGGGCCGGCACGCGAAAATAGCTGAACAGCAGTACAAAGACAAAGATATTATCAACACTCAGCGAATATTCAACCAGATAACCGGTCAAAAAATTCAGACCATCTTCCGGGCCACGCCACAGCCAGATAATGCCATTGAATATCAACGATAGCGTTATCCAGACCAGTGTCCACAAACCGGCTTCACGGATCGAGACTTTATGCGAATGGCGATGAAAGACTCCCAGATCGAGGGCTAAAACCAGAAAAACGATTGCATGGAAACCGATCCATGCCCAAAGTGTGATGTCCACAATCCCTCCAGAAAGATCATGCAAAGTGCTTAGACTTCAATGCGATCATCATCGATAATGCGCTGTGGAAAACGAATCCTGGCCCGCATCCAACCGGCTTCTTCATCGCGAATTAGCGAGAACGATCCATTCAGGTCACTGTTGACCAGTGTTTCAATAATTTGCAATCCCAATCCACTACTGTGTCGTGACGGCGGTGGCGGATGACGAGGACCATCATCGCGCAGCTCAACCAGCACATAACCATTATCACGCACCGCTTCAACCTCAATTCGTCCACCTTCCACAGCCAGACCATGGGTCAAGGCATTATCAACCAGCTCATTAATCACCAGTGCCAGCACGGTTGCGTCACGCGAACCGATGCGCACCTCATCACCGAGAATAGCAAAATCAACCCGAATATCGGTCTCGAAAAGGGTACTTTGCACGCTCTCGATCACCTGACGCGCCACGGCACCAACGGTCGTTACTCCAATATCATCACGCGAGAGCAGGTTATGAATAGCAGCAATGGCTTGAATACGCGCTGCACTCTCACGCAGAGCTTTAGCACCGGGGCTGGCCGGATCGAGTCGTCGCAGTTGCATTGACAGTAATGCCGCAATGGTTTGCAGATTGTTGCGCACGCGGTGATGCATCTCTTGCAACAAGGCCGACTTGATCCGCAAAGCACGCAAACTCTCTTCATAGAGACGTGCGTTTTCAATGGCGATGGCCGCTTCGTCGGCGAAGGTATTGAGCAGCCGTACCTGTTCATAATCGAACAGATGCGGTTCACGACGGTAGAGACAAATACCGCCGATTGTGTGGCCACGCGCACGCAACGGCATGCAAAAGAGGGAATGAAAATTCTCTGCCCGGGCCACTGCCGGCAACTGCGGAAATCGGGCATCTTGATAGGCATTCATAACCGCCAACGGACGGCCATCGCGTACCGTCTGAATGACCAGATCGCGCACGCCATCGCCTTCACCACCATAACTGGCAACCAGCTTGAGCTGACCATCTTCCGCCATTTGAAAGATAGCAGCCCGATCCACTTTTGAAAGGTGAACAGCCTTCTCAACGATCAGATTGAGCACATCCTGGAGACCGATCTGCTCGGCAATCAGTTTTGAGACCTGTTGCAAGGTGGTCAATTCACGCAATTTCTGGTGCAACCGCTCATCGGTCTGCTGATAGAGCTGGGCATTCGCGATAAAGAAGGCCAGCTCACCGGCAGCCGTCTCAACGAAAGAAATCTCCTCTTGCGTGAACTCGCGTGGTGCGATTGTTTGCACATTAATCACACCCTGCAATTTATCGGCGCTGAACTGAAACCGCTCCGCCGAGAAGAGCACAATCGGCACCGCCAGCATCGAGCGAAACATCTCTTCACCGAGCTGGGGTTCGCGATGATAGCGCGGATCTTTGTAGACATCACTCACTGCCACCGGATAGCCCAGTTGGGCAGCCCAACCGGTAACTCCTTCGCCAAGCCGGGCCACAACCTGACCAATGGCAGCACGGTTCAAACCGTGGGTTGCCCGCAGCACCAGATCATCGCGATGCTTATCGTAGAGGTAGATCGAGCAGGCTTCAACATTCATCACCTGCGCGACAGTTTCGACGACCGTTTGCAGTGAAGTATCAAGATCAAGCGTAGAATTGGCTGCTGAAATAATCCGGTGTAGACCATCAAGCTGCGTTGCTCGTGCAACTAAACGAGCCTCCCATTCGCGTGTGCGTTGCTCTTCCTGGGCCGCACCAAACGCCAGCAGTAATTCACTAACGACAATACCCTGCGCCATTGGTAGGCGGGCTGCAAGATGCAGACCCAGCTCGGTCAACACTTCAGCCATTCCACCGCAGGCGTACCACTCGGCGCCAATCTGCCGTAACAGGCTCAGCCGCAGCGTCGGGTCAGACTGCTGCTCAAGTGCATCGATCAACATCCCGATGGATGGGATCGTCTCGCGCAATACACCAACCAGATCGGGTGGTTGAGACGTAAGCACCTCATACATAGATCTGGCCGTCACATCCTTCATAGACCGCTCCTTGAGAGCCTACCCAATCCACGCAGGACTACAGACCGGGTAGGGGTTTTCGGATTGGCTCCTGGCGTGGGGTGGCGATCAACGGGAAATGGCAGTGAGCAATCATCGGTTTTCCTATCTGAATATCGGCACCGTGCAGAGTACGTCCGCGCAGCGAACATTATCGCAATCTCGTTTATTTTGAGACAATTATACCCGTTTGCGCAAGAGCGTTAGCGCCAGCGAGTCAAAATCTCTTCCCGTTGAAAGACGCTAGTTGCCAGCCAGATCAGACCTGCTGCGATCAGCGCCAACACCAGGACAAAGATGAGTGCAACCATAACATTCAACACAAAAAGACCTAGCATCTGACCAAAGAAAAGCAGCATCACCGGTACAATCAGCGCTCCGGCAATCTGTTGGGCGCTACGTGGATCGTTTACCCGTGACGAAATCATTACCGTAAGTGCGACTGAAATAATGGCTAAGAGCGGACTGGATAAGAGCAGTGCTACTACCCACCCTGATTGCAGCACAAGAGCAGGTACACTCGGATCGACCGCAATAATCAATAAACCCACAGCAAAAACGACGGCACATCCCCAGGTCAGTACAATGCCTGGAATAATTGCGGCCAACACCTTACCGAGTAGTAGCTCGCTTACCCTGATCGGCGCTGCCAGCAATGGTTCGAGGGTGCGTCGATTCTTTTCGCCAACGATACTGTACGAGGCAAGCACATTCGGAATGATCATCGGCAACAACAGAAACAGGGTCGAAAATTGCCGCCCGAAGATAACCTGAGCCAGTGCCTCCAGACCCAGATTGGCCAGCGCCGGATCGACAACCGCTGCCGGAATGTCGGCGGTATCCGGATCGCTAAACAGACCCATTGCAAAGATGAGGCCAAGTGCAAACAGCGGGAGAAAGACCGGCGGCAACAGCGTGCTTAAGAGCAATCCTCGCGACCGCTGTAGTTCCAGCCATTCTTTGGCAATAATCACCTTGATCGGTTCCCAACGCAGCATAATTATCTCTCTGGCAGAGGGGTTATTAGACGTCATCATTGACAGGCCCAAAGATCGTGACGGTAACGAACGTCGAAGCAGCAACCAGCACAGTCATCGTGCGACACGCAACCGGCACCGGACACGGCAGGGAAAGCATAGCTTCTTCACCCTAAACCATACGAACCATGTGATATCCAATCCAGCAGGTATGCATAATATGAGCTTCACATCCTCTGGTGTTGTTAATAGAAACAGCTTTGTCGCATGAACCCGTAACCACCAGCTACACCTGCCTCTGTCCGGCGACCGACTCTTGGATCAACTCCAGATACACCGCTTCGAGAGAAGGGGTAAACGGTTCGATATAGCAGACATCAGCTCCAGCAGCGACCAACGCCCGCACCAGAGCAGGATTGTCCCTTTCGGGATTGGTCAATTGCACCAGTAACGTGCGTTCATCATCAACTGTTACGTTCATGACAAACGGCAATTGCTGTACCGGCAGAAGAAGTGGTGTAGCCGGGCCAGCCAGCACCACTCGCACACTCTGCCCAAACAGGCGCGTACGCAGGTTTGCCGGGGTATCAAGGGAGATGAGACGAGTGCGGAACACCCCGATGAGATCACACAACTCATCAGCTTCGGCCAGGTTATGGGTGGTGAGAAAGATCGTACGCCCACTAGCCCTCAGACTCTTAATCACCTCACGCACTGAGCGAGAGGCCGATGGATCGAGACCAGAGGTCGGCTCATCGAGGAAGAGAACTGCCGGATCGTGTAACAATGCGCGCGCAATCGCCAGTTTCTGACGCATGCCCTTGGAAAAGCCAGCGACCGGATCATTGCGCCGTTCCCATAACTCAAAAAGGCGCAAATAGTATGCAGCCCGTTCTGATGCCTGGGTCGCTGAAAGGCCGTACAGGCGAGCAAAAAAGGTCAGATTCTCAAGCGCACTCAGCGTGTCATAAAGAGCAGGGGTCTCTGTCAGAATCCCGGTATTGGCCCGTACCGACTCAGCCTCAGTCTGAACATCAAAGCTGGCTACCCGTGCACTGCCAGATGAGGGGGCGATCAGTGCACAGAGCATCCGAACTGTAGTCGTCTTACCGGCACCATTAGGGCCAAGAAATCCAAAGATCGTTCCCGCAGGAACTACCAGGTCAAGGTTATCGACGGCGGTTATGGTTTGAAAGCGACGACTGAGCTGATTACATTCGATGGCATTCATCGTTGTATCCACAACAGAACGGTCTATTTCCTGTACATTGTACTACGCCAGGCAACAGCACTCGATACGATAATCATGTGAAAGCCAAAGGATGCTTGCTTTTAAGGGATAGATGAATCACTCTGCGCATATCGAATACGTGTATGATACATATGGGCAAAGACACACGCTACCACCTGACTTGTGATCGAATGCGCATATTATCACACACAGGCAAGAGCGAATTCTCTATAATAGCGAGTGTACTGATTATTTGCGTAACAATGGAGGGCGTATGACGCGGCAAGATCTGGCCAGTCTGATCCGGAACATTCCCGACTTTCCAATACCCGGTATTCAGTTTAAAGATATTACCACGTTGATCGGCAACGGTCAGGCATTCAGTGAGGTTATTGATCGTCTGCACGAACGTTACCGGAATCAAGAGATTGATGCGGTAGTCGGGATCGAGTCAAGGGGGTTCATTTTTAGTGCGCCACTGGCCTACCGACTGGGGGTTGGATTGGTGCCGATTCGCAAGCCGGGTAAACTGCCGGCTGCCACGTATCAGATCGAATATCAGCTTGAGTATGGCACAAACCGGCTAGAGATTCACCGCGACGCCTTCCAGCCCGGTGCACGTGTGCTGGTAATCGATGATCTGCTGGCAACCGGCGGCACGATTGCCGCAGCCTGTGATCTGATTGAAATGGCAGGCGGACAGGTTGCTGAGCTGGCATTTGTGATTGAGCTAACATTTCTCAACGGTCGTGAGCGGCTGCGTGAACGACCGGTTTTCTCACTGATCCAGTTTTAGAAGGTATCTCATCTGACAGACTACATGCGAAAGCACACATCATCCCCGTGACCAGCAGGGTGAACGGTGTGACAGGCGCATGGCAGCAAGCACGGCTGGTGCGGCAGCCATGCTGCCGCACGCCAAACGTCGCGACACAGGGATGACAGGCGGGCAAGGCACCCAATCCAGTGTATGCCAGCACGACCGGAGCTGCGCGCTGCCAACAGGCTCAGGAGCAGAATAACTGTCGTTAGCAATTGGCAAGCGTTCATGCGCCTGTACGACAGTTTGGGAGCACAATAGTACAGCTTTTTTGAAATAAGTTCCAGGAGAGGGGAACGAGGAAAGAGAAAAATAGAGGAGAGGTAGGGAGGAAAGAGAAATTAATTTCAAAAAACATCTCCTGAAAGCGATCTCAATTCATTCCTGACAGACTCTACATCATGACGAGCACATCCAGCATCCCCGTGACCAACAGGGTTAACGGTGCACCACACACCAGATCGTGAGCACGGCTGCGGCGGCGGCGTGGCTGCCGCACGCCAAACGTTGCAACACGGGGATGACAGGCGGGCAAGGCACCCAATCCAGCATATGCCGACACGACCGAAGCTGCGCACTGCCAACGGACAAGGAGCAGAATAGACTGTCATTGATCATTGGCAAGCGTGCACGCGCTGGTGCGACAGTTTGGGAACACGATAGCACAGCTTTTGTGAAATAAGTTCTACTTGCCTTGATCTTGACATTTGTGTTATACTATCGCTAAATCCCGAACACAATACAAGAGTAGCGTCCTGATAGAACGGTGCTGTCAGCGCTATCGAAGAGAACTCCCCTGTGTTGCATAGCCGTTCTGGCACTACCAGATAAACATCTGCGCATTTGAGCATAACTTGCTGGTTTCATCACATTGTGCAAAAACATGGTGCGTTGCTATTTTTCATCTGTCGCCCCTGAGATAACGACACGACAGATGAAAATCATTCACTGTCAGATACAGGGTCTACTTTCTATCTCATTGACTTCAAGGAGCATGCATCGTGATGACAGTTGCTGAGCTTGAAACAAAAACTCTCGCCGATTTGCGCGAAATGGCGCGTAAACTTGACATTTCAGGGATCAGCTCATTGAAAAAACGCGAGCTGATCGATAAATTAATTCAGGCGCAGACGGCAACGCAGACAATAACAGTTACCGAGCCGCCAGCTCTACCAGATCTCAATCCGATTGAAACGTCAACCGTTGACCGAACGCCCATCGAGTTCGGCACGATTTACAGTGATGGCATCCTGGACATTATGGCAGAAGGTTTCGGTTTCTTACGGGGTAATCGGATGCTGCCCAGTCCAGAAGATGTCTATGTCTCACAATCACAAATTCGTCGCTTTGCCCTACGCAGTGGTGATCGGATTTGGGGGCAAATTCGTCCGCCAAAAGAGAGTGAGCGCTATTATTCATTGTTGCGGGTTGAAAAGATTAATGATCAGGACCCGGAAACTGCTCGTAAACGACCATTTTTTGATCAACTGACACCCATTTTTCCCAACGAACAGATTAAGTTAGAAACTGAACCAAATCTTCTGCATACTCGTCTGGTCGATTTGATTGCCCCAATCGGTCGTGGTCAGCGAGGTCTAATCGTTTCACCTCCCAAAGCAGGAAAGACGATGCTTTTGAAGGCAATTGCCAACGGCATCACGACCAACTATCCTGACATCATTCTGATGGTACTGTTGATTGGTGAGCGCCCGGAAGAAGTTACCGATATGCGCCGTTCTGTACGCGGCGAGGTTATCTCTTCAACATTCGATGAACCGGTCGAGAATCATACTAAAGTAGCCGAGATGACGCTGGAACGGGCCAAACGTCTGGTAGAAATTGGACACGATGTGGTTATTTTAATGGACTCCATCACCCGACTGGCCCGGGCGTATAACGTTGCCATGCCACCGAGTGGACGTACCCTGTCTGGTGGTATCGACCCGGTCGCTCTGTATCCGCCAAAACGCTTTTTCGGTGCTGCCCGCAACATTGAAAATGGTGGATCGTTGACGATTATTGCCACCTGTCTGATCGATACCGGATCACGCATGGACGATGTGATCTACGAAGAGTTCAAGGGTACCGGTAACATGGAACTTCACCTTGATCGGAAACTGGCCGAAAAACGTATCTTTCCGGCAATCGATATTCAGCGCTCTGGTACGCGCCGCGAGGATCTCCTGCTCAGCCCTGACACGTTACGCCAGGTATGGACACTACGGCGAATGGTAAGCATGCTTGGTGAGAATGAAGGTACCGAACTCATGCTAACCCGGATGGCGAAAACCAAATCGAATGCCGAGTTTTTACAGACTCTCAGTAAGAGTTAGGACGATGCAACTTTGGTTCACTGATGTACGTACAGTATTGCACCTGGCATGATACATCTGGCAACAGGAGGTCTTGGTTATGAATTGTCCACAGTGCGGCGCTCCGGTAGCTCCAAACGCTCGCTTTTGTACAAATTGTGGCGCTCGCTTGACACCAGCAGCCGCAGCGCCGTCTCCGTTTATCCCGCCATCAGGTGAGTCGGTCAGTATGGCTGATGTGTACGATAATCGTCCCGGTGAACGACTCGATCTCCCTGAACCAACGATTGCCGGTACTGGTGTCGGGGCAAGCGGCGTGCGCTACAAAATCATTGGCACGACGATGCAGGCTGTTGTGCTTGAAGTTCCTGCCGGACAAACGATCTTTTCAGAGCGCGGTGGCATGAGCTGGATGAGCGCCAACGTACAAATGCAGACAAATATGGAAGGCGGTCTGGGTGGCGCATTTAAGCGCATGTTCTCTGGTGAGTCGATCTTCATGGTCAACTTTACACCACAGGGAGGGCCAGGTATCATCGGTTTTTCGGCAGAGCTGCCGGGCAAAATTGTGCCACTGAATCTGGCAGCGGGCCAGACGATGATCTGCCAGAAAGATGCGTTTATGTGTGCCGAGCGGAGCGTCTCGCTCGATATCCACTTCCGGCGCAAGCTCGGTGCAGGGTTCTTCGGTGGTGAAGGTTTTATCATGCAAAAGCTGACCGGTCCAGGGCTGGCATTCGTGGAACTGGATGGCGAGATCGTTGAATACACGCTCGAAGCCAATCAGATGCTCAAGGTAGATACCGGCCACGTGGCGATGTATGAGCCAACGATCAACTTCGATGTCGAGATGGTGCGCGGGTTCAAGAACATTCTCTTCGGTGGCGAAGGTCTATTCCTCACGACACTGCGCGGGCCGGGTCGGGTCTGGCTCCAGACAATGCCGGCGATGAATCTGGCGAAGAAATTGGCCCAGTATATGCCGACAACAAGCAGTTCCAGTAGTGGCGGTGGGATCAACCTCGGTAATCTTTTCACAAACGATTAAGGAAGGTAGCGGTTCTTGAGAACAACGGGAGGAGTATCAGGTTGATGCTCCTCCCGTTGTGTTGGGCAACGTACAAGACACTTGGAGATGCATGTGTTGAGAGAAATGTGGAAACGCTGCCGCTGGTGCCAGTTGTACACATGTGTCATCAGGCAACGAGCCGGGTGGCAATAAGAGGTGATCTCACTCTCTGTTGTCGGGAGCTGTGCTGATGCATACGTCGCTGGCAAGTCACCTTATGTCAAATCCTGACGAGAAGTTATCTCATTCATTACTGCCAGACTCTATGATCGTGACAAGCCCATACAGCATCCCCGTGACCAGCAGAGTACACAGCGTGACACGCGCCTGACACGAAGCACGGCTGGTGCGGCAGCGTGGCTGCCGCACTCCAAATGCCGCGACACGCGCATGATGCACGGGCAAGGCAATCAATGCAGCGGGTGATGGCACTATAAATGGGCGTCGGCGCTACGCTCTTCCATACCGACGTGATATGCTGTCGTTTACGCCTATACTGCAACCGGAGAGCACGACAGCACAGCTTTTACGAAATAAGTTCTAGCGTGCTGTAGGTTTTATTAAACCAGATTTGATGTAACGGGCAGACACAGCGAGAGACGTAATCAGACGGCATAAGGGTAAGCGCACAGAAGTATCACTTCCGCACCTTACCCCGTGTCCATCATCAGTGGCACCTGATCACCGCTCGTGCCCGGCCTACCAGCTACGACGAACAGTCGTAGTGACTAGCGAGACACAAACAGCCCGCCAGTGAGCGGGCTGCATGAGCATCTTCCCGGGCTGGCTGAGCGAGCAATGGCTAGACGAGATTGACCAGCTCGTTCGCCGTGCGCCGCATATCAAGGAAGACCAGACCCAGCTTGGCCCGGCTCTGCGCCAGCGCAGTCAACACTGCTTCCTCACCAATTGCCATCAGGATAACGTAGCCATCTTCCCCACGCACAAAGACCTGATCGAGTTGCCCGCGCCGCAGCTCGCTTGCGATTCGCTCACCCAGCGAGAGCATCGCCGCGCTCATCGCCGAGACACGATCTTCTTCGACATCTGCCGGCAGCGCCGAAGCCATGATGAGGCCGTCGACGCTTACCACGGCGGAGGCCTCAATGTCGGGCGTGTTCATCGATAGGGCCTTTAGATGCCGCACCATCTCTTCGGTTCTGCTTGCCATTCATATCCTCCTTAGAGGCCGTCAGCCAGTTCGGGACAGGAACGAAACCGTGTGGGCCTGAACAATTAGCTAATAAGTGCAGAACTAACATCACGACGGCCTACACGTCGCTTATTCTACTACATCTTCTCACGCACGGCAACTAGGTTTACCGACTTCTTACAGGATTGTTGTTATGTTTGGTGATTATCAGGCGCCATATATGCACTTTTGGTGCGAGGTTCCGGTACCGTCCGCTACATACAGCGGGTTTCCTGGCAATAAACCCGGTCAGGTGTAGAGCACTGAGAACGCGGTACCCTATTCTCGCTTTATATGTGCCTGATAACCCTGATTCATGGCAGTAGGATACCATGAAACATCATAACAGGCAAGCGCTTTCCAGCAGTCACCTCATTCATTGTCATTGACAGGTCAGGTGATCAAAGCGAGAAGGCACATCGTCTCAAGACTAACAGGTATCGGTACAACACGCATCCTGGATTGAGCACAGTGAGTGCGTTATTGCTCCGTTTCCGCTCTTTTTCCGGTGTTACAGTGATTGGACGAGCACCAGCTCAGGGTGAAGCTAATCGACTACGCAGAAATTCATCGGCCAGTGTCACAGCCTGTTCAGGTGTCAGTAAGCCGCGTACAGCATTGAGCTGCATCTCAACCAGGGTTGTCCAGACTATCTCGTGAGCAACACGATCAGCAGGCATCGGCAAGCCGTTCTGCGCCTGAAGGCGAAAGGCACGGGCGGCGGCCAGTTGGACGCTATCGGCGAGGTCGTTATCACTGAGCTGGAGTGCGAGTTGGGTAGGCTGGCGTCCGGCCACCAGCAATGCCCGCTGGCTATTGATATCAAGCATGAAGCGAATGAAGGTCTGGGCCGCCGCCTGCTCAGCCTGATTATCGAGACGAGCATTGAGTGCGATCACATCAGCCTGTACATACGGCTGGGGAACACGATCTTCGGCACTCAAGACCGGCAGCGGTGTCACCCCAAGTTGATCATTCCAGATTGCCCGGTACTCAGCCTGAGCATGTGCCCAATCGATAGTCATGATGGCTTCGCGGGCCTGTAATGCTCGATCAACCAGCACGCCGTCGAGCGTCGCCAGCAACTGCTCATCGCGATAAAGCTGGCTTAACCAGGTTAACCAGCGTTCGGTACCGGCGCGACCACTGCTTCCCAGCACAACAGCGCCATTTTCATCAAATACCCGGCCGCCGAAGGCGTAGAGATAGCCAATTGTTCGATCCAATGACAGATTGTAGGCCAATCCCCAGACTGGTGGTGTCTGATTACGGTTCGTGAGGGCGCGGGCGGTGAGGAGCAGTTCTTCGGTACTGGATGGTGGTTGCAATACGTTGGCCCGGTTATAGTAGAGGGCGAGGGTATCAAACGTAATTGGCACCCCAAACAGCACTGGCTGACCAGCGACGGAGACCTGAGCAGCACCAACCGCAGCGGGTAGCAGGCTGTTTACCTCGCTGTTTGAGAGCATATCGTCGAGTGAGCGCAACACACCAGCCTGGACGAGCATACCGAGCATGTGACTCTGTACAATGACCAGGTGCGGACCGCCACCTTCACTGATCGTGGTTGCCACATCGGAGGGGAGTGACACTGCCGGACGGGATTGGAGGACAATCTGAGATTCAGGATGAGTCTGGTTAAACTGATCAACCAGCGCTTGTAAGACACGGCTATCGGCTGCCGGCCAGGCGTGCCACAGACGAAGAACTACGCGCTCGGAGGTTCTTACCGGCGCAGTAGACGGTAGCACGGAACAGGCAGTCAACATTAATGCGCCAAGCAGTAGTAGACGATAAAACCAGGACTGATGGTGCACAACTTCCTCGCTGTAACAGTCGGGCTTCTTCATTATAGCAGGATGCATCATATGTAGCCGGGGCATAGATGAAGATACCCCGTCGCTCCCAACCAACATTGAACAGGCAACGTACCAGAGCTGTCGAGAGCGACTTACGCGCCAAACTTGTCTTTACCTGACCGGCGTGATGCAAGTGAAGATAGACGTGCAGACAAGGTAACATCGCAGGGCAGGGTTTTGCGCACAGGTAATCGTCCCTTTCACATGGTCGACACCCAATGATCGCTAGTGACACATCTCTGGCAACACATCTGAAACACTGCTGCTACTAACTGAACGCCAGGTAAGGAAGCATCGCTTGATCAACCGTATGGCTGACATATCGGTCGGTACCACCAATCTACTTTCCATCGCAAGACTGATTGACAAAATGGATGTTGCCGGTTAGTCTGAAATTTCAGTCATCACGATCAGGGAGGTACAACAATGCGCGTCGGGCTTGACTTCGGCACGACTAACTCAAGCGCAGCGGTATATGACGGTCAGCGTTTGCGTTTAATCGATCTCGATCCGGTGAATACACAACCGGCTATTCTCCGCTCGACGCTCTTCATCACCCGCGAAGGCGTACCGTTCATCGGGCGTGAGGCGATCAATCGCTTCACCGAAGGAAATGTTGGGCGCGAGATTGAATACGTCTGGCGGTACATCGGCGATGCCGAACTGACCTTTGCCGAAAGTGGTACGGTGATGCAGGCATTGTACGTAAAGGTCGACGCCAATGCCCCGGGGCGACTGTTTCAGTCGTTGAAGAGTCATCTCCGTGATCGTAGCTTTCAGAAGACGAATGTGTTTGGCGTCTACTATACGCTGGAAGAGTTGATTGCGCTGGTCTTGCGTATGATTATCGAGCGGATCGAGCAACAACTTGGCGCTCCGATCAGTCACCTGGTAATTGGCCGACCGGTGCATTATGCCAGCGATCCGGCCAGTGATACACTGGCTTTTGAGCGCATGCAGGCTGCGTGTCGGCTGGCCGGCTTGCAATCCTTCAGTTTTCTCGAAGAACCGACCGCAGCGGCACTCTCGTATGCGCGCACAAACCAACGCGCCCAGCGCGTGCTGGTGTTCGATTTTGGTGGTGGTACCCTTGACATCACGATTATGGAGCTTGATGAACGGGGCCGGCCTTCGTTCCTGGCAACCGATGGTGTGCCGGTAGGTGGCGATCTGCTCGACCGCCGGATTGTAATGGGGCGGCTGTTACGTCATTTCGGCGAGGGCGCTACGCTGGGAGCACGACGATTACCGTTTCCCAATCACGTGTTGGAACACCTCAGTGAATGGCAGACGATCATCGATCTTACGCAACCGAAGTACCTGGCGATTATTGATGAAGCAGTGGCGATTAGCGACCGGCCACGCGAGTTGCAGGCATTGCGCACACTGGTACGCAAAAACTACGGGTTGCCGATGTACGAAGCGGTTGAGCGCACCAAAGTAGCGTTGTCGCAGGCTGATCGAGCAACGTTTGAACTTGATATGGGTGAGATGACGGTACGCGATGAGATTCCGCGCTGGGACTTCGAGCGTCTGATCGGTCCTGACGTGCGGGCAGTTGAGGCGTGTATTGATCGCGCTCTGAAAACCGCCGGTCTGCGAGCAGATCAGATTGATGTCGTTCTCCGTACCGGCGGCAGCTCGCGTGTACCTCGTTTCGTGCGTATGCTGAGCGAGAAATTCGGTGCCGAGAAGTTGCAGGAGATCGATGTGTTCACCAGCGTCGCGGCAGGGCTGGCATTGAAGGCAAGCGAATATGACGCGGTAACCGGGTGATGGTACTCCTGGTCACTTTTTACCCCTTGAGGCAAATCGTTATGCGCCATGGGTAGCGGTATCTGGCAGGTATACAGGTAAACACACACCACGAACGCCGCTACCAGATCACCTCCAGAAGGGTTTTGATGCAGTTGTGACACATTGCGCTCTTAGTGGCCGGTGGGTTGGCCCACTCCACCGCCTGGGGGCGGGCAGGGCAGTGGGCGCGGATGGCTGCCGCACTCCACACCACGCGACACATGGATGGCGCCGTGCTACAGCGCTTCGGTGCGGCACGGGGTAGGGCGAGGATTACCGGTGGACTGGCCTATCCCACCGGCTGGGGGCGGGCAGGGCAGTGGGCGCGGATGGCTGCCGCACTCCACACCACGCGACACGTGGATGACGAGCGGGCAAGGTAATCAATCCGGCGTCTGGTGGCACCGGCGATGGTCATCAATCCTCCTCAAAGAGCGTTCAGTCACTCTCACCCCCACCCGACATGCTATGTAACGCCAGCGCGTATAATAGGCGCGAGAATATAACCTACGGAGAGCCTATGTCATTCCAACAGCAACTTGATGAAGCCATTGCGGTCTTACAGGCATGTACAGCCCTGGCGCCGGCCATCGACCAGATCACAGAACTGGTGGCCGATGCAATACTGAGTGGACACACGTTATACACTGCGGGAAACGGGGGAAGTGCAGCAGATGCTATGCATCTGGCGGAAGAGTTAATCGGACGATACCGCCATAACCGCCGACCATTGCCAGCCATCTGCCTGAACGCTGATGTCGGCGCGATGACGTGTATTGCCAACGACTTTGGCTACGATGAGGTCTTTGCCCGCCAACTGACGGCGTTGGGCAAACCTGGTGATGTGTTGATCGTGTTCAGTACAAGTGGCAATTCGTCAAATATCATTAATGCGCTGAGTACAGCCCGTGCCAGAGGTATGATTAACATTGCCCTGCTCGGCAAAGATGGTGGAATGGCCCGTAATCTAACCGATCACGCTCTGATCGTGCCGAGCCAGAATACCGCACGTATTCAGGAAGTTCACACCCTCTTTCTGCATGCCATCTGCGAGCAGGTCGAACAACGTCTTGACAGTGCTAGCGAGCCATACGTTTGAGAGGAGTCTATGAACCGGATTCTCGTTACTGAAAAGATCGCTGCCGAAGGACTTGCCGTTTTGCGTCAGGCCGGGACAGTTGATGTCCGGCTTGATCTCGACAAACCGACCCTGATCTCGATTATTGGTGAATACGATGCCCTGGTTGTCCGTTCGGCGACGAAGGTAACCGCCGAAGTCATTGCTGCCGGCGAACGATTGCGCGTGATCGGACGCGCCGGCACCGGGGTTGACAATATCGACGTTGAAGCGGCTACCCGACGCGGGATTATCGTGGTCAATGCCCCGGCCTCAAACAACGTTGCGGTTGCCGAACTGACGATTGGCCTGCTGATCAGTCTGGCCCGTCGCATTCCCCAGGCTCATGCATCGTTGCAGAGTGGACGCTGGGCGCGAAACGACTTCGTCGGTTGGGAAGTTCGCGGCAAGACGCTCGGATTGGTCGGGCTGGGGCGAATTGGCTCGGAGGTGGCACGACGGGCACGGGCGTTAGAGATGGAAGTGCTGGCGTATGATCCGGTCGTTTCGTTTGACCGCGCCGAACAACTGGGAGTTGCGCTGGTTACCCTCGACGAACTGGTGCAGCGGAGTGATGTGATCTCACTCCACGTTCCATTGATCGAAAGCACACGCAATCTATTCGACCAGCAGCGGATTATGCAGATGAAGCGGGGCGCCTACCTGATCAATGCCAGCCGCGGGGGGATCGTTGATGAAACCGCGCTGATTGAGGCGCTGAACAGTGGTCACCTGGGTGGCGCTGCGCTCGATGTATACAACCAGGAACCACTACCGGCGGATAGCCCGCTGCTTGGTCACCCAAAGATCATTACTGTGCCCCACATCGGCGCATCAACCACCGAAGCGCAATTGAGCGCCGGGACTGAGATGGCGGAAGGCGTGGTAACTGCGCTGAACGGTGGCACACCACGCTATGCAGTGAATGCGCCCTTCGTGGCACCGGAGGCATGGAATATCCTGCAACCGTACCTCAATCTGGGCCGTCTGCTCGGCACACTGGTCATGCAACTGGTGCAGGAGCCAGTGCGCAGCTACGATCTCGAACTGGGTGGTGAACTGGCCGACATGGACACCCAACCGGTGCGCCTTGCCGTCTTGCAAGGCTTGCTGGCCGCCAGCAGCTCAGAGCGGATTACCCCGGTGAATGCACCGATTATCGCCCGCGAGCGTGGTGTGCGCATGACCGAACGGGTCTCACCGGAAGCGGAAAACTACGCCGGCCTGATCACCCTGCACGTGCAGACAGCGGAACGCACCCGCACATTCAGCGGCACCGTGTTGCGCGGCGAACCACACATCGTGCAGATGGACGGCTATTTTGTCGATTTCGTCCCCCAGGGATCACTCTTAATCACCTATCATCACGACCAGCCGGGCATGATCGGTAAAGTTGGGCAATTACTCGGTGCAGCGGATGTGAACATTTCGGGCATGTACGTTGGGCGGCGTGCCCCCCGCGAACGAGCAGTGATGGTCTTAACGCTTGACGAGCCGGCACCACCGCAGGTGATGGAGCAGGTAGCGACTATTCCCGGTATTCAGGCTGCGTTTAGTGTAGAGTTGTAAGTGACGAACGAATGACAAAGGGGGGCGGACGATTCCGTCCCCTTTCGTTTGTGGCTCTCAGGCAACACTCTCGGCTTCAGCCGGTGATCGAGATGGCATTGAGAGCAACCGGCGATCAAGCCAGAACATCGTGATGATACCGAGTACCTGTACCACGGCCAGCGCGGCCAGGGCGACGAAATAAACCGGCGAGAACTTCTCAATCAAACCGTTTTGTACCAGACCGACGTGCAGGAAAAACATACCGAACACGAACAGACCCACTGCCGGACAGATCAGGCCATACGCACCAGGGCTGCGCGCCGGCCCGTTTAGATACGTTCGGAAATAACCTACCCGTCGTAGCACCGACAGCCCCAACAAACCTGCCAGCAGTTGCAGACTGAAGAACACCGCAGTGATCAGTAACCGGTGTGAGGCTTCAATGTGCAGTTCAAAGCCATTATGCAGACCATGACTTATACGCAACACCGCGATGCCGATCAGCGTCAACAACGGGATCGGCATCCAGAGACTGGTGCCAGCCTCCACAGCCAACCCATTCGTCAGCATCGACCGTACTCCCAACACCAGCAGGATCAATGCGATGACGATTGACGCAGTAATGAAGAAGATCGCCCCCAACACCGACAAACCAATCGTCAGCTTGACCGTGCTCATTGCTGCCGGTGCAGCCATTCCTACACCGACCATTGCGAAGGCAAACGCAGCCAGCAATTGGGTCAGGTTATTGTTGCGCGTGCAATCGAAATGACCGTTCGCCAGTACACGCCCGAAAATATCTGTAAACGTGCGCAGGGCCAGCACACCAACGAGGAGAAACGCCGTCATTGCGAAGGGGAACAGATATTCGACCACGTTCCACAAACCGGGCACAAAGACTGCGCCGCTCACAAATGCCACATTAATCGTCATCGCCAGGGTCAGGGGTAGTGCCATCAACATCACAGCACCGTTCGTTTCACGGAGCCGGAGATAAGGACTGCTGCGGCGAAAACCGCTGAATTCGCTCAGATTCCAGATGAGTGACCGGAGATGACGGATGGCAAAGATGGCCACACCGGCCAGGGCAATCAGCAAGAGAATGTGACCGATCACATCCGTCTTAGCCCACAAAGCAGCAATACTGTCGAACGTCACAATCGGCGTGTTCGGATGGGGAACGAGAAAGTTCAACCAGATGAAAAAGGTCACGGTCATACCACCGTTACCGAGTGCTGCCAACCAATAGGTTGGCGTATAGCGCTCACCCAGCGAGCGCAAACCCGTTAGACGAGCAACCACATGACGCATGAGTTTGTAACCTCCTCCTTTTGTCAATTCCTTTGCAACCTTTTGTCTATAAGATGCAATGAATTGGGAAGAAGTTACACCATCCAACTAATTAAATGGGGAGAACGGAGATACTAACTTGCCCGCACTAGAACCTATTTCAAAAACATGCACAAGAGGCAATCTCATTCATTACCAACAGAGTCTATGCTCATGACGAGCACACAGCATCTCTGTGGTCAGCAGGATCAACAGCGTGACTCGCACCCAGCACGAAGCACGGCTGGTGCGGCAGCAGCTACCGCACTCCAAACGCTGCGACACGCGCATGACGAGCGGGCAAAGCAATCAATTCAGCACGATGGCACCGAAGATGGATGTCAGCCCTCCTCGCTGCTGTACCAGCAGACCGGGAGTAGGCTATGCTGTCGTTGGCAATTAGCAAGCGTTCGTGTACCTGTGCGACAGTCGTTAGCACGACAGTACAGCTAAGTTCTACTGTTTTGCCGCCGAAAGTGACCGCCGCCCCCGCATGACCGGACGCTCAACCGGCGACGCGACCAACCAGAGCAGGGTGGTCATTGTGATTGCCGAGAGCAGACACCAGAGACAGGTCGCTCCAATCACGAATGGTTCGAGGAAGGTCAGGTAGAGCGACACGAGTGTGCCGACCAGAACGAATCCAACTAACAACTGGCGGGCTACCCGCCAACCACGAACATAGTTGAGCATCCAGGCTGCAAGAATGGCCAGGTAGCCGGCTACTCCAATCAATCCGACCGGAATCCCTGCGATACGGGCATAAGGACTCTGGTGTACCAGATTACAATCGCCGATTGGACCGCACACAGCGCTCTGCTGACTCAATTCAACCACGGCCAGATAACCGGCCAACACCAGACCAACAACCGCAAACACCGGTATGAGGCGATTGCTGGAGGCCGGCAATCGCCGATCAAACGGCCAGCGCAGGCGTCGAACGGTGATGAAGATAACGATCACCATGCCGGTTAGGACCAGTAATGCCAGCGTGTTGGCCGGATCGCGACTGAATGGTGACGCAGAGGCAGATGGTAGTGATGGGGTATCGGCTTCAAGACGGGTGACATACGGCTCAAGACCGGGAATTGGCGGCCACCGGCTCCCACCCGCGGCCATCGCTTGTTCGATCAAACCCGGCAACTGTGCAGGAATTTCCGCACTACCGACCAGATGTACCTGCTCGAAAAAGAGCGCTGGTACCCCCAAGCGTTCACGCGGAATAGCAAAGGTGGTGATGGCCGATTCGTACAGTGTCAGGCCATCGGGAGTTGTGACGTCGATGGTCAGAATGTGCAACTGATCACCGTAGCGAGCTTGCAGGGGCGGCAAGACCTCACCTAACACCACGTGGCAATGAGGACAGGTGGGTGAGAAGAAGAGAACAGCCCGCGCCACCGATGGCTGGGCAAAGGCGCCAGGCAGCGACAACCATTCAACAATTACCAGCAGGCTACTGAGCAAGCCTACCCATAACCAACGTGTTCGCATAGGAACCTCCTCTGTTTGAGCGATTACCATGCATTGTATTGGTTGTTAAAGTCGCTTTGAAGCCTGAATTAACTAACAAACTGGTACATGTTCCGCAACACAACCTGCTCATCCACCCTGCGAGGTCGGCTCCGAGAGAGACTGGAACCCATTTTAAAAACATTTACGAGAAGTTATCTCAATTCATTCCTGACAGACTCGATGATCGTGACGAATACACCCAGCCTCCCCGTGACCAGCAGGGTCAACGGCGTGCCACGCCCTGGATCGTGAGCACGGCTGCTGCGGCAGCATGGCTGCCGCACTCCGAACGCTGCGACACGCGCGTGACGAGCGGGCAAAGCAATCAATTCAGCACGATGGCACCGAAGATAGTCGTCAGCCCTTCTCGCTGCCATACCGGCAGACTGGGAACAGGATATGCTGTCGTTAGCGATTGGCAAGCGTTCATCCGTCTGCACGACCGTCTGGGAGCACAACAGCACAGCTTTTATGAAATAAGTTCTATACCTGCCTGGTTGCCAATCGGTGCGAGTCCCCCACGACAGAACGTGTGGTATCGGTGCGTATGAGCATCAGATGCAGCGGGTTCATCTGCCCCTGATGCTGAAACCGTCATGAGCCGGGCAAGCGCGGTGTGCGTGTAGACGTTTTGTAGACGCCGCTTGTGTATGCTGAAAGCAAACGCGAACAAATTGCAACCACACCGGAGAAATGTATGGAACACCATAACACTGTACTATCGTTACCCACGTTGCGTAATCTGGCAGGCAAGTGCACGTGTGGCTCCCCAAATATCCATTCTCAGCCCATCGCAATGAGAAGACACCCTGGTCAGGGAGGAAGCATCATCGAGTACTTTTCCTGGGGCTGGATCGTGATGGTGATTGTGGCTGGTGTGGTTGGTGGATGGCTTATGCATCACAACGCCCGGCCAACACTGAGTGCTGGTCCAATCGTCGTCACTACCACCGATGATGAGCTGAACAGCGACGGTGACTGTTCTTTGCGCGAGGCGATCCAGGCAGTGAATACGAGCAGTCCGGTTGACGGCTGTCCGGCTGGTAGCGGGAATAATAGCATCACCCTGTCGACGGGCATCTACACGTTGAACATCGCCGGTGCGGATGAAAATGACAATGCTACCGGTGATCTCGACGTCTTTGCAACGGCCTCTGTAGTGACCCGTACCCTCATCATTCAAGGTAGTGGTGCTTCGACCACGGTTGTGGACGGCAATCAGCTTGATCGGGTGTTCCATCTCATTGCCAACGCACCGGCAAGGGGGGATCGCCTGGTGCTGCGAGACCTCACCGTGCGGAACGGTCGCCTGCCTGCTGCGACAACAATGGGCGGAGCCGGATTGCTAAGCTGGGGCCGCCTCGAACTCTACAACGTGATCATCGAAAACAATGCCACGACCGGTACCAATGACAGTAATACTGGTGGCGGCTTTTGCATTGGCTGTGGTCCAGGCACCGGTAGCGGATACCTGGAGAACGTTATCGTGCGCAACAATGCTGCCCAAAGAGGCGGCGGCGTCTTCAGCAACCGTCCGCTGGTCATCACCGCCAGCAGCATCATCAGCAACACCACAGTCAATGGAGGGGCCATCGCGAATTACGGTGCCCTGACACTGATCAATGTCACGGTGAGCGATAACACCACTAGCAGTTATGTTACCGGCGGAATAGTACATTCTGCCGGCTCGCTTAGTATACTGAACAGCACAATCAGTCACAACACGAACAATGGGATTTCCTTTCTTGCACCGGCAACGCTCAAAAATACCCTTCTCGTCCACGAAACGTCCGGCAGTAACTGCGTTATCTCTACCCCGCCAACATCACAGGGTCACAACCTGAGCAGCGATACCAGTTGCACCAGCGTGTTCACGGCAAGCGGTGATCTGAACAATGTTGATCCGCAACTCGGCCCATTGCAGAACAACGGCGGCGTCACCCCAACGCGGGCACTTGCCCTGACCTCCCCTGCGGTTAATGCCGGTACGAACAATGACTGTCCGGCCACCGATCAGCGCGGCATCGCTCGCCCCCAAGACGGGACATGTGACATCGGCGCGTATGAGCTTCAGGTGCAGCGGGTTCATCTGCCCCTGGTGCTGAAACAGTCATGAGCCGGGTAAGCGCGGCGTGCATGTAGACGTTTTGTAGACGCCTCCTTGCTACGCTATGAGGTATCGCGATGTAGCTATCTCCCTGCCATTCAGGAGGAGGCAAGCTGCGGAACGATAATTGCAATGGCAACGTTGGCGTACATCAACGACTGGAGGGCGCACATGATCACAAAATTGTTTAGCCGTCTGACAGGTGGCTTCATCATGATCATCGTCGGGGCAATCTTCGTCGGGGTCGGTCTCTTCGCTCGCGACTGGATGGTACCCTCACCGCATCTCTCGGCAAATGGGATGGTTGTCGATCTGGTCGAGGTGCGGAGTTCCAGGGGCAGCACCGGCTATAAGGCCGTGGTGGAATTCACCACCAGTACGGAGCAGGTTGTGCGGTTTCAAGACCCGACAAGCAGTAATCCTCCAGCCTATCGCCGCAACCAGGAAGTGACCGTGCTCTACGATCCGGAAAATCCGGAATTCGCGGTGATCGACTCGCCCTTCACCTGGCTCCCGTCTACCGCATTTATTGGTTTTGGTGGATTGTTTGTGATGCTGGGGATTTTTGCCCTGCTCAATTGGCTCCTCGTCTTGGTGAAGCTGGGCGGGATATTGGGCGTGCTGGGTCTGCTGCTGCGACGATTCCGGTCGCCTGCGAGTCATTAATTACTCACCGCGCATTGGACAGGCATACGTATAACCGGCGAGCCAACGGGCAGCGCATTGACTACCCGAAAGATATGAACAGATAGTTACCACATACGCACAGAGACACATGATTTCATTGCAGTAATACACATTGTTCTGATGAACAGGCGATGACGTGGTTACTGTCGATGAGCAAACAACCAGACATTGATCTGCCGTCAACCTTTGATCGCTTGTGCAAGGGAGACATACAATGCCCATCGCTCGTTTCGTCCTGGTTGCAGTGACCCTGGCTTCGTCCGCCTGCTCGTCAGGCGGCAGTTCAACGGTTGAACCGTCACCGGTAGCGGAGAACCCCACACTGACGGTTCAATCGTCGCCCGTGGTGGCGAACCCTACACTGACGGTTCAACCGTCGCCTGTAGCGCAGAACCCTACTGAACCTGTTCCACCTGTATCTGCCGTCGGTCATTGCCAGAACCCCTCCTACCCCGTAGTTCAGGGTGCCACCTGGCAATACCAGATCAGCGGCACGAGCAGCGATACGTTCGTGCAGACAATCACCCGGGTTCGAGAAGATGGCTTCGACGATCAGGACGATCAGGATGTGTTCAGCAGCGGCGCTACCCGCCAGGGAAGCTGGCGGTGTCAGCAGGGCAATCTCATCGGTCTATCAGTCGATTCCAACCCCAGCTTCGCTCTCTCCGACCAGATGAACTTCACGTTTCCGGTGGAGTCCAATACCGGCATCTCTTTCCCCGCCGATCCTCAGCCAGGCGCTGAATGGATGCAGACCATCGTCTATAGCGGTCAATCTGATATTGGCGGCACAACTGTAGTATTACGCAACACGATGCAGTTGTCGTGCAAAACCATCGGCGTGGAACGGGTGAGCGTGCCGGGCGGCGACCGCGAAGCCTTGCGGGTTGACTGTACAACCAGATTTGACATCTCGTTCGCAGGCGCTACAGCTTTGCGTACAACCACAACTGGTTCCGCCTGGTATGCGCCAGGGGAGGGTCTGATCAAATCGCGGGACTCCAGCCATACGGGCGTAACCGAGATCGTGCTGCTTGCCTCTTCCATCCTCTGACGTGCATTCAGTAAAAGGAGTAAAGACCATGTGGGACTTCAGTATCGGCAAGGCTTTCAGTTTGCTGATCCGCACTACCCCGTTTATCGGCTTCCGTTTCGTCATCTACTTTGGGATTACCCTCGCCTACATCGTGGCAACCGGTGGCGGCGCTGGCGTCGGATACCTGATAGGCAGCATCCTTGGCGATGCCGAGACCGCAAGCGGCAGTGCATTTTGGGGCGGATTGTTCGGCTTCGGGTTCGTGTCAGGCGCGTTGTACTTTGCCCGCGAGTATCTGCTGTACATTGTCAAAGCGGGACACATTGCGGTACTGGTGCACCTGATGGATGACCAGCCCATACCGGAAGGAACGGGGCAGATCGCGTATGCTTCCCAGATTGTGAAATCGCGCTTCGCTGAAGCCTCACTGCTCTTCGGCCTCGATCAGCTCATCAAAGGGATCATCCGCACCTTGAACAGGACACTGCTGACCATCAGCAGCTTCCTGCCTATCCCAGGACTAACCAACGCCATGGAGTTCGTGACAGCCGTGATCAAATTCTCACTGACCTATGTAGACGAAGCGATCCTCGCCTACATCATCCGCACCAATCAAGCCAATAGCTGGGCCAGCGCCCGTGACGGCGTAATCCTGTACGCCCAAAACTACCGGCTGCTGCTCAAAAATGCGGTCTTCCTCACCATCTTTGCCTGGATATTGACCTTTGTGATTTTTCTGATCGTGATTGCACCGGTTGCTGCTCTCGTGAGTGTGATGCCGGGTTTGGGTGGGTTCTGGACGTTGATCATCGCCATCATCACTGCGTATGCGCTGAAGGCAGCGTTGATTGACCCCTTCGCCATGACGTGTATTGTCCAGGTCTACTTCCAGGCTATCGCAGACCAGACACCGAGTCCGGAATGGGTCGACCGTCTGAATTCGGTCTCGGCCCAGTTTCGGGAATTAGGCGAAAAGGCCGCAGCCGCTATGGGCGGCAGCAGTCGCCTGCCTGCCTCAACTTTGAAGGGCTGATCACAGACGATTGGTCGCAGGCTACCAGATACGCTATCGACGCCTCACGGTGTTGGCCGCGCCGGTCGTTGCGAGGCGAAGGTGACGTACTCGAATTCGCCAACCTTATCCTGTAGTGAAAACGCACAGAGCCACACGCCGTTCAGGTACGCAATCGTGACAGGTACAACTCAGAAGGCTGTATGACGATCACCCGATTTCCTCGTACACCCGCTCTTTTGATTGTGATGGCGCTGATAGCCGGAGGAATACCCGTCCGTCCGATGCATGCAGCGGGCTTTGTAGTGAACAGTCTGGGAGACACTGCAATGCCCACGGCGGGGGATGGATTCTGCACCCTGCGGGAAGCCATCGCATCGGCGAACAATGCCGGCAACGGTGACTGCGGCCCTGACAGCGCCGCTGACGACACCATCACCTTCAACGTGAGCGGGACAATTACTCTTGCTTCCGTCTTGCCCCCCATTGCCAGCGGTGCAGGAGCGCTGACGATTGACGGCGGCGGGAATATCACCATTAGCGGCGACGGCAGCGAGCAGGTGTTGCTTATCAACCCCGGCACGAACCTGACGCTGCAAAGTTTGACCATTACCAATGGGGATTCCTTTGGCTTCGGCAGCGGCATTCAAAACAGCGGCACGCTGACCGTCACCAACAGCGTGCTCTCGAACAACGCAGCAGGCTACGGCGCGGGTATCGACAACACGGGAACGCTGACCATTACGAATAGTATATTCTCGAACAACGCAGCAACCACCAGCAGCGGCATTCTCAATGCAGGCACGCTGACCATCACAAATAGTTCGTTCTCGAACAACGCAGCAACCACCAGCAGCAGCGGCATTTACAATGCAGGCACGCTGACTATCACGAACAGCCTGCTCTCGAACAACACGGCAGACTATAGCGCGGGCGTCTTCAACGGCACCGCCGACACGCTGACTATCACGAACAGCAGGCTCGCGAACAATATAGCAAGTGACAGCAGCGGCGGCATCGCCAACTCGGGGACACTGACTGTCACCAACAGCACCTTCTCGACCAACCAGGCAGGCACCCTCGACGGCGGTGGCGTCTACAACCAGGGCGCGTTGATTATCGCCAACAGCGTGCTCTCGAGCAACGCAGCAACCACCAGCGGCGGCGGCATCGCCAACTCGGGGACACTTACTGTCACCAACAGCACGTTCTCGAACAACGGAGCTCCTAACGGCGGCGGCATTCACTCCACCGGCACGTTGACGTTGAACAATACCATCATCGCCAATAGCTTCGTTGGCGATTGCCGGGGATCGGTCGCATCTGCCGACCACAATCTGATCGAGAACACAGGTACTGATGCCTGCAACCTGACTAATGGCGTGAACGGCAACATCATCGGGCAGGATCCGAACCTGGGCATACTCACCGGCACGCCTGCCTATTTCTCGCTCAACACCGGTAGCCCGGCCATTGACAAGGGGAGCAACGCCATCTGCGCCGCTGCGCCGGTCAACAACCAATCGCAGAACGGCGTCACCCGTCCGCAGGACGGCAATGACGACAGTAGTGCGACCTGCGATATTGGCTCTTACGAATTGGATGTAACTCCTCCCACGGTCACTTCTATCACCCGCGCCGACCCCAATCCGACCAACGCCACCAGCGTGAATTTCACGGTCACGTTCAGTGAATCCGTGACCGGCGTGGATAGCAGCGACTTCAGCCTGAACCCGACTGGCGGTGTGAGCGGTGCCAGCATCACCGGTGTGAGCGGCTTCGGCAGTTCCTACACCGTCACGGTCAATACCGGCACCGGCAGCGGGACGCTACGTCTGGATATTCCTGCAACTTGGTCGAGGCGTCGTCGTACACAGAGTATTGGAACAAGCCGGCAGCGGGACGCTACGTCTGGATATTCCTGCAACGGCCACGATTACCGACCTGACCGGTAACGCACTGATCGGTCTGCCCTTCACCACAGGTGAAAGCTATCTGGTCAGATCGTCTTTCGTCTACCTACCGCCGGTAGTGTAGACACCGTAGGCACACGCTGACGCGCAGGTTCTGTGGTGAACCTGCGCGTCGTCTGAAGGCCTGGCGATGATCTGATGGCCCTCACACCCGGCCCCTCTCACGCTGTGCGCTATGCATTACCATAACTTGGATATTGCATAGCTCGCGTGCGGGAGCAGGGGTGATGGTCAGCGAGTCGGCGGGTTACAACGCTACCTCAATTCATAGAAGCCCCTTCGGAGCTGCCTGACGGTGGGAAGTGGGGGCTGGGCGTGCTGCGGGGTAGCCCCGGCAGGGGCTTGCAGGTTGTGAGGCAGAGCGTCAGCCCGCACGATCAGATCGGCGGGTTGGGTGAGACGGAGGGGCCGTCATGCCCGACCATGGGACAGGTGTCCACCCTGCGCACCAGCGGCTACGGCGAGATCCTGACGGGGTAGCGGGAATGACTGCAACGCGGGCTTCCCGCCTGCGTCACGGGGAGCCACCACATGTTACATTCGACACCCCACTGCCTACCACGTGACTTATGGGTAATGCATAGGACCGACTGGGGGCGGGAATCGCCAGTACGGGATGACTCCCGCTAGCACGTGGTGGGTCAGGTGGTAAGTGCGCCGGAGGCGTGCGCTCTCAGGGAATACAGCCACGCCCCCACCCTCACCCGCCCCCGCTGGGGGCGGGAACTATCGGTACAGGATGACTTCCGCTTTCACAAGCTGGTTCAGATGACGAGTGCGCCGGAGGCGTGCGCTCCCAGGGAATACAGACACGCCCCCACCCTCACCCGCCCCCGCTGGGGGCGGAAACTATCGGTAGGTGACGAGTGCG
>NZ_DAOTZQ010000045.1:0-5361 GCF_034434295.1 Chloroflexus sp.
CCAACGACATCATGGCTGATGATCAGCAGATTATTCATCCGTGCCAGCTCCAGTTCCCTTCGCAGAACACCATGCCGTACCGTTGACTCAGACCATCACTATGGATGACCAGAGGATACATGCGGTCGTGAACATCGAATTCGTACAACTGGGTGGAATCGGTAGCCGATGCACTGACCAGGTAGCGTCCACCAAGGAAGGGCAGGCGCGGAATGTGATAGTCGATGATACCGGCCCCTTCGATAAACGGGATATGGTATTTATCAAAACCGGTATTTGGCCCGGTCAACCACGGCCCGCTTTCGTGGTTAATCCCTACACCGAAGACCGGGCGCTCGATCCGGTGATGAGCAAGATAGTGAATGCGAATGGTGAGCGGTTCGTGGGTTCGGAAGGTAATGCGCTCATGCCCCTGTGCATCGAGGAGTTGCACGCACGTGATCTCGACTTCACGGCTGCCACGACGCATGCGCGATTCGCGAATCTGATCGTCATCTTCACTATGCAAACGCTCCTCAAACTCAGCTCGTTCGCGCTCGTTCACATCGGCCAGATAGGCATCAACCACCTTACCAGCTTCACCATACGCCTTCATTTCACCATGGTCGAGCCAGACGGCGACATCACAGAGCGAACGCACAACGTCAAGCGCATGTGAGACGAAGACGATGGTCTTACCGGCCCGCCGGAAGCCATAGATGCGATCAATACATTTGCGCTGAAAGGTCTCGTCACCGACGGCCAGTACTTCATCAGTAATCAGGATGTCGGGATCAACGGCGGTTGCGACGGCAAATGCCAGCCGGGTATACATTCCCGACGAATAGTGTTTGACTTCGGTATCGAGGAACGGTCCAATTTCGGAAAATTCGATAATTTCTGGCAATTTACGCAGCATCTCTTTGCGGCTGAAGCCCATCAGTGATCCGTAGAGAAAGACGTTCTCGCGACCGCTGAGTTCGGGATGAAAGCCACTGCCCAGCTCGAGTAGGGCCGCAATGCGGCCCTGGGTCGTCACTCGACCACTGGTCGGTTCAAGCACACGGGTCATCAATTTGAGAATGGTACTCTTGCCGGCACCATTGTGCCCGACGAGACCAATGCTCTGTCCTTCTTCAACGGCAAAGCTCACATCACGCACGGCCCAGAAAGCCTCTGCCGGGGGTAGTCCCCGGATCAGGCCCATAAAACGCTCTTGAATGGTCGAGGCGTTCTGGCGACGGACAAACTGCCGTGAGACCTTGTCAAACTCAATCACGACACTCATAGTTCTTCACCAAAATGGCGGCTGGTGCGCTGGAACACCCAGTAGCCAAACGCGAGGATGATCAGCCCGGTCAGAGCGACCCGCAACATTGCACTGAGTGCGGGCACACCCGGTGTTGGGATGAGCCCAACCGGCACCGGGTTGCCGTAAATGATCTCGCGGTAGAACTCGATGATCGAGGCGAGTGGGTTAAACCAGCGGATTAGACGGGCAGCCAGCCCTTCACTGATTGTGCTTAGTGGATAAATGATCGGGGTGAGGAAGAACCAGATGTTGATCACAATACCGATCAGATGCACAACATCACGGAAGAAGACGGCACCCGCACCAAGCAGAAGCGCCAGACCGGCCAGAAAGATAGTCTGAAGTGCCATAATAACCGGCAGGTAGACAATACTCCAGCTCAGGTTGAGGCGGCCCAGGGTGGCGAGTTGTACAACAATGATCACCAGTGCCATCATCGGCAGCGAGAGGATGAAATTGAGCAGACTCGATCCAACCGCCACCAGGGGCAATACCTCTCGCGGGAAGTAGACTTTCTTCACCAGCGCAGCATTGTCGATGATACTGCGGGTACCGCTCAATACCGCTTCTGCCGTGTAGTTCCAGGGCAACAACCCGACAATAATGAAGACCGGAAACATCGCCAACCCGTTAGGGAGGAGAAAGCTGAAGACGATGACGTAGACCAGCATCATCCCCAGCGGTGCAAGCTGTGTCCAGAGGTAGCCGAGAGCACTGCCCTTATAGCGGGCACGGAGATCGCGCAGGATCAGGTTACGGATCAGCTCGCGGTATTGCCACAACTCCTGCAATTTCGGGAGTACGCCGGCACTACGGTCGAGCGCAATCCCCCCCAGGCCAAGGGCTGTACCAAACAGGATTGCCAGCGCAGTCAGCGGTATCTCATAACGTGGTTCTGGCGCAGCAGGCAGTGCCGCCGGAATGCGGAATGCAGCGCTCTCCTGGTCGGCGTTGAAGCGAGCACCCGCTTCCCGAATCATATAGGTAATCGCTGCTTCAATGCTACGTAGCTGGGCAATAGTGCGATCACGAGCCGCCAGCTCAGCGGCAGCGGCTGGATTCGTTGCGGCACAGTCGCGCAACGTTGCCTCACGAACGGCAGTATCGGTTAGACCAGCGCTGGCACAGAGTGCATCGAGGGTCGCATTACGGGTATTGATCGCAAATCGCCACAGATCGTAACGTGACTCAAGCGCCCGCGCAACATCACTGATCTCTTCACCGGAGAGATCGCTCAGGGTTCGTGGCGTGCTAAACGGCTCTATTGGTCGCGAGAGCGGCAATGCCTCAAGACGCAGAATATCGCGCAGTAGCAGCGCAAAACGGTCATGGTCAGGAGGAGGTGTCCCATTGAGTGCCTGCCAGAGCTGCCAGCCGAGCATGTTGCGTAAAATTTCCCGCCCACCAGCCGCTCGAATCTGGCGTACCAGTTCAGCAGCACCGGCATCGGCCAGGAGCTTCGCCTCGGTGGCGTTATCGGCAACTCCGCGCACCAGAACTTCACCCGGTTGCTGTAAGAGATATTCAACGCGAAAATTAGGTAGGCCGAAGCGTACATCGGCCCGCGCTAATGCCGAGAGGCGTAAAGCTTCCGTCGCATCGGCAATCGCAATATCCATCCCGGTCAGGTTTGGCCCAACCGGCTGATAGATCGGGCCATAGCGTACCATGTCGAAGCGAACTACCGCATTGGCATAATAAATAATCGGTCGAGTGAGGATTGGCGGAAGGGCAATACTCAGCGCGCCTGCAATGCACAATATCAGCCACAACCACTGGTACAACCGTAGCGCTCCACGTTGCCTCGTCAGCAGATCGCCGATGGCACGCCAGCCCGTCGCCCGGTTTAGCGGCTGCTTGATCGTGTTGGCCACAATGTCACCTCTACTGTCTGACCGGCAGCCAGATCGATGCGGAGCCATCCACTGGATTGCCACTGTTGCCGTGGTACGATGTCGTTGTTAATCGCGACATCAGCCGTATCAGGCGGCAGTTCGATCATCATTCCCGCAAGATGATAGGGTGATGTATTCTGCACCTGATAGCGATGTGCCGTGCTTCGACCCCGATCAGTACTGGTGGTTGGTTCGGTCAGCGTTGTTATATTGAGTGTCATACGAGCAATTTGCCAGCCGGCAATCTCGCCAAACGGCGCGACCCAGACATCGCCACGCCCGACAGTATAAGATACCACATCTTCCCAGGCAGCCTGTTGCACGGCACTGGTTACCTCTTCGGTATGCGACCAGATATCGATCATGCCGCCGGCGGCTATCGCCTGTTCAATCTGCTCGACAGCCAGCTTTGCCCGTGCCGGTGTCAGGTAAAAATCGGGGCAGGCGATGATCCGTCCCTCACGACCAGGGAGCCAGCGACAGTGCGGGTCGCGCACCAGACCGCGTTCATCAAGGGGAAAGAGATTATAGGGGCCATAGTCACTCAGCCGTGTGACCGCACGAATGCCAGCCTGTTCGAGGACATCCCAGTTTGCGTCGCTCATACCGGCACTACTGCTCCACGGGAACGCCAGCGCACGGGCCATATTAACACTACGCTCAGCAGCGACACTATTCCATGCTTCAATATCGGCCCGCCAGGTAGCTGCATCAGCATATCCGCCGTACAAATGGCTAAAGGTATGGCTTTGGATTTCGTGACCGGCAGCCCGCAACGGATCAATTTGATCGCCAAAGTACCAGGCCGGATCGGTAGCAACCGTTCCATACGGGTCATCAGCAAACCAGGGGCGGCTCGTCCAGCGATCACTTCGCCAGCCATTGGCCGCCGAAGCCCAGGTGAAGACCGGATCGTTCATGAAGTGTCGCTGCTCGCGATTCCCCATTAAGAAGTTATAACCGGTCGCGAAATAGGTTGCTCGCACATTATAGCGTGCAAACATGCTCATGCTGGTCTCGACACCGGTACGCATACGCATCCCACGCTGAATAGGGTCTTCGTCGGCCAGTGGATCATCAACCGAGCGTGAGTGGATCAATCCCCCCATTGCGGTTTCCCAATCGAAGGTGAACGCGACTGCGGCGCGGTACCCTTCGGGCCATGGCGCAATGGTCAACGGCGGCGCGAAATCTGCGTTCTGCGCGGGCGGCAGCGTATGCCCACCGCGTTGCAGGCGCGGCATATCGAGATAGATACGGTCGTCGGAAGACGGTTCAATGCGTACCCGCAGTATACGTGCCGTCTGTGGGGCGCGAGCATAGCCGGCAATCGTTGTCCAGGCAGCCGGCGGACGATCCGGCGTCCATAAAACAACTGGTTGCCAGGGGGTGACGGATCGTTCACGCACCACACCCTGATCGTCATACCACTCGAAAACGAGGCGAGCACGGGTCGGCGAACGCAGCAATGAGTCGGTCAGGGTTGCAACAGTGAAACAATAGGCCGTGCCAGGTTGCACCCCAATCGGGGGCGTTAGAGCATAATTGGCGATACCGATCAATTGCAACGCCCGCCCATCACCATCAAGATCGAAGCCCTGGCCATCAACTGCCGGGCCACGTACTTCAACCCCACCGGCGCCACGGCCCCACCCTTGAGGCAGGCCAGCAACATCGCCAGGTGTGGTAAACCTGGCATTGGGCAACAGGTTTGGATCGACAAAAGGAGGTGCAGCGCAACGTTCAAGTCGCTGACTGATAAAGAGGAAAACCCCGACAGCGCCAATAATAAACGATACGATGATAGCGCTTAACGCAAACTGACGTGAAATCATGGGTTGCTTGTCATAGTACACCAAATGTCGTGCAGACCAGGCTGCGGCTGCATTGTACCATAGATGTTTTTACTTACCGTTGTCGGGTCTTGTCCTGACATTGCGAGCGTTATTTGCTAAAGTGAGATCGTGAGAAAGAGCAGTTCATGTTCTCCACTATGCAAAGAGGAGTATTGAGTGTATGCCAGCAACAACTGAGGTAGCGATCACTGATCAGCAGGTGGTTATTGATGGGTTTCGATTACGTGTGTTAACAGCCGGTCAGGGGCCAGCCGTACTCTTGCTGCACGGCTTCGTCGTGAGTGCTGACGATTGGATTCCGACAATTCGCCTGTTAGCG
>NZ_DAOTZQ010000046.1:0-50464 GCF_034434295.1 Chloroflexus sp.
CCATGCACCGATTCCCCGGGCGCGCAAAGATGCGGTTGCGCTTCGGTCGCGGCGAGTTCATCTTCTTCCCAAGACCATGGCTGATTTGGCAATCACAATCCCGCAGCACGTTGCGCAGCACCGCGCGCGCGAGACTGCCAACGGTATTCCTCCGACAGCGGCAACCCGGTTTCGGCTCCGGAATATTGCCCGGGAATACGTCGCAGAGTTCAAGCTTGTCGCTCCCGTCATGTCTAGTCGCGGGCGACCGTATCTTTGGAAGTCACCCTACCTGCGTGCTGAACGTGAAGAACAATCTCTCACTCCCTTTACTGATGAGCAGGTTGTAGCGCAAATCAGACAATCACTCACGGACACATTCGCTACCTCCTCTGCGGTTAATCTTCTATCTGACGAAGCATTTATCCGGCTGGCCCGTCGGGTGATCAGCTTAGGTGGGGGGTATCCGCTCACCAACGAACTACTGGCGAATGCGATTGTGTGTCAGGTGCTGGATAGATTATCATCAGATCAGCGCAGGTTAGTTGAATACATCGAACAGTCTCTGGATCAGGAGGTAGTCGATACTGCCGTTCTACAGGCAGTCATAGATCGTTTACTGGAAGTTATACCGGCAGATCAGCGTTCCTCTCTACGCAATGCATTTAATGCGTTGTGCGTGCTTAAGCATGGGTTTCGCGATAATGAGATGCCTGTTATGCTCGCAGCCTTACATAATACCCAGCCAGAAGGTGAAGGTGATCGTTACTCAATTGCAGCAATGCGGATGTTGCGAGACCGTCTGCAGGAGACGAACCTCATGCGCTGGCAGAACAGACGGTACATTCTCGACGAGGCAGTGCGCACGCTACTTGAGCAAAACTTAAAACGGAGTCGGCCTGCTGATTGGCAACGTTTGCACAAGGCTGCGGCAACAATGTACGAAGAATGGGCAAACAAATATCCACATAGCCGTGAGTATTCCGAACCACTCGCTGCGTACCATCGCCAGGTCTTGCAAGAAAACAATGGTCATGCTGACGCCTGAACAGGGAGGTTCCAATGAGAGAAGAAGAACGCTACACCGGTGCCTGGGCAACCCCCGATCTGATTGGGCGTACTGCTATTCTCGATCAGATTGACAGAGAACTATCCAATCGTTCACAACCGTCTATTATCGCATTGTATGGCCCTGGGGGTATCGGTAAAACTCGCATCCTAAATGATACACTCAAGCGAAGTAAAGCGGGAGTCGTCCTGGCGCGGCAGGCCGTTGATCTCTACGATATACAGTATCACAGTAGTCTTGCCCTTGCTACTGCAATATATGAGTCGCTACCTCTGACTGCTGATGATGCATTCCGCACGTTTAAGAGAGAACGTGAACGGCAATCAAAAGCGCAGAATTCAGGCGATGTGCGGCAAATTGCGGCGGCAACACAAGAGGCATTACAGTCATTCATCAGTGATTTCAATCGCTTTTCGCAGTCGCAGCATGTTGTGATTGCACTCGACACACTTGAACGAGTTGCCTATGGCGCGAGTGAGCAACGTCCACCGTTTCAGGTAGCTACATCGTGGCAGTGGCTGGTCGACACACTTCCTGCCTGGGGTAACGTTACCGTACTTGTCGCCGGGCGTAACCAGATTCGGCATCTCTTCAATGAACTTGTGCAGCATCAGCAGCTTCACCTGGCTAAAATAGAAGTTGGCCCATTCACCCGTGCGGAGACTGATGACTATCTGGATGCAGTCGCGAGAGTAGCCGAACAGGCAGGCGAGCAGGCCGTCGCGGACACGCTACGCAGTCTGACACCGCAGCGTAGAGAGCAGATATACCGTTGTTCTGGCGGAGCGCCGATCCTGTTAGCGTTACTGGCAGATTACATCAGCATTGCCGGGTTTGGGCAATTGCCCGGTATTCTCGATATTGAAACTGATCCTGAACAGGCTCGTGAACGGCTTGAGCAGCAAATTGTCGACCGTATGATGAATGCGGCGAGTATCCGTGATACGTTGCTAATGTTAGGGCGGGCACCGAAAGGGGTTAATGAATCATTGCTGGAGCATGTCCTCAAGATACAGCTTGATGAAGCGCACAGGCATCTTGACGCGATCAAGCGCCTGTCATTTATCAAGGTACGTGGTGATCGCTATTTTCTGCACGATGAGATGTATGCCATCCTCAACCGGCAGATCTACAACGCACCGGAGGATGCGCCTGAGGCAGATCGCGTCAGCAAAGCGATAATTGAATGGTACCAGAGTCAAATTAATAAATGTAGTGAACAACTGAAAGCGTTATATACCGTTTTTGAGCAGGAAGAGCGTTCTGCTTCGGGAGAACCAGAGTTCGATTATGTGCGTGTCGACGAAGTTCGCCGGGAAGTTCATCGTTTACAATCTGATCAGATGTTTTACAGGTTGTGCTCTAATCAACTAGAAGGAATTCGGCAATTCTTCCAACTTATGTTCAGCGATATTTTTGTTAAAAATACTGAGTTTATGGTCCATGCTCAGGCAGAACTGGTCTTGTTTTTCAATGAAAAAGAGGTTGCTGGTAAATTAAATGATGATTCACTCAGTGATACATCCGATGTTCTTGTTACAATTTTTGATAATGAAGAATTGTTACAGGGTATAATAACGATCTTCAGGTTAGTTAACCAACATGTAGATAAGAACACTGCTGAATTGTTGCAGGGTATGCTAGTTATTTATATGCTGATCAACTTATATACAAGAGATAAATATACCGAGGTTATTGAGTATGCCCAAAGACTTCGCCGGGAAGGACAAAACTTGCTACAAACCGGTTATGGTTCAACTGTGGCAGCACTTAATATTTGGGAGGCACTGGCACGCCTTGGACGTGCTAGTAAGGAAGAGAAGGATTTGGAATATGCAGATCAACTCCTGGATGCTGCTGAACGGTACCTTGATGCAATTATGAAATCAAATAACAGGTCAGAAGCATTATACTGGCGTGCTCAAAGTTTGCAGGCACCGGCATATCATGCACGTGGTTTCGGTTTACGGATACGCGGGCTATTTGTTCCCGCTATTACTGCATATCGCCGCGCTGTGAAAATTGAACGGCAGATTGATGTGCCGGTTTTACTGGCGTGGACTCTCAATAATCTTGGGTTTGTTGAGAGTGAAAATGGTAATTTTTCTAATGGCCGATCACTCGTTGAAGAAAGTCTTGAGATACGCAAGAGACTCGGAGTACCATCACATGTTGGCCTCAGTTATGCTACGCTGTCGCTCATTCTCGCTCAAGCTGGTGAGTATGAACAGGCTGAGCGTAACGCTAAACGGGCATTACGGTTGTGCAGTGCTGTTGGTTATCGTCTGGGGCAGGGTTTAGCGCTACGTAATCTCTCTACGACTCTGCGACGTTCAATTACGTATGATGATGATCCTTACAGACGTAAAGCGATCCTGGAGCGGGCTATCGAGCATGCTCGTGCAGCGCATCAAATCTTTGAAGAAATAGGTGATCGTCCACGTCAGATGGAGGCACTGGGAGAGATAGGACGTGCGTTACGCGATATGATCGCGGTGAAACAGGAACTCTCTTTTGAAAAAAGTGAACTCGATCGGGTCTTGCAAGAATGTTTGCAAACACAGAAACAGGTAGTAGACCTTGCACGTCAGACGAATAATGTCTTCTATCAGGTAGATGCCTGGGTCAATATCGCCTATGTTGGCTCTAGTGGAGACCAATCAGACCTTATTGAAGAAGGTCTGATTGCTGCGCGAAGAGAGATTCATGACGACTATCTGATTAAACGGCATAGTTTACCTGACCTTAATAATCCGAACATCCAGAATCGCCAGCTATTCACTCAAATTGCCCGTATTCACATGTTGATTGGTAACCGTCTATTCGCACATTACGTTCGTCTGACTCAGCAAGCCAATAAGAAAGCCAATAAGAACGCGAATGAGGTATTTCAGGAGTATAAAAGATTTGCTGTCTCGTTTGTTGATGAACCGTCTACAGGTTTTCGAGGGAGTGAGGATTGCTTGCATTATGCAGTCTATCACTATGCGCTGGCATTTGAGAATGATCGCCTGTACAATCGGAATCACCCCGCTGGTGCACGTGCCCAAAATAGCGTATATAATCGTCTTAAAACCCTAAACGCAAAAGAGCTAGAAACAGTTGCGCAGGCAATACGCTCCTTCGAGTCTGAATACTCAATAGGCGAATCGGCGATGCGCAACCTGCTTGAAAGCCGGGCGCTGTTGATTGAGTAGCGGGGTGCTGCTCGCTACTTACGTTCTATACGTAGGATGGTGTGACGCTCCTTTGTTCAAATGCGTATTTCAGTAAGCGTAACCCTTCCAGGCGAAGAACTTCGGGGAATAGTGTCTGGTAAATACGACAGTTCGGTGATTTAATATCGAAACGTCCTGTCATTCGGTAGGTTAACGCCGGACAGCCACCAGCACACCAGTAGCGCCACGTACATGTCCGGCATCCCTCTTTGGTGTCAACCGGAATGTACTGAATGCCGCTGGTGTGATTGCGTATCAGAGCTAGGGGATCGGGCGTGTCAATGTCGGCTACAACACGCTCGATCTCCATATGACACTTTGCGACTCTGCCATAATGGTCAATGACCATGTATGAATGACCAGCACCGCAGGTGTGGTCGTGTGGGGCGGTAAAGCGTACCAGGTCAAGCAACGAGTCAAGACGGTATGGCGGTAGACGCTGTTCGATAACTGCAAATGCTGCCTTCATCGCGGCAATGATCTCTGCTTCGCTGAATGCAAGGTCTATGTGACCGGTAGCATAGTCATTCTCACGATAAAAATTCAGCGAGAATGGTAATCCTCGTTCCAGTACGTATGCGACTGTTTCCGAAAGACCTTTCAGATTACGGTGAGACAGGGTAATGGAGAGTGATGGTGTTACGCCATGCTGTGCCAGGCGGTCGAGTGTGCGTGCCACGTGGCTAAATGAACCTTGACCGTTAGCAAAGCGTCGCTGTGCATCGTGCATCTCGCCGATCCCGTCAAGTGAGATCATAATACGCAGTCCATTATCGCGGATCTGGCAGATCTGGCGATTGCCGAGAGCCACGCCATTGCTGAGTACAACACCATCAAGCGTGAGACCATGTCGTGCTGTACAATCACGTGCATACTGATGGAGGGCAATGACGAGTGGCAGGTTGAGTGTAGCTTCGCCACCAGCATACTTTATTTTAACCCGCCGAAATTGATGGGCTACGGCAGAGCGGATGACCGCATCAATGGCTTTCCGGCCACGTACCTCATCGATTGCTTCAGGTGTCTTCCTCAGGTAGCAGTAATCGCAACGCAGATTGCACGCATTTGTCATGTGCAGCCAGGCAGTTAATGTCTGAGACGTCCTGGGTTGGGTGACTGCTGGCCGATCAATCCGCTGGAGCAACCCTAACCTCGCAAGCTGCATTGCTCCATGCTGAACCATCCAGACCTCATCACCCTCTTCGACAGCCTCATTCAACCGTCGCGGTTGGCAAAACCGGTTAAGGATTGTCCAGGCCGTCTGATCGAGCACCACGACGCCGGCATTGCCCTGTGGATTAAATGCCAGCATCCATCTTTCCGCCAGGCTATCGGTGTGAAGGTCTGGAAGCACATACGCAACTGCTAAGTCGATGTCAGTAATGGGGGTTACATCAGGGTAGTCATCCGGGCATGCACAGTCAGTCTCTGCTACCTTTGCCGTGTGCGCCTGCACATCCATCGCGCACAGGATTGTGGGTACGGATCGAATGGGTGCAGCGGCAGGGTCGTTCATCACCGGTCTCCTTCTTTCAAACCCGCTCCAAACCTGCTTTGTGGTTGCCAGATACCTGGCTAAACCGCAAAGGTGTTGATGAAGCGGTTTGCAGTCGCATATATGGCTACTATACACCATTTTTGGTGACTGTCTACATTTCTTGCAGCATTCAGAATGTGTAATTCAATGTGAGGATAATTGGTGAGTTTTGGGTGAGCTTTAGACAACCTTTACCTGAACAATGCGAAGTCAGGATGGGAGTGACCCCAAATCTATACAGTAGATAACGTGGCAGGCGCTTTGCTATCCTTCTATCAGGATAACAACTGCAAGGAGTGATACAGAGAGGAGCACACTAATGGACTCGAACACATTGATGAACATTATTCTGTTTATCGTCCTGATTGTAGTAGCGCGTCCGCTTATCACAGCCCTGATTCAGACTATCGTGAACCTGATTAATGCGCTTGTACGAGCTGTTGGTACGGTTGTGTTGATCTTCGCTCTGTTCTGGCTGTTGCAGAATTTGCGATGAGATTCAACACCCGACTTCCTGTGTACAATCAGGAATTGAAGCCAGTCCCAGTTCAGTAGCGTCAGATCCTCGTTTCCCACACGTTTGGGGCATCTGCGTGATGGTGAAAGTACCATAGCACAGGTCTGGGCCTGTGCTATGGTAGGAGGTAACTAACCATTATTGGTGGTCATTCTTTCCTTTGCGAACCGAACACCAGATCGTTGAGCTGTTGGTCACACGACACTGGTTCTGCATGTGAGCTGAAGATTGGCTCTCCTCCAATGGCTTCATTCCGTTGCAATATAATACCCTTCCCCTGTGCAAGTGCGACACAGGGTTTGACCATCGCGGATTACTTCGCGGGCGTTGATGATCTCTTCGCCGCAATGATCGCAGGAAGTCCGTAAACCGTTGCGGCTGATGATCGCCTTGAGATCGACAGTCAACCTTACCGGTTGGGCGATGAGGAGATCGGTTAATGGCATCAATTGATAGGCGATCAGATACGCATGCCAGCGGCTGCGAGCGTTGGGTGCGTACTGTCGGGCTAGCTCGCGCACATTGGATCGCGGCGCAATGCGGAATGCCTGCCCTGTTTGAGTATCTACAAAGGTTGCCGCGACTTTGCCTTCGTCCATCAGCCGCATCGTGCGGCGCCCCAACCAGCAACCCGTCGTTACGCTTACACCGTCGGCAAAACAGCCATCGGTTTCGACAAAGGTATAGAGGCGTTTGTTCTTTTGGGGCAGGGTTAGACCCAGTAGGTCACCGGCGTACATGCCCATGCGAGCGCCAAGCACCTGACGTGGGCAGAGATGACGGTGCATTGCCGATGACTGGCGAAGAAAGTCGGCTAACGGGGCGGGGGCAACGAGCAGTTCCAGCGATGTGGTATCGATCAGTTCATCAACCGACACGGTTGTTCCTCCTCTAGCTTTGCGGCGGTGTAGCCTGGTGTAGCGCAGCACGTACCCAACGCAGTGCCATCATCATTGTTGGGAAGCCAAGTGTGGTTACGCCCAGGATCAGGGTGTGTTCAATCTCTGCCGCGGTTGCGCCTGCTGCCAGCGCACGATGCACGTGGGAATGGACAGCACCCTCTGAGCCGAGTGCGGCTGCCATTGCCAGTTTGACCAGTTCGCGGGTTTTGGCGTCGAGTGGGCCGGCCTCGGCTGCTGCTGCACCCAGTTGTTCGTACACGCCGGCTACCGTTGGGTAGTCTTGCAAAAAGGTACGGTACGCTTCGGGCAGTTGACTCATGATAGCCTCCCAGGTGTATGTTTCAGTCTGAAGTTCTATGTCAGTTGCAAATACTAGTGATGCAGAACGGGCATAGATACTGCATTGCGCCGTCCGGTGTCGCGCATCCTTGTGATGGTATATGCAATGTCTTCTCGTTCCTCGCGCAGTACAATGCGCTTCACCTGTTGTCTGAATGAGCGAGCAGGCAACCTGTTCTGAGTTGTTGAATGTGGATGTATGATACCAGATTTACCTTGTAGTGAGTGCCCGTCTGCAAACTGATCGGGGTAGACGAAAGCAACACCTTCGCCTACCCCGCTGCCTGACCGACTGTTATCGCGCTCCAGGTATGCCTTATTTGGCTTTCAGCCAACTCGCTCCAGCTTCACCTTGGTGTCGTAGAAGACGGCACTGCCGCCAACCAGATCACTCAGGGTTACATTGCCCAGCACCGGATCAACGCGCATGGCAGCATTGGCGTGAATGCCGGCAGCCCGGCGGGGGTCGGCGGGGATGGTGACGCCGTCAATAACGATGGCGCTGGCACCGCTGGCGAAGTGGCCCCAACCGAGCGGGAAGGAGATGACACCGGGGCGGATGCCCTCGATCACTTTCACTTTGCCGATCATCGGTTTGCGCGTACCGTTTTGCAAATCCCAGACCCCATCGGGGTTACTGGCCGAGCTGATGCGTACCCGATCACCGTTGCGTAACCCGAGACGTTCGGCATCGAGGCGATTGATCAGGATGGTGTTTTCGGGCATCAGGGCGAGGAGCCAGTAGTCGGCGATGCCACGCGCCTTCGCCATCATTGCCTCTTTGTAGGTAACCAGGTGCAGGTCGTAACCTTCATCAACGATTGGTGTGCCGTCGGCAGCCAAACCAGCCGGGATGTAGGTCGGGTAGCCGATCAGGTGATCGCCGGTCATGGAGTTGATGGTGGTTGCCGTCTTCTCTTGATACAGGTTGATCTGTTTGGCGTATGGGTTGCCGGCCAGATCACCCTTCCAGCCCTTCTCATAAGCCTGATAGCGACCACCACGGTTGAGAACGTAGACCGTTTGTCGCCAGAGCTGTTCGTCGTTGCCGACAGCGGCACGCCATTTGGCTTCATCAAACACGCTCGGCGGCAGGAAGCGCCGTGCCCGGCGGAAGACCTCTAATTCGGCATCGTCGGCTGGAGGTACGCCATCACTGCCGTCTTCCTTCTCTCCAAAGGCGATGTTGGCTACCAGTTTCAGGTAGAGGTGTTCGGGTCGGGTGAAGGGGATGCCTTCGCCAAAACCGTTCGGGCCGAAGCCGGGTAGTTCGAGCCGCTCGGCAATCGCGAGCACCAGCGCCTCGAAGCTGAGCGGAATCTCTTCGCCAAAGACCCTGACGGTTGGCCAGTTCGGTAAGCTGATTGCAGGCTGGCGAATGTTTTCCACTTTCCACGGGACGCTGGGGTGTGAACCGTGGAATTCCCAGCGCTCAAGGAAGCTCAGGTCGGGAAAGATGTAGTCAGCGTAGGTACTGGTTTCGCCAACCATGACGTCGCTGGTGATGATCAGCGGGATTTTCTTCGGGTCGGCCAGTATCTCGATGGTCGTCTGCGCCGCCGGCAGGGCGTAATTGATAGCCGACATGTAGAACATAGCGACTTTGATCTGGTACGGATAGGCATCACCCATCGAAGGGATGTCTTCCTGATAGACATCGGTCGCCAGCGGGAACCATGGTCGGTGCGCCGGATAGCCGTTGAATAGCGTTGATTTTTCGTAGGCGGTATTGGTGCGCAGCAGGTCGATGCCAAACGGGACGTTGGCGCCGTTCGTCATCTTCTCAACCTCAAATGGTCCCTTTGCCTTGGTGCCCAGTCGGTCGTAGGTGGTGGCCTTGATCAACCCGCCGCGGTGGTCGAAGTTGCCGATCAGGGCATTAAGGGTGTAGAAGGCGAAATTGGTGTAGAAGCCGTTGGTGTGTTGCGATGGGCCACGGTGAATGTCGGCCACCGCACGCGTTCCATGGCTGGTAAATTCGTAGGCGATCTCGATGATGTCTTCCGCTTTCACATCGGCAATCGCCGCCCATTCCTCGATTGTATGCGTGCTGGCTGCCTCGTAGATCACCTGCAAGCCACTCTTCACCGTGATGCCATTCAGTTCGGTATCGACGAGGAGATCACCCATCACCGGTGCGGCTTCGGGATCGTTCGGATCGATGGGGGTCGGTACGCCGTTGACCAGTGCGACGAAAGGATCGAAGCTGAAGCGCGTGCCGTCAGACGTCACATATACTTTCGTCTTCTTCCCTTCGGCATCGGTCTCTTCAACGGCGGTCGTCAATCCAATCTCACTGGCGCGGAGGAACTTACCCGGTACGCCACCTTTGACCTTCACCAGCCAGGTAGCGTTTGTCCAGCTCGGTTCGCCGTTGGCGGCAGCGGCGGCTTTGTTGGCAGCGGCGAGGAAGCGGGTGTTGTAGCGCTGCTGCTCGATGATCCAGCGGATCATTGCCATCGCAAAGGCGGCGTCGGTGCCCGGTTTGATGGGTAGCCATTTCCAGGCTTTACTGGCCAGTTTGCTCAAACGTGGATCGAGCACGACATACCGCAGACGACTGTTGATCACGCCTTGCGTAATGCGTGGTGATTGTGGTGTGGGGCCGTAATTGGCTTCAAAGTGGTTGGTACCGACAAAGATGATGAATTCGGCGTTGCCCAAATCGGCCTGCCAGTAGAATTTCTGGCCGCCACTGAATTTGCCGGTCTTGGGATCGAACTGCTCGCTCATCGCTTTGCCGGTGAAATAGAGCGATCCCTGGCAAACGGTGGTGTGGCCGTTGGCATTTACCGAACCGAAGCCTTTCTTGACAAAGCGTTGTACGAGGTCGCCACGACCGTTCTTCAACCGTCCCCAGATGAAGGCGAATTGATTGTTCTTTGGCCCCAGATCGGGATGGTCAGGATCGATCAGCACATCGAGATGGTCGGCGAAGTCGCGTTTGAATTGCGCAACGAGGGCCGGTTTCTCTTCCGGTTTGGCGGCCAAAATCGCATTGACGGCGTTTGCCATCTCTTTGGCCAGGTTGGCGTCCTTGAGGGCATAAAGCGCACGCAGTCCTTCTACCGGTCCTTCGCCGAACAGATCGCCACCTTCCACAATCTCAGTAACTGCCTGGTCGAAGTCAATGGTGATCCATTGGCCGCCACCGCGCGGTGTGCCCGGTTTGCGTTTGAGCACCTGCATCAGCCGGTATGGGTCGTAGGCGGTCTGGATGCCGGCCTGGCCTTTCGGGCAGAGCGCGCCGTCAATAGGGCCGCTGGCGCTAATTGGGGTGCTGAAAGGTAATGGTGGTTCCATTGTCCACGGGCTGTACGGATTACCTTCCAGCTTGGCTGCGACGCCATCGATCAGCTTGACTTTGAGACCACAGCCGGTATTGCATTGTAGACAGACCGTCTGGATGGAGTTGGCCGCATCGACGAGCGGCAGTTCGAGTGCCGGTGCTTCGCCGCGAGCCAGGCCGGCCAGCGGGCCAAAGCCGAGGAGCGCAGCGCCGCCACCGAGCAGAGCCGAAGTCTTGAGAAAGTCGCGTCGACTCATGCTTTGGTCGGTGCGAGTGGATGTTTCAGGTTGCCGTTTCATATCAACACTCCTGTCGTTGGGGCAGGGGATAACGACCAATGATACGTGTCATCTAATCGGCAGCGCTACTGGCTTCCGTTGGCAGACGATTGAAGAGCGGTAATCGATCCGTGCCGATCAGGAACCCGATGGTTGCAGCACCGACGATACCCGCCGTAACCGCCCATTCCATCAAACTGGGGCTGTAGGTGAAGCTCAGATGTGGGCCGTGGAACGCTTCACCCAGACCTTGCAGTTCGGGCAGGCTGAGGGCCGGGAAGATGATGTTGGCACGCGCCACCGCCAGGCCGATCAGCACACATACCCCCATCAAACCGGCAGCAAAGCCGCTCTGTCCAACCGGCATGGTCAGCACGATGAGCGGGATCAGCATGCCGAGACCGAGCTGCAACAGCCAGAATGCCCAGCCGTAAGGGCCAAACAGGACAAGATTGATCGCTGCTGCGCCGTGGCTGCTATTCTGGTAAAGGGCTTGTGAAACATCGCTCCAGAGGTAGTAGCCTTTCACCAGCAAAAGTACGACCATCGCCAGGCTGAGAATGCGTAACTGTTGCGAGCGGCGCGGATCGCGGTGTGGGCCGAACCAGCCGATGGCAATCAGCATCAGCGCCACACCAGAGGTGAGGTTGAAGACGGGGAACTGCGCCGGTAAGTTGCTGACGTGCCAGCTAATCCGGTTTTGGTTGACACCGAGCAGGGCGCCGATCCCACCACTGAGGAAGATGGCAAGAATAAGCCCAATCGCCATCACCGGCTTCAACCAGCGTGAGGGTTGTGGTCGTAAACTGAGCCAGAGGCTGATCACGACGATACCTAGAAAGATGGTGTAGCCCCAAACCAGTTGTGCCATGACCGAACCGAAATTGGGCTGGAGATAGACTTTCCAGATGCGCGTCATGTGACCGAGGTCAAGGCCGATTGCCGCCAGTCCTGCCGGCATTGTTACCAGCGATCCCCAGAGTGCCAGGCGTCCGCTCCCACGGAAGATCGGCAGCTCGAAGAGCAGATCGAGGGTTGCCAGCATAAAGGCGCCGGTGGCTACCCCGGCAAAGAACATATACAGCGCTACCCACAGTCCCCAGACAACGTATGAGCCGTAATTGGCATGCATGTGACCGTAGACAAGGCGGTCGTACAATCCCCACAGGCCGACGAGCAGGCCAAGGGTGCCGGCGAGATAGAGGAGTCGCTTAAGCATAGGTCTGCTCCTCACTGCAAATAGTAGACACGCGGCTCAGTGCCGAGGTCTTCTTTCAATCGCATGACATTGGGTTTGGCAATCAGTTCGCTGACCAGACTATCGGGATCGTTGGCATCACCGAAGAAGGTGGCGCGTCCAATGCAGGTAGTGACGCAGGCCAGCAGTTGACCGTTGAGTACCCGGTGCATGCAGAAGTGGCATTTACGTACATTCCCAACCGGCGAGTCGTGGAGATTGCGCCGTGCATGTACTTTGCCGTACTCGAAGGTGGTAACAGTCTCGTAGGTTGCTGCCTGATCGGCGCCAAACATGACGCCAGGGCTGGTGGTGTCGGCGGTGTAGGTGTATCCGAAATCGAAGGTACGCGCACCATACGGACACGCAGCGATACAGGCACGGCAGCCAATGCACTGCTCGTAGTCTACTTCAACAACACCATGCTCGTTGGTGAATGTAGCCGAGACCGGGCAAACCCCGGTGCAGGGTGGATTGTCGCACTGCATACATGGCCGGGGAATGAAGCGGCGCGTGACATTGGGGTAGCGACCGATCTCTTCGTCGATTACCGGTCGGTAGACCACACCGGGAGGCAGTTTGTTTTCGGCTACACAGGCGATGGTACAAGGCCTGACAGCCAACGCATGCACGGAGATCGATCACCATCACCCAGCGACGTTCGGCGACCGGTTTGGCTAGTGCACGAAGTAGATCGGCCCGCATCCGCTCCAGATGATCGAGGGGCGTACCGCTCACTTTGGTTGCACGGAGGCGTGCAATCTCGGCTTCGTAAGCGGCCAGGGCTTCTTCGGGCGACAGCACATCGATAGTGTCGGCCGATTTCCCGATGCTGGCAGGGAGACCTGCCTGTACCGAAGCCGCAGCGAGGGCACCGGCGCCGGCTACCAGTGCACCGAGCAAACCTCTGCGGCTTACCGGGGTTAAGGGGATGGTTGGTTGCCGGGTCATAGTCCAGGCTCCTTGTACTAATGCGGATTGCTAATCTACGGCATTCCCGCTAATCTCACTTTACATCTGTGTCGGCACCGTCGGTAGCAGGAAAAGTCAGGTTGTTGATCGGCTGGTGTCAGGATTTTCCCGACAGCCATTGTCCGCTTGCAACCGGATCAGGTCGGTGTCAACAGGTTATGGTTGAGTGCGTACTGCACCAGCGCGGCGCACGAGCGCAGGCCAAGCTTCTCCATGCCACGGGTGCGATAGGTTTCGACCGTTTTAGGACTGAGGCTCAGTTGTTCGGCAATCTCGGCGGCGGTGTAGCCACGGGCGACCAGCAAGAGAACTTCGCGTTCGCGCTCGCTCAGACTTTCCCAGGGATTCAGAGCCGGTGTCTGCGGGAGCAAGTTCTCTAGCAACTGGCGGGTCAGCGCTGGATGGATGTAAAGTTCCCCGCGCAGAACTGCCCGAATCGCCGCAATCAGCTCGGCGTCAGCAGCCCGCTTCAGAACATAGCCATTTGCACCGGCCGCCAGAGCCTGTCGCACGTACCCTTCATCATCGTGCATGGTCAGCACCAGGATGCGACTGTGCGGGGCTACTGTGTGCAAGGCTGGAATGGCTGCCAGACCACTGCTCCCGGTCAGGCTGAGATCGAGCAGGATCAGGTCGGGCTGGAGAATAGTGGCCTGGGCTACGGCTGTGCGTACATCTTCCGCCTCACCGATAACGCGCAGATCGGGTTGTCCATCGAGCAGAAGCCGTAAACCGGCACGCAGCACAGCGTGATCATCAACTAAGAGAATGCTGCTCATAGTACTCCTCATGCCTGGTCGTTAAGGGAATTTCCACGTACAACGTGGTGCCACCACCGGGGGCCGACTCGATGATGAGCTGGCCGTTCAAAAGCGCTGCCCGTTCACGGATGCCGTTCAATCCCAGATGACCGTCACCGTGCAGGGCATTTGGATCAAAACCACATCCGTCATCCTCAATGATCGCACGCACCCGATCAGCACGACGTTCAATCACGACGCTGGCCGTGGTCGCATGCGCATGCCGGATGGCGTTCGTTAATCCCTCTTGTACAATCCGGTACAGAGCCGTCTCTACCACCGGATCGAGCCGGAAATCATCTAACCCCGGTAGTGCCAGATCAATGATCAAACCACTGCGAGTACGACACTCGGCTACATACCGTTGCAAGGCGGCTGCCAATCCCAGATCGTCAAGCACGCTTGGCCGTAGTTGTCGGGCCAGTGCATGGAGATCGTTGAGAATATGCCCGACGATGCTCCGCAGATCATCTACCTGTTGCGCAATCTCCGGCGAGCGTTGGCGGTCGGCGAGCGAGCGTAAGCCGACCAGCAGTGAGGTCAGGGCCTGACTGGTGCTATCGTGCAGTTCACGGGCGATCCGCTTGCGTTCCTCTTCCTGAGCGGTAATGATTTGCGTGACATACTGAGCACGTAGATGTTCACGTTCGACCCGTTCACGCTCAGCCTGGGCCAGCGCCTCACTCATCGCGTTAAACGCATCGGTGAGCTGCCCAATTTCATCGTTGGCCCAACGTTGGGCACGTTGACTGAAATCACCGAGCGCAACGGCCTTAGTAAGTGCTACCAGTTGTAGGATGGGTTTGGTCAGGAGCCAGGTCAGAAACGCTGCGGCAGTAATACCGATTGCGGCCACCATGATGGTGGTGATCAACAACTGGCCGGTGACGGCAGCGACCGTCTGTTCACGGGCAGCCAGTGAGAGGCCGACTCGGGCGATACCGGCACGACCGTCGAACATGGGTACCGCCGTATCCCAAATGTCACCCTCATTCGTTGCCAGCAGCACACTGCGATGATGTTCTTGCGCTGTTACCGTGTTGGCATCGCGCAAACCGACCGGAAAGCCGCTGCCAAAGGTGTGCGCGATAATCGTGCCCTCTGAGTCAATAATGAAAGCGTAGCGTACATCAGGGTTATTCTCCTGGGTGTCGCGTAACAGGCGGAATAACCCGTAATAATCGCGCATGAGCACCAGGTCGGTAGAACGGGCGGCAACGTCGCGGGCAATGGCAATCGACCGTTCGTGCGTTTGTTCAGTGAGAGTATGCTCTAGCAGTGTGCGTATCTCGATGGTAGCAGCCAACCCCATCAAGACCACCAGTCCTAGCACAATACCCAGGATTTTGGCGCGAATATTCACTGAGCCAACAACTTGCCATAGTGTTGTTGCCCAATGTGTAACCTGATGTTGCAAGAACCCTGCGTTCATGGCGATATCGATCCTACTTGTGAGCGTAGCAGCCGGGCACTGGCGTAGGCTGCATCGTCAATCATGACAAAGCGATCAATACCCAACGATGCCAATGCGGTTTGGGCCAGTGGTGAAGGATCATCGGCCATGCCTAGCAGAATATTTTGCAGTTCAGCACGCAACTGAGGCCGGACTCCCGGTCCAACCACAACCGGTGGAATGCCGAACGGTGGTGAGGTGTGGATCACTTTGACCTTCTCACGTAGTTCGGGATGCCGGGATAGGGCAAAGTGGAACACCAGACTATCAACGGCGGCACCATCGGCGAGGCCGTTGGCCACTGCTTCGATAGCCGCATCGTGACTGTAGGTGAAGAACGTATCCTGGAAAAAGCTCTCTGGCCTATCACCCAGCTCTTGCACCAGGGCCGTTGGGTAGACGCGCCCGCTAAACGACGTGGGATCGGTAAAGGCAAAGACCTTACCACGCAGATCGGCCATAGAACGGGCCGGGCTATCCGTCGGTACAATCAAGAGCGAATGGTATGTTGTTTCACCGTTGACCTGAGGGGCAACCAGCAGACTCATCCCGTAGCGGTCACGTCCATCAATGTAGGCACTGGTGCAGACAAACGCAACATCAACTTCATTGCGTCCGATCAATTCATTCGTTTCCGTGTAGGTGCGGCGCTGGATCAAGGTGACTTCGCGACCAAGCCTGGCACTCAGATAATTGAGCAATGGTTGGTAGCTCTGCACCGTCCCCTGGGCTGAAATGACCGATGCCACCGATACCCGCAGGGGTGGTGACGTTACCGGTGTGGGCATTGGCAGTGGTTGCAGATTGTCAAGCTGGATGAGAGAGGTTGTCGTGCGTTGGCAACCACCGATCCCAAGCAGTGTGATAAAAATGATGAACAGATAATATTTCATAACTTGTCACTATTCCATTCTTTGTGACAAAGCGATCATATCATCTGCCCCTTGCCTGATGTAGAAAGAGATCGTAACTGCTGGTGGATATTCGTCACATGCATGGTTAATAAACTTCGAGAAGACCTGTCTGAATGATAGTAGACGCGATGCTGAAACATGCCCTATCTGTGCCGTTCTGTCCGCCAGCGAGTGGGGGAATGCTAATACCACAGATGCTGTGTGATCGAACCTGGTGCTCGTGGGCGCGAGTGGCAATATCAAATCTGGAAGCGGTGGTAATGCGCACCGCCGGCTGGCTCATCTGGAAGCGCTGGGAACGCGAGCCGCCAGCTTGCTCTTACCTGCTACCGCCCGCCGTACCTGCTGCAAACGGAGTCGTGCAATCTTGAATCAACACCCGACAGCGGGTGTAGTCCGGCACTGGAGTCCTCGACCTCAGCGGGGGTGGGCAAGGGTGGGCGTGTCGCAAACCTCTGGGAATGCGAGCTGCATGGGTCTTGATATAGGGTATGCTGTGAATATAATAACAACCAAATGCTCGTAATCAAACTATACCAGGAGGGCGTATGTCGGGTAGCCAGTTTGGCCGACGGCAGATACTGTCAATTATTGCCGGTGGTTACGGTGGCCTGCTTTGCGCATTTGGTGCGTTACTCATCTTTTTTGGCTTAGTCAACTATTCGGCAGTTGGATTAGGTGGATTGGCGGCATTTCTGGCGATCATCTTTAGTCTGCCGATCATCCTGTTCGCGGTTGTGTTGATCATTGCGGCTATCGGCTTGTGGAACAACCGACCCTGGACACGGATTTTGCCGATGGTGTTAGCTGCTATCCATCTTGCGATAGCCGTGAGCATGATTTCGCTTGGCGATCTCTGGCCGATTTCACTGCTCGGTATTGCCCTGTCGGTAGGGATATTCTGGTTTGTACGAGGTCTTCAGGATTGAACAGAGGGGCGTGACGGCCACGCCTCTCTATTGCTATATCGCGATTACATTAGTAGATTAAACAGATAGCCGACCAGGATGATCCCGCTGGCCACGACACCGACAAATGTCGCGATCAGCGGTAGCTTGAGCACACGTCGCAAAATGATCATCTCCGGCAGGCTTAGCGCTACCACAGCCATCATAAAGGCCAGCACTGTGCCAAGCGCGGCCCCTTTCGCCATCAGGGCTTGGACGACCGGAATGACACCGGCGGCGTTCGAGTATAGCGGAACGCCAAGCAAAACTCCCATCGGCACCGACCACCACGCCTCACGGCCCAGGATGCCGGCCAGCGCATCTTCGGGAACATAACCGTGAATGCCGGCTCCAACCGCAATCCCAAGCACCACGAAGAGCCAGACCTTCCCGACAATCTCACGTGTGTTCTCCCAGGCCATGGCAAACCGCTCTGGCCATGTTGGCGTCGTCAGCGCAACCGTGCCGTTGCCCCCTTTAATGTTCCAGACAAAGTCTTCGACATACCGTTCGAGATGCAAACGCCCAATCACAATCCCGGCCAGAATAGCGATACTCATCCCGGCTACCAGATAGAGGAGAGCGACCTGCCAGCCAAACAAGCCGAAGAGCATGACCAGCGCAACCTCGTTCACCATTGGCGCGGCAATCAGAAAGGAAAAGGTGACACCGAGGGGAATACCAGCCTCCACAAAACCGATGAAGAGCGGTACTGCCGAACATGAACAAAATGGAGTCAGTACACCCAGACCGGCTGCTAGGATATTACCAACCCCTTCCCGTTTGCCCCCCAGTAACTCGCGGGTGCGTTCCGGGCTGAAGAATGAGCGGATCGTGCTGATCAGAAAGATCATACCGCTCAGGAGCAAAAGGATTTTCGGCACATCGTATAGAAAGAAGGCAACTGCCTCACCCAGATGGGAACCCTCTTGCAAACCAATGACCCGGAAGGTGAGCCAGTTTGCCAGCGGTTGTATCAGGTTGTACGCGATCAGCCAGGCTACAGCTCCTCCGACTACCAGCAGCCATATCTGCCAGGTAGGACGACGATCAGCAGTTGGTGAAATAGTTTGCTCCATGATGCTATTCTCCGTAAGATATGCAATTTTTTGCATATATCAGGTTGAAAGAGAGCGGGTTGTGGTATCACCCGCTCGTGCTTGATGAACGTTTATTTCAACCAGCCCGCAATCTCCTCTTCAGAGGGAATGCGTCCGGCGGCTACCAGAACATCATTTACCACCAGTCCCGGTGTACGCATTACGTTCCAGCGCATAATCTGTGCGTAATCAGTGACCTTTTCGATCTCGGCTTCCAGTTGATGCTGGCGAATGACATTCCGTACACGCTCTTCCAGCTTGCGACAATTGGCGCAGCCCGGTCCTAAAACTTTGACGTTGACCATAGATTGTGCTCCTGTAACAGTTCTACACGATTGATGTCGTGCAACGCGGACATGAACAACATACCGTCATCGGCGTCACCAATTCAGTCTCGCCTACCAGGGTGCGGGCCACATCGAGAATGGTGAATACATCGCGATGCCCGATGCGATAGTAGATGTTCGACCCTTCGCGCCGATCTCGGATCAGACCCGCTTTACGTAACACGGCCAGTTGCTGCGATACATACGCCTGTCGCAGCCCAAGCACGGCTTCAATGTGGCAGACACATGCCTCGCCCTCGCGCAGAATGTCGAGGATCTGAATACGAACCGGATGCATGAGAGCCTTGAACAGGCGTACCTGTTTGACGGTCGTTGTTGCTGTCATAGCTCTTATCATATTCAATTTCTTGAATGTTTAAGTTGCAAAACCGCAATCTTATTCACGCTTCAGACAACTATTGGCATGGCTTACGTGCATTCAGACACTCTTCGTAACAGTCAGTATGCGTTAGTGTTAGCCGTGTTCGGCGTTTTTGAACATATTTCACAAAAGCGGTGCGCTCGTGCCACCCGACCATCGCGCAGGATTATGAATGCTTGCCTATCACTAGAGACAGTATATCCTGTTCCCAGTCTGCCCGTATGGCAGCGAGGATGGCTGACGACCATCGCCAGTGCCATCACGCGCTAGATTGGTTACCTTTCCCGCTCGTTATGCGCGTGTCGTGGCGTTTGGAGTGCGGCAGTCATACTGCCGCATCAGCCGTACTCACGATCAGGCGCGTGTCATGCCGTTGCCCCTGCTGGTCATGAGGATGCGGTGTGTGTTCGTCACGATCACGGAGGCGGCCAGTCGTTAATGAGATAACCCAGGTTGCTACCTATGCTGTGAGCAGGCCATGGAGATTGACTGCCGGGATGAACAGCACGACATTGCGCGTAACGCCGTGCGGCGTACTTGCAGAACGATGTGGGGAGCATCCAGTTCCCATCGACGCGCTACGTTACGTCTCACGGCAGCATCTCAGATCATACCCATCCTCTGTGTCCTCCGTGCCTCTGTGGTGAAAAAGGTAGCAACTTGGGTTAATGAGATAACTTCTGTCATTCGGTTTCCTATTCCGACCTCGTAAGATGTGCTATAGTGTGCGTATTATTGCTCTCTTATGCGCTGGTAACGAGATGGCAAGGCTAACGTCGGATACCGTCTCCCGCACAGCGCACGTTGCGAACAGAGATGCTCACCGGTCGGCACAGCGTGGATGGCGTGATGTGAAGTGGGGAAGTCATGCTTCTACATCACCGTGCTTGATACCAGATGCGGGTCGCACCGGTCATCTGCCGGTCACTGGTACTACGTGTGGTCCCGTCACAATCATCCGGCTTATCAATGATGAATGAGATGACCACTCCTGACAAGTCAATGCTTTTTTGAGGTGCGTGATGATGCGTATCGGTGAACTTGCCCGTCAAACCGGTGTATCGGTCAAAACCATTCGTTTTTACGAACAGGTCGGGTTGCTACCACCTCCGCCGCGGATGGAAAACAATTATCGACTCTACTCATCAGACATAGTTGATCGCTTGCGCTTCATTACCCATGCGCGTAGTTTGGGCCTCTCTTTGCGCGAGATTACTGCTATTCTTGCGATAAGTGATCGCGGTGAACCGCCGTGCGGTGAGGTGCTCGCCACCCTGGATCGACAAATTGCGACTATCGATCAGCGCATTGCCAATCTTCAGGAGCTTCGTACTGCTCTCATCGATCTTCGTCAACGTGGCAATCAGGCTGCGACACCTTGGATCGATTGTATCTGTGCGCTGGTGCGTGATCACCAGCTATGATCGATCCCGCCTCTATTCCTCTACCTTCCACGTGCCGACGACTGTGTGAGTTGGCGTTGGTAAGCGGATCGACAACAAACCGGCGATTAAAATGAAACCAGCCGATGCCCACAGACATGCGATCAGGCCACCAAATGGATTGCTCTGCATTCCCCACTGGTAGAGTGCACCAGAGAGAACTGTACCGGTAAGGCGCCCCAGGGCGTTTGCCATATAGTAGAAACCAACGTTCATCGCTACTTTGGCATCGTCGGCGTAAGCCAGGATTAGATAGCTGTGTACAGCCGAATTCAGGGCAAAGATGATACCAAAGGCGAGCAGACCGCCAACTACACTCAGTGTTGGGGCCAGACCCGCATTTAGTGCGATGGCAATACCTGCCGGAAAGGCTGCCAGTGCGAAGGCCAGCCACATAGCGGTACGTCCGTCCGGAGCCTGCGCATTGGCGATACGCCGCCGGATGAGGGTCGGCGTGGAAGCCTGCACAAAGCCGTAGCCGATAGTCCAGGCTGCCATAAAGCCGCCTGCCAGCCAGAAATCCCAGCCCAGAACGGTGATGAAGAAGACCGGCAATCCGACCACGAACCAGACATCGCGTGCACCGAAGAGAAAAATGCGAGCCGCTGCCAGCAGATTGACCGCCCGGTTCGGCGAGAAGATCTGCTTGAATCTGGCTTTCTTGTTGGCAACACCCAGGTCGCCACTGATTGTACTAACCGCACCAACCAGGGCCGTCAGCACCAGTGCTGCCAGCATGATCAGAGCAGTCTGGAAGCCGAATAGACTGAGTAACAATGCACCGACGAAGAAGCCTAATCCCTTGATCGCATTCTTCGATCCGGTCAACACACTGACCCAGCGGTAAAGCTGACCTTCACCGGCGCCGGCCACCAGCTTCACTGCACTCTTCGACGACATCTTGGTCAGGTCTTTGGCGATCCCCGACAATGCCTGTGCCGCCATAACGTATGGCACCACCAGCAGTGAAGGTGGGGCAAAAGCCAGCATACTCAGTGCAACCAGTTGGGTTGCCAGGCCGAGAAACAGCGTCAGCTTGAGACCAAAGCGTGCACCGATATAGCCGCCAAAGAGATTGGTGATCACCCCAAAGATTTCGTAGAACAGAAAGAGCGAGGCTACTGCAAACGGCGAATAGCCGAGCTGAGCAAAGTAAAACAACACCAGCATCCGAATCGCGCCATCGGTGAGCGTATCGGCCCAGTAGGCAATTGTTACCAGCACATAGTTACGGCGGTCGGTGCGCTGTTGCGTCAGGGTCGCCGATGCATCAGTAGAAGGTGTTGTTTTCATAAGAGTAGGGCAACCTTTCGCGCTAATTCCACATACCGATTGGCGTATCCCCATTCATTGTCGTACCAGGCGTAAATCTTCACCTGTGTCTCGTTAGTAACCATCGTGCACAGCGAGTCGACAATCGCCGAATGTGGATTGCCGAGAAAGTCAATCGACACCAGTGGGCGCGTCTCATACGCGAGAATCCCCTTCAGCGCACCTTCTGCCGCTGCCTGTAACAATCCGTTCACCTCGGCAACAGTCGTCGAGCGGCGAACCTCGAAGACACAATCGGTGAGCGATGCGTTCAGCAACGGCACCCGCACCGCCTGCCCATCGAGTTTGCCCTGCAATTCAGGAAAGATCAGACCGATAGCGGTTGCGGAGCCGGTCGTAGTTGGGATGAGTGACAGACTAGCCGCTCGTGCCCGCCGCAAATCTTTGTGTGGACGGTCGTGGACGGTTTGGGTGTTGGTTGAGCTGTGAATGGTTGTGATCATGCCATGGCGAATACCAATCCCTTCGTGGATTACTTTCACAATCGGTGCCAGACAGTTGGTTGTACACGAGGCGGCCGTCAGCAGGTGATGGCGATCTGGCTCATACCAGTGATCGTTCACACCCATAACCACATTCAGCGCCTCACCCTTTACCGGTGCCGCCACAATCACCTTCTTCACCCCAGCGCTGAAATAGGCTGCCAGTTGCTCCGCAGTGCGGAACTTACCGGTTGCTTCAAGCACAATGTCAACGCCGGCATCCGCCCATGGCACAGCACCAGGATCGCGCATCTGACTGTAACCAATCGTTTTGCCATCGATCAGTAATTGATGAGCTTCGCCATGCACCTCGACCGACCACCGTCCCTGCGTCGAATCGAAGCTGAGGAGATGCGCTGCGGTAGTGGCATCACCGCCAATCTCGTTAATATGCACGATATCCAGTTCTGGCCATGCCCACGCCGCTCGCAGCGCGAGCCGTCCAATCCGCCCGAACCCGTTGATCCCTACACGCACCGTCATACTGTACTCCCGATTTATATCATTTTGAATTGATACAATTGTACGTGATGCCAGGTCATCTGACAAGGGGATATTTTGTGTGCTTTAAGTGTCTGGTAGAGATGCAATATTGAGCTGTTTTCGTAAATCTGTAAGGTGATCATGCTCTGGTGTGGAGTATGGCAGGAAAGCTTGCCACAGGCCCCCCCCGCCGTGCCCACCCCTGCCTCGCCGTTATGGCCGCGCAGACATCACTCGAAGCCACACAGTCACCCGCCGCGCCCACCCCTGCCTCGCCGTTATGGCCGCACAAACATCACCCGGAGGTACGCGGACACCAGTAACGCCAGCCCATGCCCGCATATGGCGTGCGGCAGCTCTTCATGCACCATCATCTCATAGCTACCCTCTGGCACTGTTGTCGTTTTCAGACAAAATAGAGCATACAAAAAGCGTTCACTATGCTATAATTGCAAACAATCATACGTTCTATCTGGTAGTATGACCATGAGTGATCTGATCAGTATAAAAGGTAGCCGCGACGGGCTACGACTTCGCTTAGATGCCAATGTTGCCTGGTCGGAACTGTTACACCGGCTCGATCTTCATCTGGGTGAACGTCAAAGCTTCTTTCACGGCGCCAGCCTGGTGATCGATCTGGGTGAACGCGAAGTGTCGTCAGCGCAATTGAATGAAATGTTAGCACTCATCAGGCAGCACGGCGTGCAGGCTACAGCAATTGACTCATCGGAGCGTTCAACGCGGGCGGCTGCACGTTCGGTTGGCTTGACAGCACGACCATTATCGCGTTCCCCTGAAACAACACCAATGCCAGAGGCCGAAGCCTTACTGGTTATGCGTACATTACGATCAGGCCAGGTATTACGTCATACCGGCCACATTACGCTGATCGGCGATGTCAATCCGGGTGGTGAGATTATTGCCGGTGGCAGCGTAGTAGTTTGGGGGCGGTTGCGTGGTCTGGTTCATGCCGGTGCGTTAGGTGATCGTAGCGCGATTATTTGTGCGCTTGAATTGCGCCCGACGCAATTGCGAATTGCCGATTTGATTGCACGCGCACCGGATCAACAGGTGCTAAGTCGACCAGAGTTTGCGCGTGTGGTTGCCGGCGAGATTATCGTTGATGGATGGGAAGCCTTCAAGCGCTAGTGGGGTACTATGGGGCGAGTTATAACCGTAACTTCGGGGAAAGGGGGCGTTGGCAAGACAACAACCACCGCCAATCTGGGTACGGCGCTGGCCATGCGTGGTGCCCGTGTTGCTGTGGTCGATGCCGACATCGGCCTGCGCAATCTTGATGTCGTCATGGGGCTGGAGAATCGCATCGTCTACGACCTGGTTGATGTTGTTGAGGGTCGTGCCCGTTTACGGCAGGCATTGATTAAAGATAAACGCCTGCCGGAATTGTGTTTGTTGCCTGCTGCACAGACACGCGATAAGGATGCGGTAAGTGCCCAACAAATGATCGATCTGACCCGTCAGTTACGGGCGGAATTTGATTTTGTCTTGATCGATAGCCCGGCTGGTATCGAGGCCGGTTTTCGCAATGCTATCGCCGGTGCTGATGAGGTGATTATTGTTACGACGCCGGAGGTGTCGGCAGTACGCGATGCAGACCGGATTGTGGGTTTGATTGAGGCTGCCGAGAAAGGGCCGGCTTCGCTGATCATCAACCGCATCAAACCGCGTCTGGTGAGCCGTGGCGAGATGCTCTCGGTTGATGATGTGCTGGAGCTACTGGCCATCTCGCTCCTGGGGATTGTTCCCGAAGATGAAACAATTGTGATTGCCACTAATCGTGGCGAGGCCGCAGTGTATGATCCAAACTCACTGGCCGGTCGCGCCTATATTAACATCGCGCAACGGTTGGCCGGTGAAGATGTGCCGGTAATGGCAATTCCCGATCAACAAGGCATGCTTGATCGCCTGCTTAGTTTGTTCGGGCGGCGACGAACATAGACGAAAGGAGTGCCTGTGTCGTTTCTCAACGGCCTCTTCGGTCGAAAACGCGACTCCAGCGCCGAATTGGCCAAGCAACGGCTGTTAACGGTGCTGATCGACGACCGTTACAAATTGACACCGGAGATGATGGCGCAGATGAAAGCTGATCTGGCGGAAGTGCTCAGGCGCTATCTGCCGGCAATTGATGCCGAGCAGATCGAAGTCACCTTGAGTCGGGGTGAGGCTCACGATTTGCTCAAGGCTGATGTGCCGCTGCGTCGCGCAACCGATCATCCGCCGAATCGGTAGCTGTATCGTTCGCTGTTGCCGCTATAATACAGGGCGACGAATCACGCAATGGGTGGTTCGTTCGCCCTTTCATGTCAGCGGAATCGAGGAAGAACACAATGGGACAGGAAGAGAGGCCTATTCGTTTTTCGTATCAGGCGAAATGGATTAGTAGTGGTCTGATCATCGTATTGACAATCTGGTTGTTGTTTGCAGTGACGCATATTTTGCCGCCATTTATTGGTGCGATAATCACTGCCTATTTGTTTAATCCATTGATTGGCTGGTTGCATCGTCGTACTCGTATCAGTCGTGCGATCTGGATTATTGTGCTTTACGTTGTAGCGTTTTTCGTCCTGTACAGCCTGTTTACGGCACTCTGGCCACGGATTGTGCAGCAAAGTCGTGATCTGGCTGCTAATGCACCATTGATCATTCGCGAACTGACGATCTTTTTTGAACAAAATCAGACTGTCGAAGTCGGTGATTTTGTGATTAGTCTGGCACCGCTGGAAGCACAGATTATCGGTCTAATTCGCGATGTGGCCGGTTGGTTGAGTGGAAATGTGCCCAAGATCGTTTTTTCTGCACTGGAAAGTGTGATTTATCTGTTGGTTTATCTGATTATTACGTTCTATCTGTTGTTACAGGCACCTCTGTTGAAAGCCTGGTCACGGAGTCTTATTCCTGCACCTTACCGACGCGAAATAGGGCACCTCGGCTATCAAATTGATCGTGTCTTTAGCGCCTATATTCGCGGTCAGTTGATTTTGATCGTGATTATGTCGGTGTTGCTCTATATTCCACTTTCTATTTTGCAGGTACCATACGCGCTGGTGATAGCAGTTGCGTCTGGGGTGTTGGAGATTTTGCCAATCATTGGGCCGTGGTCGGCTGCCGGCATCGCGATGACGGTGGCGCTCTTTCAGCCGGTGACGCCGTTTGGTCTTTCTAATGTCGCTCTAGCGGTGTTGATCGGTATCATCTATTTTGTGTTGCGCCAGATCGAGGATCATTTTATCATTCCCAACGTGATGGGGCCGCTCGTTCGCCTGCATCCGGGTGTGGTCATCTTTGCGATTCTGGCCGGCGGTGCTCTGGCTGGCGCCTTCGGCCTCTTTATCTCAATTCCTATTGCAGCCGTTATTCGTATTCTGCTTAGTTATATCTATCGAAAACTGACCGATCAGCCCGAACCGCCATCTGATACCGGTCAACCGCACACAGCGGCTCAGCAAGAAGCGGTGACCGGTGAAGTGGCGCTCGGTTCACAGGGATAATCGTATGAAATATTGTTCGCTTGATCCAGACGCCGGTACCCTGTATCTCTACTTCACCGACATTGAAGAGGGGCAGGCGACGGCAGTGATGGAATATCCGGTTAGCCTGTTGCTTGATGCGCAAGGAGTTATCTTCGGTTGCCGACTCGATCTCGACGATGAGGTGATTCTTAGCCAGCTCGAACTGGTGCTGGAGGGGCCGTATAACTGGCTCGACGGGGAATATGGCCATCTCTACGTTCGGATTGCTGATGAAGAGCCAGTCGAGACGATCACGTTGAGCGAGACGGCCATCCTCGATCTTGATGATGATGATCTGGTGTTGGGGATTGAGCTGGCGTTGCCGGAAGCGTGGCGTACTCCCGAACGATTGCAACGTCTGATGCCGTTGATGGTGGCCTTCGACGATGAACCGGTTGACGGCGAAGGGCCGGTTGTGTTCACGCCGCCGGCAATCTCTGCCGATGATCTGCCTGAGTCAGACGCAGGACCGGCAACGCCGGTTGCAGAAGAGCCGCTCCAGTGGCGGTCGGGTTTTGTCGCGCTGGTCGGGAAGCCGAATGTCGGGAAGAGTACCCTGCTCAATGCATTGTTGGGTGAAAAAGTTGCTATCGTCTCACCCCGCCCGCAGACGACGCGCGTCCCGGTACGCGGTATTCTTTCACGACCGGGGGAGCAGATTATTTTCATCGACACACCCGGTATTCACGAACCCAGCCATCGATTAGGAAAACTGATGGTCGAACTGGCCGAGCGCACGCTCCCCAACGCTGATGTGATCTGTTTTATGGTTGACATAAGTCAGCCGCCCACTCGCCTTGATCGGATGATTGCGCAGCAGGTACAGCGTGCTCGCGGGCATAAGTTGTTGGTATTGAATAAGGTTGATCAGAAGCCAAAACGTCCCGGTGAGAATTATCTACCCGCTTATCGTGAATTGGGGCAGTGGGAGATGGAGATTGCGATCTCGGCCCGGCGTCGGTTAGGGCTGGCAGCGTTGCTGAGTGAGATTAGCACCCGTTTACCCGAAGGGCCACCACTCTATCCGCTCGATCAGATGACCGATCAAACCGAACAGCAACTGGCTGCCGAGTTTGTGCGCGAGAAAGCTCTCTTCTACCTTCAGCAAGAGGTACCGCACGCTATTGCCATTGAAGTTGAAGAGTGGCAGGAGAAAGAGACGGCAACCTACATCCGTATGACAATCAATGTCGAGAAGGAGAGCCAGAAAGGTATCCTGATCGGTGCCGGTGGTGGTATGCTGAAGAAAATAGGCAGTGCTGCCCGTGCTTCGATTGAGCGCATGCTAGGGCGACCGGTGTACCTCGATTTGTGGGTCAAGGTGCGTCCCAACTGGCGTGATGATCCGAGCGCATTGGGCTGGTTAGGCTACCGGGCGAAGAATTTTCTGTGATTGCAACTCGATCATTGTTATTTGCGTATTATCTGGTAGGTTCAGGGCCACTGGTTTAGATACGCGGTAACGATGATGGTGCAACGCTCGCCTGCTACAACAGCATGGAGTCATATGGCTGAGGTGACCGAAATCCTCTGCCCAATCTGCCACAAGCCGAATTTACGGCGGGCGAAGTTTTGCCAGCATTGTGGTCACGATGTGGTATTAAACAATGATCGACCGACCGATCACCGGCGTTACGTGATCACGCGCATTGTGAAGCGTGGTGGCCAGGGTGCTGTGTACGAAGGGATCGATCAGGACGGGCAGGTCTACGCGATTAAAGAGATGCTCGACCGTTTCGCCGACCCAAACGAGCGGGCCGAAGCGGTTGAGCGCTTTAACACTGAAGCCGAATTACTACAACGACTGCGCCATCCGCGTATCCCGCGTGTCTATAGCCATTTTACCGATGAGGGGCGGCACTACCTGACGATGGATTTTATTCGTGGTGAGGATCTCGAACAGATCCTCGAACGCGAAGGGCGCATCGATGAGCAGCGGGTGCTGCGCTGGGCCGATGAAATCTGTGATGTGCTCGGTTATTTACACGGCAAAGGCTTTATCTACCGCGACATGAAGCCTTCTAATGTGATGATCGAGCCATCCGGTGATGTCAAACTGATCGATTTTGGGATTGCCAAGCTGTTCAAGCCAACCGAACGTGGCACACAGATTGGTACGCCGGGCTATGCGCCTCCGGAACAATACCAGGGGCTGGCAACACCACAGTCTGATGTCTACGCATTGGCTGCCACGCTCCATCACCTGTTAACCGGTCGCGATCCCACGCAAGAGATGCCCTTTTCCTTCCCGCCGGCGCGTACCCTGGTACCAACAATCTCGGAGCGTACCAGTGCTGCCCTGGAACGGGCATTGCAGAAAGTCCCGGCTGATCGCTTCGCAACCATGGACGAGTTTCGGGCGGCATTAATCCCTGCTCGTCAACCGCAACCGGTACAGGTACAGGTTCGCCGACCGGCATCACCACGCGCCCCTGCTGCACCGGCTGCTGCTCGTCCGGCAGGACAGGCGCCGTCGGCTGCACCGGTGTCGCCACCACGTCCGCGGCCACCAATCTTCGCTGATCCTCCCATCCCAATCCAGGGGAGTGGGGCCGCCTCTTCGGCTGGTACGCGAAGGTCAACACCCGCCCCCATTTCACCGGTACAACCGCCACCGTCGCCGGCAATATCGTCGCAGTCGCGATTGGGTGGGCAGATCGTTCTGTCACTCATCTTGCTGGGTCTCATTGCCTTGACGCTGTTCAGCGGCTACGTGATCATCACCCGACCCGCCTGGGCTGAGCCGGTCATTGAGCTGATTCTGGGTAATCCTGGCTCCTTGTCCGGCGAATTGCAAACCATTGAATATGAGCTTGAGGCTACTGTTCCAGTTGGAACATCGAACAGGGAGCTGCTTGAGGTTTTTCGCACGATGTATCAGGAACAGGTACAGCGCGAGCTTGGCAATCAGGCCCAAATCAACCCTAATGTACCTGTCAGTTATGTTGGTGCGCCAACCGAAATTGCTCGCGACGGTGACCAGATTACCTACCGGGCACGTTTGACCGGCGTAGTCTGGGTGACGGCACCGTAGCTATTGTCAGCGCGACTTGTTACCTCTACCAAAGGGCGTTGACGCCTTGTTGAGGTTGCGGGTCTTGAGCGAGAGCTTTTACCCACCTGCAAACCATCCATAACATGACATAAACAGACAGAAGCAGGATTGTGGCCTGCTCCTGTCTACCATACCACACGGCACGACTATCGCGACTACTCCTCAAGGGTTGAGACATCGCCTTCGGGTAGGCCGAGGGCACGGGCGCGCAAGACGCGGCGCATAATCTTACCGGAGCGCGTCTTGGGCAACGATGTCACAAACGTGATCGATTCGGGACGGGCAATTGGGCCGAGTTCGTGACCGACGTGTGCCCGCAGTTTCTCTTCGAGGTCGTGGCTCGGTTCGTAGCCAGCGCGCAGGATCACGAAGGCGTGAATGGCATTGCCCTTCACTTCGTGTGGCAGACCAATCGCAGCCGCTTCGGCTACTACCGGGTGGCTGACCAGCGCACTCTCGACTTCAGCGGTACCAAGACGATAGCCCGACACCTTAATCACGTCATCCAACCGGCCAATGACCCAGATGTAGCCATCCTTATCTTTGCGGGCACTATCGCCGGCGGCGTAGTAGGGGGGCACCTTCTGCCAGTAGCCTTCGACATAGCGCTGCGGATCATTCAAGACCGTGCGCATCATACCGGGCCACGGGTTCTTAATCACCAGCAACCCATCCTCATCGGGTGCGCATGGTGAACCATCCTCGTGGACGACATCAACTTCAACTCCGAGGAAGGGGCGGGTCGCCGAGCCGGGCTTGAGTGGCACGGCGGGTGTCGGCGTAATCATAAAGTGACCGGTCTCAGTCTGCCACCAGGTATCCATAATTGGGCAGCGGCCATGGCCGATCTTCTCGTAGAACCACTTCCATGCTTCGGGGTTAATCGGCTCACCGACCGAACCGAGCAGGCGCAACGTGCTCAGATCGTGGCGCGACGGCCAGAGGTCGCCGAACCGCATCAGACCGCGAATGGCGGTGGGGGCAGTATAGAGGATCGTAATCCCGTGTTTGGCGACCATGCTCCACCAGCGGTCGGGATAGGGATAATTGGGAGCACCCTCGTACATGAACGATGTTGCGCCAGTAATCAGCGGTGCGTACACGATAAACGAGTGGCCGGTGATCCAGCCTGGGTCGGCGGCGCACCAGTAGCGGTCTTCGTCTTTAATATCGAAGACAAACTTCAGGGTCGTGTACGTACCGACCATGTACCCACCATGGGTATGGACAACCCCCTTGGGCTTGCCGGTCGTTCCCGACGTATAGAGGATAAAGAGCATATCCTCCGCGTCCATCTCTTCGGTGGGGCAATGACCGTTCGCGATTGGCAGGCCGAGCAGATCGTGCATCCAGAGGTCACGGCCCTGCTCCATCGGTGCGCCATGGTTTGTGTGGCGGAAGACCAGACAGGTTTGGACAGTCGGCGTGCGCGACAGCGCCTCGTTGACAATCTTCTTCAGTTCGACCACTTTGCCGCGCATATAGCCACCATCAGCAGTGATCAGTACTTTGCTCTTCGCGTCGGCCAGGCGGTCGGCAAGGGCCGCTTCCGAGAAGCCACCGTACACAACGCTGTGCGCAGCACCGATTTTCGCACAAGCCAGCATGCTGAACATCAATTCGGGGATGCGGGGCATGTAAATGGTAACAATGTCCCCTTTCTTTACCCCCATGCTCTTCAGCACATTCGCAATACGTGATACTTCGTAGTTGAGCTGGTAGTACGAATAGGTGCGCTGGCTACCATCTTCACCTTCCCAAATCAGGGCAAGTTTATTCTTGCGCCAGGTTTTGAGATGGCGATCGATTGCGTTGTAAACGATGTTTGTTTTCCCGCCAACAAACCACTGATAGAAAGGCTTGTTGCTATCGTCGAGCACCTTGTCCCACGGCTTGAACCATTCGAGCTGGCTGGCCATATCGGCCCAGAACTCCTCATGATGGCTGATCGTCCACTGATACAGCTCATCGTAGGAATTTAAGCCTTTGCTGCGGGCATAAGCCATCACATTGGATTGCTCAACCAGCGCCGGATCGGGGTAGTACAATTCGCTGGTGTCAGGCAGCGCCACATCGCGAGTCTCGGTCATGTGTCGAACCTCCTTGTTACGAATCCATGCGGCGGGATGCTTCCATTGCAGATGCTTCGATTATAGGCTGCGCCGCGTATCTGTGTCAAACCATTGCGCTGTGGATATTTTCACAATAGCGAATAAATGTGATCAGAGATTAAAGATACGGTAAAGTTTTGCCAAATCGTTAGTGCAGAGCGCTCTACGGATGCCTGCCATAGAGCGCTCCAGTCAATTATTATGAGAGATCGCCGCGCAGCAACTCAATCGCTTCGCGCACCATATCGACGGTGGCATCGTCTTCGATAGTGCTCAGATCGCCGAGGTTGTCACCCTGATACACGGCCCGGATGACCCGTCGCATAATCTTGCCCGAACGGGTCTTGGGTAACATACTCACAAAGTGTACTGCTTTCGGGGTTGCAATCGGGCCAATCCGTTCGCGAACCAGTTGGCGAATTTCGTTAGCGATGTCATCTTGCATCTGAGGAGTGATGTGCTGCTTGAGGACGGCAACGACCAGCACATCTTCGCCCTTCAGTTCGTCGCGCACGCCGATCACACTTGCCTCAGCGACTGCCGGATGTGCCGAGACCACCTCTTCAATCTCGCGCGTGCCCAATCGGTGTCCGCTCACATTCAGCACCTCGTCGGCACGTCCGAGCATAAACAGGTAGCCATCGGCATCCTTAATCGCATAGTCGCCGGTCATGTAGAGGAGCTTATCCTTGAAGTAGCCCCAATACCCCTTCACGAAGCGCTCATCGTCATTCCAGAGAGTAAGCAGTGTTCCCGGCGGGAGTGGCCCGTGTTCAACGAGAAAGCCCTTTTCGCCGGGTGGTACCGGGTTGCCGTCGGCATCGACCACTTCGAGGCGATGACCGAAGGCCGGTTTGGTTGGAGAACCGGGTTTGATCGGCAACAACTCAACACCGACCGGATTGGTCACCATCGGCCAGCCACTCTCTGTTTGCCAGTAGTGGTCAATTACCGGGACACCGAGCGTTGTTGTCGCCCATTCGTAGGTTGGGGCATCGAGTGGTTCACCGGCGGCATACAACAGTTTGAGCGAGCTAATGTCAGCGTCACGCATCCAGTGTTCGGGGAATTTGCGCAGTGCTCGTAGCGCAGTTGGTGCCGTGAAGACGTGGGTCACACCGTACTTTTCAATCACCCGCCACCAGACGCCGGGATCAGGGTGGTCGGGCCGGCCTTCATACACGACTGTCGGTACACCTTTGAGCAGTGGTGCATAAACGATGTATGAATGGCCAACTACCCAGCCAATATCGCTGGTGCTCCAGAAGACATCGCCATCGCCGCAATTGTAGATGGTGCTCATGCTGGCGTAGAGGGCAACCATGTAGCCGCCGGTATCGCGGACAACCCCCTTGGGCTTGCCGGTGGTACCCGACGTGTACAGGATGTACGAGGGATCGGTGCTGGCAACCGGTACCGGTTCGACGTAGCGCTCACCGCGCTTGGCCAGTTGCTCGTACCAGTCGAGGTCGCGACCTTTCTTCAACTCTACCGGTACCAGTCCTCGATTTAACACCAGCACATCACGTACACTATCGGTATTGGCTTCGGCCAGGGCCTTATCAACAATCTCTTTCAGCGGTACTGGTTGGCCTTTGCGCATACCGGCATCAGCCGTCACAATGAGCACAGGTTCGGCATCATCAATTCGTGAGGCTAACGACGTGACCGAGAAGCCGCCGAAAACGACCGAGTGAATGGCGCCGATGCGCACGCAGGCCAGCATCGCGAAGATGGCTTCAGGTACCATCGGCATGTAGATAATGATCCGATCTCCCTTTCGCACACCCAGGTTGTGGAAGAGGCCGGCCAGTCGGTTCACTTCCCGGTACAGCTCGAAGTAGGTGAGGATTCGCGATTGGCCGGTTTCTGCACTCTCCCAAATCAGGGCAGCCTGCCCACGCCTGCCTCCCAGGGCGTGACGATCAACGGCGTTGTAGCAAAGATTTGTCTCACCACCAACGAACCAGCGCGTAAAAGGGGGATTGCTATTATCGAGTACCTTCTCCCAGGGTTTATACCAGTGTAGTTCAGCAGCAAACTCGGCCCAATACGCTTCGGGTTCCTCAATCGACCGGCGGTAAACGGCTTCGTAGCCCACGGCGATCCTCCTCTGCGAGTAACAAGGTATCTGTTTACAGGAGACAAGAAGTTGTTTTATTATAGCACTACCGAGTCACAGATGTGATGATTGGCCTGATAAAACAGACAGAGCACTGTCTAACAGTGCTCTGTTGGAGTCGCGTTCGTTGATGGTAAGGTTTTTCTACCCGCGCAGCATCTGAATGCGTTCGCGGATCGCCATTACTTCACTACGTAAACGACTATCACTGTTAATCTCTTCGGCAATCTTTTCGCAACCGTACATTACCGTGGTGTGGTCACGCCCACCGAGGAGATTGCCAATATCAACCAGCGAGCTTTCCGTCTCTTCGCGAAGCAGGTACATTGCTACCTGCCGTGGCACAACCACGTGGCGCGAGCGGTTTCGTGCCCGGAGTTGCTCTACTTCAATCCCGTAGTGCTCACTCACAATCTGGAGAATGGCTTCGGCGCTGATCTGCCGGCGACGCTGATTGCCGAGCAAATCGGCCAGGGCAGCAGTTGCCGTCTCGATGGTGATCGGCGCACGGTTGAGTTCGGCATAGGCCGCAACCCGATTGAGGCTACCTTCCAGCTCACGGATATTGCTCTGAATCTTATGGGCCAGAAAGTCGATCACCTCATCAGGAACGTGGACGCTCATCTGCTCGGCTTTGGCGCGGAGAATGGCGGTGCGTGTCTCCAGATCAGGGGGTTGCACATCAACAATCAGACCCCATTCAAAGCGAGAACGCAACCGCTCTTCGAGGGTTAAAATGGCCTTCGGTGGACGATCAGAGCTAATCACAATGTGCTTGGCTGCTGAATGAAGGGTATTAAAGGTGTGAAAAAACTCTTCCTGGGTCGCATCTTTGCCGGCAATAAATTGAATATCGTCAATCAGCAAGACATCGACGTTGCGGTAGCGCATCCGAAACTCTTCAGTCTGCTGCCGGCGAATGGCGTTAATCAAATCATTTGTGAATTTTTCTGACGACACGTACAGAACATTGATTTCCGGATCGCGGTCGAGAACGCGATTGCCAATAGCGTGTAGCAGGTGGGTTTTACCCAATCCTACACCGCCGTACAGGAAGAGCGGATTGTACGCCTGGCCGGGATTATCGGCAACAGCCAGGCAGGCAGCGTGAGCCAGCCGGTTGCTCGAACCGACGATGAAACTGGAAAATGTATAGCGAGGGTTCAGCATACCCGATCGCATTGCGCTGGCCAGGTCGAGCTGAACCGCACGCTCGCCGGTACCGTTACCCGGTGTAAACGATGGTGCTGGCGTCTCGGTAATAACCAACTCTGGTTCACTCGTCAGGCGTGAACCATTGAGCAGTGCGGGGGACGTATCGGTACGCGAATTCAGGTTGGCAATCAACACCTGCACCTGTACCGGATACCCTACGACACGGGCGAGAGCATTACGCAGTGGCATGAGCAAACGATTCTCCAGCCCTTCCTTCTGCCCTGGTGACGAAACCCCAATGAAGGCTGCACCATTATCGAGTGATAAGAGCGTAGCCGGTCGCAATAGCGCCTCGTAATCGTGACGCGAGGTCTGTGTTTGAAGGGCCGATAGTGTTGCTTTCCAGATTTGTGTTAGATTCACCCTGCGCCTCCTTGCGAGCCACGCTTCGCCTTCGCACACATAATGAATGACCCGCGCCGGGACGCGGGGAGGGCAACATCATCGTTGGTGTTTGCAGTGCGCTCGTGGTGAGAGCGGGCAGCAAGTCTTCTCTTGACGTGTTGTCATCATACTCGATCTGTTCTCATATTTCAAGCAACAAGATACAGGAAATCTATAACGGTTTCTTATAGTGATAGGCGGTGGTAGTGTCGTGTTTATTGCGATCATCGTCAACCCAGGTGTATGTTATGTTGAGATTAAGTTGTGGATAATTGTGGATAACTTAATGGAGAAAGGGTTTGTTGAAGAGTGGTTTTCCTCATTCCAATGCACTTCATAGCGATGAGAGCAGTCGTCGTGATAGAGCAGGGCGTATGTGGATAATGCGTGGAAAGTTGGGGAGAAGGAGGTGGATAGACGATCAGACCGCTGAAGCAAGACCGGATGATGGAGAAGGTGTTGTGTGTAATCACCACCTAAGGATATCGAGCATACACGCGAGTAGCCGGCAGGTATGGTGCTGTTTACCTATGCCCGGTAGGGAAGCTGTCCGTCCAGACAGCGTTCATCCCAGTGGGAACTTGCTCTTTCCGCGATCAGGGATAATGTGCTGCCGGTATAGTGTGCGGAAGCCGGATATCCGTACCGTCGCGTTCATTGTCCCAGCCGCTGGATACGCTGACCCACGGTTCATCAGCGGTATGACGGGCACCATTGTCTCTTCCCTTTCCGTTCGCTGTTGAATCGATCCGGTGGCTCTGGTGCAATCTCCTGCTGTCGCTACGACGCAGGGAAAAGCATATAGGGGGAGTGGGCCGCACCGCATTTACTGGCGCAACACGTAGTTCATTCTGGTACCGCGGGCTAGCTACTCTTTCCCGGCATCCCCTTTCTCTCCTTCCGGTATCTCAATCGGTGGTAATTCGTTTAAGCTGGTGAGACCAAACTGCTGCAAGAAGGTCGGGGTTGTCGCGTACAGAATCGGACGGCCAAGCACCTCAAGTCTTCCCGCTTCACAAATGAGATCGCGACTGATCAGTGCGCGGAGGGCAGCACTGCTGTCAACGCCACGTATCGCATCGATCTGGGCACGAGTAATTGGCTGCCGGTATGCGATGATGGCCAGGGTTTCGAGGGCAGCATGCGAGAGGCGCTGGTTTTGCTGTGCACCGAGAAAACGCCTGATAGTCGGTGCCGCTTCCGGTGCACTAACGAACATCACGTGATCGTTATGTCGTTGGAGCCGGATTCCGCGCTGAGCATAGATTGTACTAAGCTCATCGATAGCCTTCACGACCTCAGCCGCTTCTACGTCAAGAGTGCGCGTCAGTTGGTCGAGTGTCATTGGCTCGGCAGCGACGAAGAGTAACGCTTCAATCAGTTGGGTCAGACTGGGTTGCGGGCTGTCTGGCAAGAGTGTTGACTGCATTGGCAGGTCGTGATCGGTCGCCAAAGGAGCGGCGTCGTGATTGTCTTGCGATGGGAACTGGTTATCCATAGCGGTAATGCGTATCTGTGAAGAACATGTGCGATTCGCGACCAACATTATATGTTTACCCGACAATTGTCACTCATGGTATCATATCGAGTGCGATTGTGAGAAGGAAAGGACGTTGTCAATGGGAAAGCGCCGCCAGGGTATAACGCGCCGGCAAGTGATCGCTGGTTTCTTTGCCATTCTTGGTCTGTTCATGCTGATTAACTATGTTCCGCTGGCATTGTCTGGTGACAGCCAGGTCTCGCGGATTGCACTCGCTGTACCACAGCCGATCATTGCCTTTCCTACCGCCTGGAGCCTGACCATCACCGGAGTCATCATGCTTATCGCTGGCGGTTTGGGGCTGAGTAATCGTGCCCATCGTTGGGCAGATGGTCTTCTGTGGACAAGTGCAGTGTTGCTATTTCCAGCGATCTTGATCTGGGCAGCCGCCGGGAAGCAGACCAATGCTACGGTCATGCTGAGCGAGTCACTACGTCTGGGGACGCCACTGGCATTGGGGGCATTGGCTGGGATTTGGGCTGAGCGTTCCGGTGTTATCAACATCGCCATTGAAGGCATGATGTTGATGGGGGCAGCATTTGGCTTCGCCATCTTTGTCTTCACCGGCCAAATCTGGTTTGGCGTGATCGGTGCCGTCATTGTCGGTGGCATAATGGCGTTACTGCATGGTTTGCTCTCAATCTCATTCCGCACCGATCAGATCATTAGCGGTACAGTCGTCAATATTCTGGCAATCGGCATTACCGGCTACCTTCGCCGGCAGTATATCGTCACCGAGGGCGGTGGTCGCGTAACGCTGCCCTCCCTCTCAACCATGATCGCCGATGCCGGTTTCCCCGATCTGGCCCGCTCGCTTGATTCGATTCCCGTCCTGGGGACGATCATTTTCGGCGGGAAGCCAATCTTTTTTGCGATGCTGTTGTTGGTCGTCACCACGCATATCGTGTTGTTCATGACCCGCTGGGGGTTGCGCACCCGTGCCATCGGCGAGAATCCAAAGGCTGCCGATACCGTGGGTATTGCTGTCAATCGCATGCGCTACATTAATCTTTTCATCAGTGGATGTATTGCCGGTCTGGGTGGGGCGTGGTTTTCTATCGAGACGGTGGGCAATTTCGATGATGGCATGACCGCTGGTAAAGGGTTTATTGCGCTGGCAGCCATGATTTTCGGGAAGTGGATGCCGTTCGGTGCCTTTGGTGGTGCGATGCTGTTCGGATTTGCCGAGGCACTAGGTACGCGCTTCCAAATCCTGCAAGTGCAGGTGTTTGGTGGCCCGGTACCGGTGCAGTTCCTGCAAGTCATTCCCTACGTGGTCACTATGATTGTGTTGGCCGGTTTGATCGGTCGTGCCGTGGGGCCGGCAGCAGTAGGGAAACCCTACGAAAAGCAGTAAGAGTCACAACAAGCTCAGCAAGGCAGGAAGAATCTGCGGCTTCCTGCCTTGTATGGCTTGCGGGAAGCAAAACTATGCTAGCCCTTCAGCTTCAAGCCACGCCTGGACATCACTGTCGGTAGGGTTTGTCTTGCCACCGGGAATGTAGCGATACCGATCACCATACCCTTCCATTACCTGGTTGCGGAGTGCTTCAGCTTCAGCACTCGGATCGGTGTCTGGTACACGCAACACTTCTCCAGAGACCAGATCAAGGTAGAAGCTAACGGCAGGATCGGTTTCGCCAAGGGCGGTGCGAATTTGATCACGATTGATGTTAGCGGCCACGGCTTCCTCCAATTGACTGACGACGGAATGCGAACGACCGTCGCATCACGCAAGATGGTACACGAACCTGCCCGCTCTTGCAAGTTGAGAGCCTACGACTCATTGGTAGAGTACGCTAGCATTTGAGGGATTGCATGTTGATCGGCAATGTAATAGTATGACGACGGGATGCCTTTGTGAGCGCAGGTGACGTTGGATGGTTCGATTGCAGGAAGTTTTCGTGCATTGCAACGTTTAACTGAATAAAGCGTATAACATTATGTGAGGAATACCTGTGAGCGAATTACAGCCTGATGAAACAGAGCTTGTTGCTCGTGCCTGTGCAGGCGATCAATCGGCCTGTGCGACCATTGTCCAGCGCTATACCGGCGTTCTGTATAATCAGGCATATCGTATGCTGGGTGACGCATTCGAGGCGGAAGATGCCGTTCAAGAAGTATTTTTACGAGCGTTTCGTAACCTCCAGAGCTATGATCCGTCGCGCCGTCTGGTAACGTGGCTGCTGACGATTGGCTCGAACTATTGTATTGATCGTCTGCGTCGCCGGCGCTTCAATTGGTTAACTCTTGAAGATGTAGCATTTTGGCTGCCCAGTACGCAGCCAGGGCCGGAACGAAGTGCATTGCAACGTGCGCAACAGGAAGTAGTGCAACGTGCGCTTCAGCGCCTCCCTGCTACCTATCGTGGAGTCACCGTGTTGCGCTACTGGTATGATCTGTCGTATGAAGAGATCGGGCAGGTGTTGGGCTTGACCGAAGCTACGGTGAAGACCCGGCTACACCGGGCGCGCAAGATGTTGCAAGAGGCACTCGCCGCCGAGGAGGAGGTATGGAATATAGAAGGGATGATGAGTTGACCGACGCTGATCTGGCAGCAGCCGAAGCTGAATTGCGAATGTTGTTAGCAAGGTGGGGAGAGCCGCAGATGGCAGTCCCCCCGGCTGATTTGTCAGCGCGGATCGTTCGGCAATTGTCAGCTCCACCACCGGTTCGGCGATCCTGGTATCGATGGGTCTTGGTTCTGCCAATCCTCTGTATGCTTATCGGTGGTTGGGGATTACTGGTTGACAGTAGTGGCCCGGCAATGCTGTTGGGTAATCCAGAGACAGGATTGGGACGGTTGGTGTTGGCAATGATTCTGATCGCCAAACCGCTATGGAATCTCTGGCTGTCGGCAGCATGGTGGTTATTGCCTGGCCTGCTCGTGTTCCTTGGGGTGGGATGGCTTTGGTGGCGATTGATCGCCGATACTCCACTTGCAGAGGTTCACTAAATGTGGCAACGCTGGTTATTGCTCGGATTGCTGTTGTTTCTCGTGCCATTGGTGCCGCTATTTGCCGGCACGCACTCCTCGCCTGCACCAATGATCGTTGCTTCCGGCGAACGTTACCGCGGTGACCTGTCAACCTTCGATCAACCGGTAATTGTGCTGGGCGAGGTTGATGGTGATGTGACAAGTTGGGCCGGCTCGATTACCGTGTACGGGATCGTGCGCGGTGATGTGGTGAGTTATACCGGCGCAATCGAGCTAGACGCAGGCGCAGTCGTAGAAGGGAATGTCCTGGCAATTGCAGGTGGTATTACGATTGCTAACCCGGTTACCTTGCATGGATCAGTGATCGGCATTGAACCACTAGCCGGTGCCCCGCTGGTCACGTCGCTGGTCAATGCACTCAGTGGACAGGCTTCGGGTCGGCGCTGGTTACCGCCGGGTAGCAATGCACTTATTACCGGTTTTGTTGTCTTGTTGCTGAGTACTGCGGTGACGTTGATCTGGCCCCGCCGTACCGCCGGGATCGGTCGTACCCTCCGCGCAGCGCCCCTACGGAGTGCGCTGGTTGGCTTGCTCACTACCGTTCTGATCCTGCTGGCAATGCCCTTCCTGCTCGGCCTGCTGACCCTGAGTCTGGTGGGACTGGTGCTCTTTATTCCGCTAGTTGTGCTTTTGCATCTACCCTATGTTGTCGGTTTTACCGGTATTGCGCGGGCAATTGCTGCATCCTGGCCACCTGCAGTGGCCTTGCGCCCGCCGTTAGCAACGGTCTCAGGCGCATTGATCATGATCGTGCCCCTAGTGATCATAAGCCTCGTTAGCCCGTTGGCAGGAATGGTTGCAGGTTATGCGATTGCCAGTTGGGGACTTGGGGCTGCTCTGATCAGTCGCGGTGGCGCATTGCCAATCTGGCGTGATGCCTGGTAAGCGGGTAGGTGCCGATGACGAACATATCTCAGAGGTTTGCTAGTGACAGGGGAAGGTAGCGATCCGCTACGACTCGTGAGGGTGCTCACCGCCGATAGGCAGATCATGTCACAGTGGTGCGGCGTAGCAGCCCTGCGCCACACCACCAACTATGAGGCTAGATTATTGCCCTAACCCTGCCGATAGTGAGACAAGACCAACGAGCATAAGACAGCTCAGTAAGATACCTAACACAATCAGCAGACTCGGGTAGAGCAGCACGGCCAGTGTCGCTTTGCCGGTATCAAGCCGATGTACGACCGCCGTTCCGGTAATCAGGACAATTAACCCCCATCCCCAGGCGATGATACTGATCGGGAGGTTTAGCACCGGGATAAATGTCAGGGCATCGAGCGCGTGAGGCGCTACCGAGAGCGAGCCTACGGCGACCATAGCTCGGATACCGCCCTGCCCACCTAATTGACGGGCAGCGATGTGCGTCAGAATCACGGCCAGCAGCATATCGCTTAGATATTCGAGCGGTTTTGACACTGTCTGACCGAGTGCCTGCAAGAAGAGGCTTACCGGTCGCGGTAGGATCGTTGGCAGAGTGATCAGTTCGCGCACCATGTCGGCCAGTTCATCTGCGCTCTCTTCAAACAACTGCAACACTTCGCGTTGTTCAGGGGTAGTGGCCGTTTGACGCTGCTGTTCGATAGCCTCACGATAACCGACAATAAAGGCCTCAACGGTCTGATCAGGACTACCGGAACTGATCAATGCGCTGGCACTCTGAATCGCTCCGACCAGTACTCCAACCAGCAAGATGATCAGAAAACCTCGACGCACGCCGTCAGGGGCATCACGCATCTCACCAAAGACGCGCTGGTTCAATATTAATGCGCCATTGAAGGTGTCGATCACGGACATATCAGCTCCCTTGAGCACTGGCAATCAATATTGCGAGTACCCCACAACTGACCACGAGCAGGATAAGGATCAGCAATATCGGTCCAATCAGCGTTGCCCAAAACGCTCGCCATGCCGGCAGGTTATGGGCAGCACGTAGACCAAGGTAGCAGCCAATCAGGCCAAGCAGGGTTGTGCCGGCCACGGTAGCGAAAGGGATAATCTGTACCGCAGCCAGCAGGTTTGCGCCGCTGGCCAGAGCGGTGCAGCCGAGGGTTTGCGCAAACGTGCCATCGCCGCCCAACGAACGAGCCGCCAGATGCGCAACAGTGCCGTAAATCAGCCAGCCCAGAACATACACCAATGGGGTGGCGATGGCACCGATAAGACTACTCCATTGCAGAGTACTAAACACACCTGTCAACAGATCGAAGATCGGATCAAAGGAGAAGTCAGGGTTGACTTCTTGCAAACCGCTAAAGAGTGGTATGCGTTCAAAGTAACGTTGCAAGACTGCGAGCACCGCTGTCGGATCGGGCGTGGCTATTCGGCTAAGGATATTACCGATCAGAGTAGCAATCCCAACGATGACCCCCACGACGATCACGACCAGGAAGCCTTCGCGCAATGCATACGGATTGTCGCGTTGGGCGCGAAAGGTGTTGACATCGAGCAGGAGACCGGCTGTACTGAGTCGAACAAAGTGGGCAAGTGACTCCATAGTTCGTCCTGTTGCTTGTGCGTATACGAGCTTCTATTATTGTATACGTTGTACATGTTTGTGTGTCAGGCTGGTCTACTCCTATCTGTCATTCCCCACAATGTGGGCTATTCGTAACGCCTGCCGTTGTTCACACTTACTATTATGACGTTGGTAGTGATGAGTTTGTTGTCAGGTTACGAACATATGCTGCGCCTTTGCCCAGGCGGGTGTTGATAGGTACACCGGCAGCACAGAGAGGGCAGGTTTCCGCCGGATAGCTTTCCAGCGGTAATTCGGTCAGCGCAACCAGTTGCGGAATACCGAGATCGGCAGCGCTGATGCCGCCACGATTGCACAATGCGCCAACGCCGATGACAACCCCCCCGGCAGCGGTCACCGCTTCCACGACCAGGCGAACTGAACCGCCAGTCGTTATCACATCCTCAACGACCAGAACACGCTTTCCGGTAATATGGGCATCGTATCCGCGACGGAAGACCCGTCGCTTGCCGGTGTCATGCTGCTCTTCTTCGGCATACACAGCCAGCACTTCACGTCCGCAAATCTGCGACAGATGATGAGCCGTCCATTGTGCCATGATGACTCCACCGATGGTTGGCCCGGCAACAGTCTCGATCCCGGCGGTGGCGAAGTGGCCGGCCAGGGCAGCCCCTACCATGCTGGCCGCAGCCGTATGTGGATAGAGTGCATCTTTGTTGACATAACTACTGCCGTGGCGGCCAGACGTGTACACGATATGGTCGTTGGTGACAATTGCCCCTAATTCCTGAAGGATGGTCAAGAGATTCGCCTCGGTCATAAGCTCTTATCATTCCTGTTCCAATTCTGCAAGGATCCGTGCTACTGCGGTGACCGGATCGCCGATGATTGCCGGTGGAGCAGTAATTGGCCGTCCGATAACCAGATAATCGGCGCCGGCGCGCAGGGCGGCGGCTGGAGTCATCACGCGACGCTGGTCACCTTCCGTGGCCCACTGTGGACGAATACCAGGGGTGACGATCCGCACGTGAGGGCAGGCGGCGCGAATGGCACTCACTTCGTGCGGCGAAGCTACCACACCGTCAAGACCACAATCCTGCGCCATGCGAGCCAGATGGACTACGTAGTCGGTGATGTCTGACGTAACACATATTTCGCCGGTGAGTGCTGTAGCATCGAGGCTGGTGAGCACAGTAACGCCCAGTAGCAGTGGACGGTAGGGCATGCTTTGGGCCGCAGCGACTGCGGCGCGGAGCATTGCGCTACCCCCGCTACAGTGGAGTGTCAGCATCTGGACTGCCGGGCCGAGGTTGCAGACGGCGCGAACTGCACCGGCGACCGTGTTTGGAATGTCGTGCAATTTGAGATCAAGAAAGACACTCCCACCGACCGCAGTCATGGCGGATACAATCTGTGGTACGCCGACCGCAGAGCAGATTTCCAGTCCGACTTTATAACCGCCGACCTGTCCGCGCAACCGGGTTGCTAAAGCAACTGCCGCATCCAGATCGGGTGTATCGAGCGCAACCAGTATCCGTTCGCGTGGCGCGAGACTCATAACGATTACCTGCTCCAATCTATCTCACTGAAGAACGTTATCACGTGTGGATCAAAACATACACTGCAACTCCAATGATGGTTGCTGCCAGATACAGGCCAAAAGCAATGCGCATGAACAGCTTATAGTTGGTGAAGCGCCAGCGCTGCGGGAGCCATTCATTCCCAACCAGGACGACGTATATCCCAAAGACCATCGCAACCGTACCGATTACCTCATGGGCTGGCATTGCCACAAAGGCTGCTGTCGGCAGGGTGAGGTTTTCATCGGGCGACACATTCAGCAACGAGGGGATCATCACGCCGAACACGAGCGCGAGATTGACACCGGCAGCTCCCGTTTGTACCCAGCGGTGTGCGGTGTAGTACCCTTTCACGGCGAGATATGCGCCGATAGTGAAGGCAATCGCGACCAGAATACTCCCGATCAGCGAGATGTCTTGCGCGAACGTAGCTTTTGTGCCGAGGAAGCCATTCATTGCTTTACCTTGCTTTGCGTAAGGATAGCGCGGTTGATCCGTCTGGGTAACAGTGGCCCGTAGTAGACCAGTCCGGTGTAGAGCTGGATCAGACTGGCACCGGCTTCCAACATACGCAGCCCATCATCGGGCGTATGAATACCTCCGACCCCAATAATCGGTAGACGATTGCCTGTCAAACGGGCAATCAGGCGTACAACGTGAAGAGCACGTGCAGTCAGTGGTCTCCCACTCAAACCGCCGGCTTCGGCTGCCAACCGTGGATCAACCCCTGTCAATCCTTCGCGACTGATCGTTGTATTGGTGGCAATGATACCGGCAACACTGTGGTCGGCGCAGACGGTCAACACCTCTTCTATGGCTGTATCGCTCAAATCAGGTGCAATCTTAACGAGGAGTGGGCGGGGGCCGCGCCGGTCGGTGTGACCCAAACTGGTATTTTCGTGTTGCAGGGCTGCCAGCAGCGCACGCAACTGATCGGCATCTTGTAACTGGCGTAAGCCGGGAGTATTGGGGGAACTGACATTAATGGCGATGTACGCTGCATACGGAAAGAGCTGACGAAACGACGCCTGATAATCATCAATTACCTGGTCGAGAGGCGTGATCTTCGACTTCCCGATTGATACGCCAATCGGGATGGGTGCCGGCTGCAAGCGGGCCAGTCGTCTGGCGAGGCTGGCAGCGCCTTGATTGTTGAACCCCATCCGGTTGATCAGCGCTTCCTGCTCTGGTAGCCGAAACAGGCGTGGCCGGGGGTTGCCCGGCTGTGGGTGATGGGTGACGGTGCCAACCTCGACGAAGCCAAAGCCCAGTGCCGCCCAGGCCGGTATTGCCACGCCATCCTTGTCCATGCCAGCAGCTAGCCCAACCGGGTTGGGAAAAGGTATCCCAAGAATCGTGCGGTGGAGCCGTTGATCTTGAATTGTGGTCAGATGCCCAATGGTTTTGCACAACAGACGCGAGCGACTAATCAGTGTTAGCACATGCAAGGTACGTTCATGTGCCGTCTCAGCATCTCCCCGACCGAGCCGAAACAAGATCGGGCGTATGCCGTAGCGGTAGAACAGTGCCTCAGAACGGTTCAACTCCCACCTCAGATAATTCATCGGCAAATCGCTCAATATCGCGGGTGGTACGCAGACGGTCAATACGACTCAATAATCGCTTACGGTCTGCACTACCATCAACCACTGCACGTTCCAGATACTGTTTCAGATACAGCTTAATCAGCTCTAACTGATCGCTGGTCAGCGGTTCTCCCTGCATGTACTGCTCAATCGCCTCTGCCAACCGTCCGGTGATCTCTTCCATCCAGAAACGAGGAGGACGGGCAACCGGAAACGGATAGGGATAGTCAGGATTGGGCACGAAGATCAATGGGCCGATCACCTCGGCGTTTTCGGGCAACGGATCGGTCGTCATACCACTTCCTAATGGATTTGCAAACCCAACAGGCGATACAATCGATCAAAATCGAAGTGCGTATCAAGCAATTCGGTGAAGCGGCGCAGTTTTGCTTCCTGGTGGAAGCGAACTCTGCCGAACAACCGTTCAGCGCGATCAACAGTGCTGAGGGTGTCATCGGCAACCAGGATAATCGGCACTTCCAATTCGGCAGCCCGATCCATCACCTGCATCGTTGGCCGGATATTACCGGTCAGCACCAGGGCATTGGTACTGGTCTGTAAGGCGATCAACTGTAAATCGCTACGGTCGCCACCGGTAATCACCGCCTTATTTGCCCGGCGGCGGAAGAACGAGAGGCTTGCCTCGGCGCCCATTGCCCCAATCATCAGCGAATCGAGCATCTTTTCACCCCATTCGGGTCGCCCAATGATCTGACCGCCAAGATGTTGAGCCAGCTCGTTCACCGTGACCCCGGAGAGCAAGCGGTCACGCGGCAGAATACCCAGCACCGGAATCCCACGCCCCTCCAGGAATGGAGTGACCCGATTACGAACAAACTCGCGGTGTGGTTCTTCAACCTGATTGATCAACACCCCAAGCAGGCGATCCCCAACATAACGCTGCACGCTCAGAATGGTATCAACCGATAGGGTTGACGTGTAGCGACAGATGAGCAGACCAGGAGCCTGGAGCATATCAGTAACCTGATCGGCAGTCAGATCGACCAATGCTCCCTCGGCCCAGGTATTCGTCCCTTCGAGGACAACAATATCTTTCTGGCGCGATACGGCCAGGTAAGCATCGCGCAGCGTTTTGGCAAATGAATGCGGTTGTCCACGTAGAATGGACTCGATCACTCCCGGTGTAATCAATACTGGCGCCACCTGTTCCATCGGTGCATCCAGGCCAATCGTTTGCCGGATGAATGCAGCATCTTCATCAAGAACGGCGTCGGGGGTGTGTGTGACTGAAACACTCACCGGCTTCATATATCCGACGCGAAAGCCATCTTGCTGCATCCGCCGCAGCAATCCCACACACACCGCACTTTTGCCGACGTAGGTTTCGGTTGAGGCGACATACAGTGTTGCCATCATTGCCTCCACTAGTTGAGGATGATTCGGGCATCGAGGACGACTGCGCCCTCTCCTTCATAATGGACGACGAGTGGATTGATATCCATCTCAACAATTTCCGGAAAATCGGTCACCAATTGGCTTACCCGCAGCACTGTCTCTTCAATAGCTGCGATGTCAGCCGGTGCTTCACCACGCACCCCACGTAAGAGCGGGTATGCACGGATCGAACGTATCTGCTCCTGCACCTCTTCAACACTGAGTGGTGCGAGGCGGAAGGCAACATCTTTCAACACTTCGACATAAATGCCTCCCATTCCCACCGCAATAAGTGGCCCGAACTGCGGATCGCGACTTACGCCGACCAAAACTTCACGGCCTTTACGAACCATCTCCTGTACCAGCACGCCCCAGATGCGGGCAGAAGGCAGGTACTTGCGTGCCCGGTATTCGATCAGTTCAAATGCATCGCGTACCGCACTCGCGTCACTCAGACCAACTCGAACGCCGCCAATATCACTCTTATGCAGAATATCAGGGCTGGATATCTTCATCACTACCGGATACCCGAACTCGTTGGCAATCGCAACCGCTTCGTCGGGGGTTTGGGCCAGGCGGCTTTTCGGCAGACGCATGCCATACGCTTCAATCACTTCCCGCGCCTCAACTTCGCCTAGCTCGACTCGGCCGGCTGCTCGCACTGCGGCAAACAGGCGGGCAACCCGTTCGCGATCAACCGAAAAAGTTCGATAAGTTGGGGTGGGGCGGCGTTGCCAGAGCGATTGCCGGTACATTGCTGCCAGCGATTGGACGGCTCGTTCCGGGAAGAGATAGTTGGGGATACGAGCAGCATTAAGTACCTGTACAGCTTTTTCGATACTCGCTCCACCCATAAAACTGGTTACCACCGGCTTATCGGTGCCTTTGGTGAGATCGATGATCAGGTTGGCGGTCGTCAGGGGGGCCGAGACGGCCTGGGGTGTGAAGAGGATAATCAATCCATCAACATTGGGATCGTTCAGAGCAGCTTTGATAGCGACAGCGTAGCGATCCGGGGTTGCATCACCAATCACATCAATCGGGTTAAAGACATTCGCATTCGGTGGTAATGTTTCCTGCAAATGCCGAATGGTTTCAGGTGTAAATTCGGCCATTGCCAGCCCGCTACGTTCGACGGCGTCGGTGGCGATGATACCCGGCCCACCGGCATTGGTGACAATCGCAACCCGGTTCCCGCGGATCATCGGCTGGTAGGCAAAGACCAGCGCCAGATCGAACAGCTCGTTCATAGTGCGAGCGCGCAGAATGCCACTTTGCGCAAATGCAGTTTCATAAGCAGCTTCAGAACCGGCCAGCGAGCCGGTATGCGACGAAGCGGCGCGGGTTCCGGCAGCCGTCGTGCCACTTTTGATGGCGACAACCGGTGTCGTTTTAGTCACTTCGCGAGCCACGCGGATAAAACCGGGGCCATCGTCGATAGCTTCGAGATAGGCCAGTATCACTCTGGAATGCTCATCGCGGTTCCAGGCTTCTAGCAACGCTACTTCATCAACATCTGTCTTGTTGCCCAGACTGACAAAGCGTGAGAAGCCGATGCCCTGCTGGTGACTCCAATCAAGAATTGCGGTACAAATTGCACCCGACTGTGACATCAAGGCGATGTTGCCGGGGAGGGGCATGGCATTGGCGAATGAGGCGTTGAGCTTGCTGATAGTATCGATGATACCGAGCGAGTTGGGGCCGATCATGCGCATGCCGTACCGTCGTACAGTAGTCAGTAGCTCACGTTCAAGCTCGCGCCCGGCGCCGCCAACCTCTTTAAAGCCGGCAGTAATGACGACCAGTCCTTTGATCCCCTTTCGACCGCATTCATCAACCACTGCAATCACGTGTTGCGGTGGAATAACGACCACGGCCAGATCAATCGGATTAGGAACATCAAGCACTGAAGGATAGGCGCGCAACCCAAGCACTTCAGTTGCGCGGGGGTGAATAGGATAGATATTACCTTGATAACCGTGATCGAGAATATTTTTCAGAACACGGTGACCGAGACGCGTCGGGTCAGGTGACGCGCCAATCACAGCTACCGATTGTGGAGAGAAGATAGCTTCTAGCATGAGATTAGGTGCTCCTTTTCCGCACACCTTGCGCTTTCATCATAACCGATACAGCGTCAGGCGACAAGCGCAGGTTCAGGAAGTGTATGTACGCCTCCTGAGATGCATGGTGCTTAGTCTGGTTACAAGAGTGATGAGAACCAGCATTAATCGGTTGCCGGTGCTGGTACAGTGGCCGGCGCAGGGATCAAGAGGAGCCAGTGCTCAAGGGCACCCAGGGTGAGGAGGCTGGCTATCAGGGCCAGCCGAATGGCAGCCGGATCACCGGTATGGGCACCGATACTGAGCCACAGCATCAGCGCCAGCAGTGTGCTTACCGAGACGCTAGGGCGGAAAAAGGCACTTGGTGGGCCCGGTTGCCAGTAGCTGGCCAGGAAGGCAAGATGCGTCGGAAAAAGATCAACCTGGAGCGAGCGTACTCCGTACAGGACATTCAGTTTTGCGCTCTGTTGTAATGCCCAACTCAGGCCAAAGGTCAATGGTCCCAGCCAGTGGCTGGCGTCCTGGAGCAGCCAGATCAGTAGGCCCAGTTCGAGCAGACAGCTCAATTGATGGTAAAAGTGAGTGCCAAGCGCGTAGTAGAAGCGTTGGAATCCACGAGCGTCGGGTGGACAGGGCTTGCGGCGTGGGCCGGCCAGGATACCACTGTAGAACGCAAGCTCGTGCCAGGCCCAGATCAGCATACCGGCAGCAAAAGCCCGGTAGGCCCCGCCTGCGCTCAAATCGTGGCGTGTTGCGAGCAGTTCACTGTGGGCAAAGATCAAAACCGGCAGGCTAAGAAATACCGCCCATCCGGCAACCCATTGCCCACGTCGGTTCAGCCAGATCAAACCAAAGGTGAGACCTAACCATAATGCAACAACAGTGAGTAAGGGCAACAGGTAATAGAAGGCGATATCAGACCAGATCATAGCCTGCACTTTCTACACGTTTTTGCACTAATGTCATAATTGTACACGAAATGAAGAAAATAGTGAAGGGGGACAGTAGACGGCGGCGTGAAAACCATGTCTGGCAGTGCTGTGACTGGACTGGGAACGTGTATCTCTGGCGCACAACCGTATCTTTACGTGATCCTGATGACGGGGAAGGAGGAGTGCGGTCTGGACGTCTGTAGGGGCGACGCATGCGTCGCCCCTACCGGTACGACATGAACCGTAGGGGCACGGCATGCCGTACCCCTACACCCTTCCACCCGCTACTCATCCTCTCCTTCGCGCTCGGCCAGCTTCCGATCAAGTGTCAACGCTGCCGCACCAGCCGTGCACACCGGCAGACACAGGTCGCCGCAGTTTCTCGTACCGGTATGCGATCCTAGTGAACGAGGAAGGATTAAGGCGGCGAGGATACTGTTGTCAGACAGGATTGCCCGTGGTGCGTGGTATGGAGTGCG
>NZ_DAOTZQ010000047.1:0-19428 GCF_034434295.1 Chloroflexus sp.
TGTTCGCGTTGCGCAACAATGGGCAGGTGATGTGGACAACACAGGTGGCAAGTTGTAGTGTGACCGGTGATGATAGTTTGCTCAACGGTGCCCCCTCCCTGTTCGATCTGAGACCCGATTTGCCCGGCCTGGAAGTGATTGTAGGCTACGGCAAAATTCTGGCCGACCCAAGTTGTCCCGGTGGTATCCGTGCTTATTCAGCTACCGGCCAGCCACTGTGGAACTACCAGATTCCGATCAGTTCGATTAGCGGACAATCGGGTGTCTTCGGTACACCGTCGGTGACCGATGTAAACGGTGCAGGCGATATTATCATTGTTGCCGGTTCAGCCGATCTTTACCTTCACGTGCTGAATAAGGATGGTACATTGCGCTGGAAATACTTTGCAATGGACTCGGTCTGGTCATCACCGGCATTTGCTGACGTCAATGGTGATGGACGCAAAGACATTATCGTCGGTACCGATTTTACGCCGGGGATTGTGTGCGATCCCAACAATATCACGCCTTTTCCACAAACGAATTCGTACTATGAAAGTGCAAAGGGATTCCTCTACGCCTTTCCTGCCGATCCGAACTTTGTGGCTGATCCGATCTACTGTGCAAAGGATGGCGGTAAAGTAATAGGCTTTGGCAAAGGTTTTCTGTGGGCTGTGCGCTTTGATCAGTCAATTTATTCATCACCGGCAGTGGCCGATCTCGATAATGATGGCCAGCTTGAGGTGATCGTCGGTAGTAGCTGTTTTTATGGGGGTAATCCAAAACCGGGTCGATGGGTGAAGATTTTTAATGCAGTGAACGGCACAGAAAAGATGACGCTTAGTGCACCTGAATGTGTTGCTTCATCGCCAGCTATCGGCGATATTACCGGTGATGGTAAGCCGGAAATTGTCGCTGCCGTTGCCTCTGGAGGTTCGAATAATCCACCAGTAGCAACGCCTACTACTGGTGGTCGACTGGTAGCGTGGAGCTTTGACAATCCTAATCCGATCTGGAATATCGTCGTGCGTGGTTCTACCCAGGAACAGGCTGATATGGCGGAAGCTTTCAATAACCCGCTGATTGCCGATATTGATGGCAATGGTTCGCACGAGGTTATTGTTGTTGTCCAGAATTCGGTGATGATCTACAACGGTGCCGGACAAGAGCTTACCCCGAGCTGTCCTACAGGGGGCCCTGAGGCTCAGGCCTGTATGAATCGGAAGTCGATGTTTATGTGGATGCCAATCCGCAATACACCGGCAATCGCCGACATAGATAATAATGGTAAGCTCGAAATTGTTGTCGGCGGCTCACATACCGGCGCCTCGAACAGTGCGTTTGTCTACGTCTGGCGCGATCTCGAACAGGCGATTACCAGCGCGAGTGGCCCCTACCAATCCTACAGCTCACCGTGGCCGCAGTTTCAGCGTGATCCCGCCCATAACGGTCTGTTCCTCGAGCGCAGAATTCGTCCTGGTGCGGCCAGTATGACGGTATTGATGAAGGCGGATCAGGTGCAACAATATACGATGAGCCTCTATTCAAACGATGGTTCACCAATCAACGTAACCATCGGGGAGAACGATTCGAGTGATGTTATTCAGCTTAGCCCGACTAGCGTATCACTTAGCTCAACTACCGGCAGTTCACTCAGTGTTACGATTAACACCAATAGCAAGGTTCCTGGGACCTACAATGCGAAAATACTGCTTAGTGGCAATGATGTGCCCAATGTCGAGATCCCAATTACGGTACGAGTAGCAACCAACGTCTATACGACGTATACCCCTCTTGTGCTGCGTTAATAATCCTAGCAAAACTGCCCTCTGTGGATGAATCGGTCGGCTGATTTGCTGACCGATTCATTGTATCGTTATAATGATGAAGTCTGGATTGAGATTACAAGGAAGCAGGCAGTACGAGACGTATACATGCTATGAAAACATCGTTCCACCTCATCACCGGCGGTGCCGGATTTATCGGTTGCAATCTGGCTGATTATTTACTGGCCCGTGGCGAACACGTCACGATTGTTGATAATCTGAGCCGTCCGCGAACCCCGCTTAATCTGGCGTGGTTGCAGGAACGGTATGGCAGCCGGCTTCGCTTTGTGCAGGCTGATATTCGTGATGCCGCGGCGATGCATGCGGTGATTCCCGGTCATCGGGTCGTCTACCATCTTGCCGGTCAGGTGGCGGTGACGACATCGGTGCAGGATCCGCGTAGTGATTTTGAGATTAATGCACTCGGTACGCTGAATATCCTCGAAGCAGCCCGATTAGCCAGCGAGCCACCGATTGTCTTTTTTGCCTCTACCAATAAGGTCTACGGCGGGATGGTGACTGTTGCCGTGGTCGAAGATGAGACCCGCTATCGTTACCGTGATTTGCCGCATGGAGTACCTGAACATCAGTTACTTGATTTTCACTCACCATACGGGTGCAGCAAAGGTGCTGCCGATCAATACGTGCGTGATTATGCCCGTATCTACGGTTTGCAAACGGTGGTCTTCCGCCAATCGTGCATCTACGGCCCGCGCCAGTTTGGGGTTGAGGATCAGGGGTGGGCTGCGCATTTCGCGATTGCCGCACTTTTGCATCGCCCCATCACCATCTACGGCGATGGGAAGCAGGTGCGCGATATGCTCTACGTTGATGACTTGATCGCAGCTTACATGGCGGCGCTGGAGCGGATCGATCAGGTGAGCGGACGGATATATAATATCGGTGGTGGTCCGCAGAATGCACTTTCCATCTGGGCTGAATTTGGCCCGCTTCTGAGCCGTCTGATCGGACGGGAGATTCCGGTGCGTTACAGCGACTGGCGGCCCGGCGATCAACCGGTCTACATCAGTGATATTTCGCTGGCGCAACACGAGCTGGCCTGGCAACCACAGGTGTCGGTGTACGAAGGGGTGGAACGGATGGTGGGCTGGATTCGCGATCATCTCGTTCTGTTCCGTTAGCAATGTCTGTTTTAAGTGAAACGTGAGTGGTTATGAGCATATCAGGACCGGTCGTGGTTCATCCACAAGACGACGAGCCGTTCGATGTGGCAATTGCCCGCGCATTGCGGCAGTCTGCGCAAAATCAGTACCAGGCTACGCTGCTCAATGAGTTGTTGAGTCGCGATGCGTACCTGGCTGAGCAACTCGGGATATTGCAGGCGACATGGGCACTCACCCCACCACCCGCAACTTCACTGCTGGCACGATTACGGCGCTGGCTGGCCTGGCGATTGTGTGGCCCTGAATTCACCCATATCAACGCTACTCACGCTACGCTCACCCGTATTATCGAGAGCCTGCTTGCTCACCTCGATGCGGAACGGGATGCCCGTCAGAAGCTGGCCGAACGCCTCGCTGTCCTTGAACAACTATGACGCAGATCGTCTGGCATTCGACGTTTTCCTCACCGACCGGGTACAGTAGCTCGTCGCGGGCGATTGTGGCCGGTCTTGCCGCAACCGGTCTGGCCGTCCGGCCGCTCTATCTCTTCGATGCCGACGATGCCGAGCGCGTCTATGGTGCTGTTCCACCTGCTATTCGTGCTCTGCAACAGTTGCCAATCCGCCTCGATGTGCCCCAGGTTGTCTACGGTCGGGGTGAGCTGTTCTGCAAGAATAGTGGTTCCTATCGGATCGGCTTTACCATGCTGGAAACCGACCGCCTGCCTGCCCATTGGGTTGCCCAGGCCAATCTGATGGATGAAGTCTGGACGCCGACGGCATGGGGGTGTGCGGTCTTTGCTTCCAGTGGCGTCAAACGCCCGCTCTATGCAATCCCGCTTGGGGTTGATGTGAGTGTCTTTACACCCGCTTCACCTCGACAGGAGCTTACCGACCGCACAGTGTTTCTGTCTGTGTTTGAATGGAGCCAGCGCAAGGGCTGGGATATCTTGCTCTCCGCCTATCGAACGGCTTTTAAGCCGACCGATCCGGTGGTGCTGGTGTTGAAGATTGATCACCGCGCTGCCGGTAATCCGCTCCGCGAGCTGGCAGGCATTCTCGGAGATCAGGCGCCGCCGGTGGCGGTGATCTACAACCAGACGTTCAATCCAGCACGGATGGCCGAACTCTACCGGAGCGCCGATTGTTTCGTCTTACCCAGTCGGGGTGAGGGTTGGGGGATGCCGGTGCTGGAAGCGATGGCATGCGGTCTACCGGTTATCGCCACTGCCTGGAGTGGACCAACCGCATTTCTCGATGATACCTGTGGCTACCCACTGCCGATTCGCAATCTGGTGCCGACCGGTATTCCCATCGGCCCATACGCAGATGCCTGTTGGGCAGAGCCTGACTTCGAGGCGTTGGTGGAGTTACTTCGCCACGTGCATCGACAACGCGACAAGGCCCGGCAACGTGGGGTACAAGCCGCATTGCGCGCCCAATCCTGGTCGTGGCAAAACAGCACACAGACGATTCTGAACCGCCTGCGCGCTATCGGCGTCGAAGTGGTTGATGAAAAGCACTAAGGCTGTATAACCGTATCAGATGGTCGTCTGTCGCTCAGCGGGTTGCCGCATCAAGTGCTTCGCCTACCCGTAATACCTCAGCGAGCGTATTGTAGAAGTGGGGGGCGACCCGCACGCCAGCCCCCCGCGGGGTGACAACAATCCCGGCTTCGTAGAGACGCTGCGCGACCATAGCCGGATTCTCAACCAGCGCGACCACAATGCCACTCCGGTGCGCTGGTTCGGTACTGGCAGCCAGTTGATACCCGCGCTCCTGGAGATCGCTGATCAATGCATCCACCAGCGTCGCAATCTGGTGCGTGATCCGCTCAATGCCAACCTCTTGCAGCAACGTAACCGCAGCCAATGGAGCGAGATTGTTGGCGACATTTGGTGTTCCCAGCGTAAACCGCTCGGCAGTTTCAGGCAGGGTTAGATTGTAGTCGAGATAGTTCATACCGCTCACACTACTGGCAGCGCCAACGTAAGCTCCTGGCACCAGATCACGGATCAGCTCACGGCGCACGTAGAGGAAGCCACTACCGGGTGTGGAGAGCAACCACTTTTGCGAACTACAGGCCAGCATGTCGATATGACATTCCTGCACATCGAGCGGAAATGCCCCCAGTGTCTGGATCGCATCAACCACAAAATAGATGCCCCGCTCGCGACAAAGCTGGCCGACAGCCGCCAGATCATTGCGAAATCCGGTCGCAAACATCGCTGAGCTAAGCGCGATCACTCGTGTCCGATGATCGATGCGTCGCACCAGCAGATCGAGATCGAGGCCACCCTGATGTTGTGGCACGACCTTCGTCAACACACCGCGATATGCCAGTTGCTGCCACGGGTAGATGTTAGCCGGATAATCGCCATCAAGCACCAGCACATTATCACCGGGGTGTAACGGCAGGCTGACGGCGGCGGTGTTAATGCCGGCAGCCGTGTTGGGCATCAGCACGATTTCATCGGGCGAACGAGCGTTGATCAGCCGGGCCAGGCGCTGCTTAAGCTCGGCAAACTGTGCCATCACCTGTGGGAAGACGGCCAGAAACGGCTCACGGGTGGCATGGTCAAGGTAGCTCTGCACTGCCGACTAGACACGCTGATGCAACGGTGAGACAGCCGCATGGCTGAGGAAGGCGTAGCGTTCGGTAATCGGGAATCCAGCACGATAAGCGGCCAAATCGATAGTCATACAGCTCCATCCTTCAGAAACTCAGTCAGAATAGCGTGGTATTCGTGTGGTCGTTCGAGCATTGGCAAATGACCACACTGCTCAATCCAAACCAGCCGGCAGCGAGGTATGCGAGCGGCGGCAACTGGTGCACCCGGCGGTGGCATAATCTGATCGTGACGGCATGCGACCAGCAGGGTCGGAGCGCGCACTGCGGCCAGAGCAGCGCTGATTGTCGGACTTCCCGCTCCCCGTGCAGTCTCCAGGGCAGTGCGTTGTTCCATGGCCAGAAAATCGGCAAAGGTCTCGCGCAGCAGCGTGTGATCAGCAGGTAACCGGTAGAAGAAACGACTACCCACCAGGCGCATCAGGGGTTGGACATTAAGCATCCATGGGCGGCGTAATGCCAACCAGAGGGCCATCAGATGGTGGATCGACGCCACAACCCTTCGTTCACGCTCATCACGAAAGGTACTGAAGCTGGTGACAATCAGATGGGAAACCCGTTCGGGGTAGCGAGCAGCAACGTGAACGGCGACAGCAGCGCAGAGTGAATGGCCGTTGATGGCAAACCGTTCCAGACCAAGGGCATCGGCAAACGCAATCACCCAATCGGCAAGCCGTTCGAGCGATAACCGACCGCTGAGCGGAGGTGATGCCCCAAAACCGGGCAGATCAGGGGCGATCAGCATGTACCGATCCGCCAGATCGCGTAGTGTATAGTGCCACAACCGCGACGAGCCACCCCAACCGTGCAGCAAGAGGAGCGGATAACCCTGCCCGGCACGACGAAACGACGTGCGCAGACCGGCAACGGCAGTTTCAGCAGCAGATGCAGTATGTGTGGTCATAGGGAAATAATCCCTCGCAAGAAGTGTCTACATAACTATGATACCACATCGCATGGTCATCGTTTCACGCTCAGACATATACGTGTCGCGTGGTTTGGCGTGCGGTAGCTATGCTGTCGTGCCAGCCGTGCTCCCAACCAGGCGCGGCTGCATGGCTGCCGCTGATGATGGTGATAACAAGTGGTTGCGTCGTTCGCAACTGGGCTGACTACCCGTGCATCTGACGGTGTGTGAGAGGGGACGCGGATCGGAAGGGGTCGTGGGCCAGAGTGATGTGATGTCCCAGCGCAGGCTTCCAGCCTGCGCCACACGAGCAGCATTGGTGCCGTGCTGACAACGCAGGGGCATGCTATGCAGCGGAATGTCCCAACCACCCCACGTTGGTGATGGGTAGCGCATCGATTGTGCAAGCGATGGTTTTGACCGATACATCTACCACATCCGCCAGTTTGGTGGCAGGTTGAATCGCTCTCTGCACAACGGCCCGCAGATGCAGACGGGCCTCCCGGCAGCGCGAGTGAAACAGGCAACGGATAGTGATGATCATCCCCCATATCCATGAGCCATAGCGTGAGGCAGAGAAAGGCAAACTGGCGTGGAACACCTGATTCATTATCGTCAAGTTTGTAAAAGGTTTCTGTAATCTTTCCCCGCTTGACACAACACCGATTACTATGCTAAACTAGCCAAGCGTGCAAGAACACCAATATATGCACTCTATCAGCCGTAGTACACACTAGATATAGTATGACGATCTGGTGTTCATTGATTGCGACCTGATGTGTCGTTAATAACCTTTTTACAGTTAAGTGCACCTCTGTTGGTGTCTACACGTGTGAGAGGTCTATCCTGAAGAGGAGCTTTCAACCAATGATGAAACAAGAGCTTGCCCCCGCCAATCTGACCGACATTGCCCGTACCGTGCTCAAAAAGCGCTATCTGTTGAAGAATGAGCACGGTGATGTGATCGAAACCCCTGAAGCGATGTTTTGGCGGGTGGCCGAGACCATCGCCGCCGTCGATGCTCGCTATGGGGCGTCAGCCGAGCAGGTCGAAGCGCGTGCCGAACGATGGTATCATCTGATGACCCAGGGCTATTTTGAACCAAACAGCCCAACCCTGATGAATGCCGGGCGGCCATTGGGACAATTGAGTGCCTGCTTCGTCTTGCCTATCGATGACAACCTGACCAGTATCTACGAGACGCTCAAACATCAGGCACTGATCCATCAAAGTGGTGGTGGTACCGGCTTTAGCTTCTCGCGGCTGCGCCCGCGCAACGATGTGGTGCGCAGTACGATGGGGGTGGCCAGCGGCCCGGTGAGTTTTATGGATGTCTACAATCACTCCACCGAGGCTATTAAACAGGGTGGGACACGCCGTGGCGCAAATATGGGTATTCTGCGCTGCGATCACCCTGATATTCTTGAGTTTATTACCTGCAAACTCGATACAACGAAAATCACGAATTTCAATATCTCGGTGGCGATGACCGATGCGTTCATGCGAGCCGTTGAGCGCGATGAGGCGTATGACCTGATCAACCCACGCACCGGTCTGGTGCAGATCGCCTCGCGTGATGGTCTCAAGCATCCGCTCACCGGCGAGGTACTCGTTCCCGCCGGTCAACCGATGCGCTTGTGCGCTCGCATGGTCTTCGATCTGATCGTGCAGTGCGCCCATGCCACCGGTGAACCCGGTCTCTTCTTCATCGACCGGGCAAACGAGTACAATCCGGTGCCCCACCTTGGCGAATACGAAGCGACCAATCCCTGCGGTGAACAACCATTGCTGGCCTATGACGTGTGCAATCTCGGTTCGATCAATCTGGGGAAATTTGTGACCGATGCCGGCACCATCGATTGGGAATCACTCCGTGATGTTGTGCATGAGAGTACCCGCTTTCTCGATAATGTGATTGACGCCAATCACTATCCGCTCGAACAGATCTCGCAGCTCAGCCAGCGGATTCGCCGCATTGGCCTTGGGGTGATGGGATGGGCCGATATGCTGGTGCGTCTGGGCATTCCGTACAATTCATCGGACGCGATTGATCTGGCGCGACAGGTGATGCGCTTTATCGACGAAGAGAGCAAAGTGGCGTCCGAGCAGCTTGCCCGCGAGCGCGGTCCCTTCCCGGAATGGGAGTACAGCATCTGGGGGCCTGATGCGACATGTGCCCGTCGCCCCGATGGATCGCGTATTCGGCCCCAACGCCTGCTCCGCAATTGTAATGTCACCACCGTTGCCCCAACCGGCACGATCAGTATTATCGCCGGCTGTTCATCCGGCATCGAGCCGCTGTTTGCGATTGCATTCTGGCGCTACCAGGCTGACACCCGCATGCTCGATATCAATCAGGACTTTGTCGCGCAGGCCAAACGCGAGGGATGGTACAGCGATGAACTGATGGAGCGGATTGCGGATACCGGTCACATCCATCACCCGGACGTACCGGCCTCGGTGCAGCGGGTGTGGGTCACTGCCCACGATATTGCCCCAGAGTGGCACGTGCGCATGCAGGCAGCGTTCCAGGAATACACCGATAGTGCCATCTCGAAGACGATTAACTTCCCGCATGACGCAACCCCCGACCAGGTTCGGGAAGCCTACGAGCTGGCCTTCCGCCTTGGCTGCAAAGGGATCACCGTCTATCGTGACGGATCGCGGGCAAACCAGGTGCTTTCAACCGGCTCAACCGGTAAGCGTGCAGAGTCGGCGCCGGCCTCCGATCACCCGGTGGAGGTGACACCGCGACCGGTTCCGGCTGAGGGATTGCCCAGCCACTCCTTCCCGGTTGTCACGCCACTCGGCAAACTGCGGCTCTTCGTGACCGAGTTAGACGGGAAACCGTTCGAGGTCTTTGCCATCATTGGGCGTGCCGGTAGCGATGTCACTGCGTTCACCGAAGCGATTGGACGACTGATTTCCCTCGCCCTCCGGTGTGGGGTTCCGGTGAAACTCATTGCCGAGCAACTGCGCGGCATTGGTGGTTCGCGCTCGGCCGGATTCGGGCCGGATCGGGTACGTTCGGTGCCTGACGCGATAGGCAAGGTATTGCTCGATCATTACGTGAAAAACGGGAACGGGAATGGCAACGGCAATGGGCATGACTACGAGTACGGCAACGGCGAAACCGATACTGGTCGGACGTACACCAATGGAGTCAGCGAGGCTGTGGCCACCGCACCGGCAAGCCATCACCATAGCGATCCGGGTCATGGCACAATTGAAGCTGCCGAAATCTGTCCTGAATGCCAGAACGCGACCATGCTGAACGAAGAGGGTTGTCGGAAGTGTCACTCATGCGGTTATAGCGAGTGCTAGTAGCATGTCGTGAAACATTCGTGCCGGGGTGAGCATACTCATCCCGGCACATTGTATTGTCTGGTTCAGGGCAGGTGGGTGCAGGAAATTGACCGAAGCTACGCATGAACGACGCTCTCATCAACAACGGCTGCTACCGGTAATCGTTATCTCCTCACCCTGGGGCAGCGACCTTATTGCTCTTCGCTCAGCGTTGCCAGCATCTCCTGAGTATCGATAAGATGATTGTTGAAGATCACCCGAGCCGCATCGAGCAGTTGAAAAATCATGGGATCGCGCACCCGGTAATAGACCGTCGTGCCCTCTTTGCGTGAGTCAACGATATTCTTATTGCGCAGCACTGCTAATTGCTGCGACACATTCGATTGCTCGATGGCCAGTGCCTGTTGTAATTCCTGCACACTGCGCTCACCGGCCCGTAGTTGATCAAGAATGGCAAGGCGCGTAGGATGAGCCAGGGCTTTGAAGAATTCAGCTTTGAAACGGTGAAGAGGCATACATTTATCTTCTAATATTCTAATATTTGTATCAATTATACGATAAGATGGCGCGAAAAGCAACACTGCCCGATAGCCGCTGTCTGGAGGAGATCATACCCTCTCATCTCCAACCTTACGCATTATTGACGATGAGAATTTATTTCATGAAAAGCTGTGCGGTCATGTTCCCAAACGGTCGCACAGGTGCATGAACGCTTGTCAATCGCCAACGACAACATATCCCGAACCCAGGCTGCCGGTATGGCAGCGAGGAGAGCTAACGACCAGCTTCGGTGCCATCACGCGCCGGATTGGTGGCATTTCCCGCTTGTCATCCGCGTGGTGCGTGGTGTGGAGTGCGGCAGCCATACTGCCGCACCGGTGTGCTCACGATCCGGCGCGTGTCACGCCGTTGACTTCGCTCGACAGGCGGATGCCGGATGTGCTCGTCGCGATCATAGAGTCTGTCAGTAACAAATTGCGATCACTTCTACACAACGGCATATGTGACGGGATGTCGTCGCACGCTGATCCAAAACGGTGAATTAAAAACCTCATCTACCGGTAGAGAAGCTTCGCCAGGGCTGACCTCCATCCGGGTCGGAATATGGCTTCCTTATTCCCCAAAACGCCGTCGACAGATTGTAATACCGGACACAAGATGGCTACCCGCCAGTCATGAATCGTGCACTGTGGCTGTTGTATTGACAGATGATCGTAAGCGTGATACAATTCTAAAAGAATATGTAATATTAGAATATTATCATATAACAAAGTAAACTATGAAAACTACCACATTTCGCCTGCCCCTCATCGCCTTACTCCAGCGCGAGTTTGCCGGTTATTCAATATCTCACCTGCGGGCTGACATATTGGCCGGTCTGACCACCGGTGCGGTTGCTTTACCGTTAGCTCTCGCGTTCGGGGTTGCTTCTGGTGCTGATGCGCCTGCCGGCCTAGTAACAGCAATCATTGCCGGGATTCTGATTGGTGGTCTGAGTGGCGCAGCGTATCAGATCAGCGGCCCAACCGGTGCTATGTCGGCGATCCTGATCGCGATTTCTGCCCGCTACGGTCTGGAAGCGGTTTGGGTCGCTTGTGTGTTGGCCGGACTCTTGCTCATCCTGCTCGGTTTATTTCGTCTTGGTCGGTATATTTCATTCATTCCTTCACCGGTCATTGCCGGCTTTACCAGTGGGATTGCGCTGATTATTGCAATTGGGCAACTCGATAACGTTCTGGGTGTGAAAACACCGGCTGCTGAAAATGCCTTTGAGAAGGTATTTCACTATTTCACCCATCCTTTGCTACCCGACTGGCGGACGATCACCATTGCCGGGATTGTTATTGCTGTCATGATTCTGTTGCCACGCATCAACAAAACCATCCCGGCATCACTTGTCGGTATTATTCTGGCCACGGTGATAAGTGTGGTGTTGGGATGGAATGTCCCAATGATCGGTGACATCCCGCGTACCATTCTGCTTGAGCACCGGTTGACCTGGAATGCAATTCCGTGGGAGCACCTGAGCGATCTGCTGACACCGGCCGTCTCGATTGCTGCCCTGGGTGCTATCGAGAGTCTCCTCTGTGGCGCCGTTGGTTCTACGATGAGCGGCAAGCCTTTCGATAGTAATCAAGAGTTAATTGCCCAGGGCATTGGGAATATTGCCATTCCATTCTTTGGCGGCGTTCCGGCGACAGCGGCGATTGCCCGTACCAGTGTTGCCATCAAGAGTGGGGCAGTTACTCGTTTGACCAGTATTATTCATGCACTGTTGCTGCTGTTGAGTGCATTGGTTTTGGGGCCGGTCATTCGCTATGTTCCACTGGCCGCGCTCGGTGGTGTGTTGTTGATGACGGCGTGGCGAATGAATGAGTGGGAGAGTATCCATTTCTTCGTCAATGCGCACTTGCGCCACGCTCTGATCGGCTTCTTCATCACGATGATTGCCACCGCTGCGCTTGATTTAACCCAGGCGATTCTGATCGGTGTTGTCATTTCGGCGCTTATTTATCTCCGCCAATCAGCAACCAGTACGGTTGTTACTACTGCACCGGTCAACCCGCAACAGTTACAGGTCCAGGGGTCAACAATTACAGCAACCTGCCCTAGTATTCACGTCTACTACCTTACCGGGCCGATCTTTTTCGGTAGTGTCACCACCGTGCTCGAAGCATTTGAAACTGCCGGTGATTACCATACGATTATTATCAGTATGCGTGGTGTACCGCTCATCGATGCAATGGGTATTCAGGCGCTGCACCAGATTGTTGAAGAGCACCACGCCCGCGGTGGCGAAGTCATCTTTACCGCGTTGCAACCGGCTGTACTGGATGTGTTCAAGCGAACCGGTCTGTTTGATCTGGTTGGTGCACGCAACATCTACTGGAGTTCGGCGCACGCGATCATCGAATTGCATGAACGACGCCTGGTTGCCGGTTGTCCCCGCTGTCACGCTTACAGCGAGAGTTGCCAGCTCTTGCAGAACGCCCGCCAACGTCTTGCACCACAACCGGCGAATCAATCTACTCTTTCAGGTGAGTCGGTGCGGGGAGGGGTATAAGATGCTTTTCATCACTGATCCACTAGAACTTATTTCATACAAGCTGTGCGGTCGTGCTCCCAGATGGTCGCCCAGACGTATACACGCTTGCCAATCACCAAGGCGGCAGTCTATCCTGATCCCAGGCTGCCGGTATGTCAACGAGAAGGGCTAACGGTCACCTCCGGTGCTATTACGCACTGGATTGGGTGCCTGGCTCGTTCGTTATGCGGGTGGCGCGGCGTGTGGCGCACGGTAGCATGGCTGCCGCAGCAGCCGTGCTCACAATCCGCCACGCGTCACACCGTTGCCCCTGCTGGTCACGGGGAGACTGGGTGTGCTCGCCACGAGCATAGCGTCGATCAGGAATGAATGAGATAACTGCTAGCAGACGTTTTTGAAATAGGTTCAAGTACACCCACGAACGATGGCGCATCTCTGAGTCGTAGATCAGGTAGCATTCCAGATACCAAATTCTCCAATGACAAATGTTTTCTCCTCGGACAGCCGACTACCCGGCGTAAAGCAGATACCATTGAACTCCAGATGTTGACCGGCGAAACGATGTTGCTGGTTCTGTGAGCGCCATTCACGTCCGACCAGTGGCTCGATGTCGCCAGTGGCATCGATCTGATCGGCTCTGGTATGGGCGAGGAGATATGCAGAGGTTATCTGCGGTCGACCTTCGCTGCCATTCCAGGTAGCCTTGTTTTTGAATAATTGTGTTGCCTCTTCAACCATATTCAACGTTACCAGTTCCAGTACACCCCATCCATATCCCCGCTCACCGCCAAGCTGGATGCGTTCACATGCCTTACGCCAGGCAAGCTGACATCCGCTGCGCTCAAAGATATAGCCGATCAGGAAGACCGGCTTGCCGTCGTCGAGGGTAAATGGGGAGAGAAACTCGACTTCGTGTAGTGTGCCTTCTGCGGCTGAATTGTGCGGGTAGATCAGCGCCGTGCTGTTGTAACTGCTGAGAAAGCGGCGACGAAACAGGCTTTCATTCTCCCAGGGCCAGGCAACTTGATACTCATACTTATCACCCTCTTTGGTAGCCGGGTAAAAGTAGGTGTATGCCAGATTTTCGTTGACCTGTTGCCCAATTTGCTGATATGCGGCTGAGTCGGTTGCCGGCATCTTTCTGTTCGGATCATCGCGTGTCAGGCGCATTGTTAGTGCGCCCCACAAGGTACGACCGGTAACGTATGGACGGGTAAGTTGGACATTCCCCACCTTGCTCCAGCCGATATGCAGTGGAGCGCGTAGACGGAAGATGACCTGAAAGGCAGACCAGCTCATACTATTGCTCTTGCTTTTGCTCGTATGCTTCACGTGCCTTGGCTCCGTAGCGAGCATAGATCAGCATCTGCTCCAGCGTCTCTTTTGCCAGTAGCAGGCGTTCCAGGTTCGTTGTTACTGTGTTGCTGATGTATTTCAACACATTCTGTGGATCGTTTGGTTTTGGGATACTCTGGTCAAACTTCAGGTCTTTCAGTAGCTTCAGCATCTCGTCAACCACTACCCGCCCATTCTCCTTCTCCTTCGCCAGCAGGTAGAGGAAGCAGGCATAGACGCCATTTTCTTGCAGTACGCCTAAAGCTTTGGTGACAGTGTTGTCAACGTCGCCAGCCTTTTTGGCAGCGGTACGTCTAACGATTGCCTGCGCATACGTTGCTGCCAGATAATCCAGGTTGACAGGTACCTGATTAGTCACGACTCGCCTCCCTGTCCATTATGACCGGCTGCGCAAAAATGTTCCTCAACCGGATCGCCGACTACCGCCACTCGTCCAAACCCACGTGTACCCATGCCGCCCACACCGAGCCATTCCATCAGGCGAAAGCCGGCGCGGACAACGTCAAGGGGACATTTCCATTCACCTCCCGGCAGAGGTTTACCTTTATCAGTCTTATCTTTAGGAAAAGGTCGCCCGTTGCTACCATCACGATAATCATCCAGGATCACCTCAGTGGTCAGGAAAGTGGCGCGGGGTATGGCTTCGTAAGTGAAGAGTGCCCCCTCTTCAGCAGCACCGGTTTGTGGGTTGATACTCACCGAAGTCCGTACCTCCAGATTACTGTTGACGATGTGGCTGAAGAGGTTTTCATGCACCAGGACAATACGGCTGGCAATGGTTTGCCAGCGTTGATCAGATTGCCAGTTCGCTGGTACGGTCAGGCTTGCCTGACCTTTCGCAATTCCTACCATCAACCAGCCTACGTTAAGCGGCTTGCTGCGTGACCAGGTGAGGAGTGCCTGATCGGTCTGCCAGTTCTGCGGCACGTTTGCAACCTGAATACCGGCATCCTTCAATCGTTCAACCGTACTCACCCACACCGGACCTACCATCGAATGTACTGGAAAGAGCAAGACGTGGGCATCGCAGATGCTGACAACACCGGAATAAGCAGCGACCTGATTGCCGTTCCCTTGCTTTTTGATATAGCCAAACGTGTAGCAGACTGGATTCAAATCCGGACTCTGTACCTGATCCTGATTCTGTCCAGCAGCCTCTGGCGTCTCGTACAGTTGAGCGGCATAAGAACGTACAGCGCCGTGCAAACTGGTACCGGGAATTTTCGGAACACGGGTGCCCGGCTCACGCACGATGCTGAGATCCACACGACCCAGGCGATAGCCACCGGTACCAATATGTACCGGGTCGGTCGTCATAAGTAGATAGCGTTGTCGTTTATAGGTTGCCATCTCTCCCTCGTTTTAGTCTTCTTTCAGGATTTCCATATGCAATTCGAGCAGATCGGCCAGTTCACCGCGTACACCAGCCTGAACAAGATACTTACGCCATTCCTCAGAGAACTGGTGCCAGGATGCGTGCCTCGGCCACTCTGCGCCAGCCAGGGTATCGGCAACAAACTGCCGGAAGACACCATCGGTCAAAGAGGTACCACTCTGGTCTTGACCGTACCAGGCTTCACGGGTAGCCTCGATAGTGCGGATCACCTGATGGCGCTGAGTAGTGGACAAATGCTGCATATAGCCCCACAGCGTCTCCAGGCGATCCAGGTCTTCCAGATAGCATGGGCGAGTACGGTATGGACGTTGCCCGTGCTCGTTATAGTGTATCTCAAAGCGACGGGCAGTGGTGTCAAGAAACTCAAAATCGAAGATAGAAGGCATAAAGTGTACCTGATCACCGGGTACCAAATCGCAGACATGTACCCAGGTTGCGCCATCTGCACCGGTAAACCGGCGCTGACGATCGTTCCGATTGCCGTTTTTCAGTTGCCAGTAGGGATACCAGAGGTCCTTCGTTTCGCCATCACCCATCACGGTGGGAACTTCGACTCGTAGAGAACGCCCATGACAATTGGAGAGTGTTAGTGACACCCGACGTGGCCAGCCGTTAGGCAGGCAATCGCGTCGTTCAAGACTTCCCACTGTCCAGATACCCGTGGTAAAGGGATATTGTGTCATGCTGTGTCCGGCGTCAAGCAAGGCTCTCAGTGGTGTGCGACGGGGTGCGAAAACGATACCAAGGTAAAGAGGGAGGCGATTGCGCACCTTACCCATCTCACGCTCGTATTTGCACTTGATTGCCTGAACAATCTTCAATGCCCGATCAGCCGGAACGGGCGCCATGAATACACGTGGTTCGGCGAGGATGGGGATGGCAGGCAAATAAGATTGATCGATTTGTGTTACCTGTTGGATGGTAATCTGACCCAGTCGCCTGTTCCTGGCTCCATAGCCGGACGGTTCCTCCAGATCATAGGCTTTGCCTTGCACAAGACATGCACTCAGTGGCTGACCCAACTGCTCAGGTTTTGCCAGATATTCCAGGTTGTGGCAGGTGAGGAAGTGCTTGCCATCCCACACCACGCTCACTGCTACACCGTTGATGATCAGGTCATAAGTGTGGTGGGTAATAACACTATGTGGTACGCCGTTTCGTGGAGTGATTGCCAGGCGCAGCTTCGGCCACTCCACACACTGCCCTACCAGAGATTGCTTGATCTCTCTTTCCGCTTCGGTGGGTAGCACCTCCTGCCAGAATGTGCGTGTCGTCTCCCAGATGCGGCGCAGGCGAGCGGGGGAGGGATTCTTAGGCTGGCATCCTCCAGGATTATTTGCTGCTGATTTTACCAGCATAGTTTGTACCAGGTCGCCAGAAAGCCATCCATCCAGACCAAAGTGCCCGATAATCAATGCCAGACGTCCAGTATTGTTGGCAACCTCATCGAGCCAGATGGTAGTTGAGAGGTTTTTAATCCATCCCTGAATGCGGGGAACACGTCGCTCAGAACAGGTCTGACAGACCTGTTCGTCCTCTTTCTTTGGACGCAGGCGACAGACAGGACAAAGTTCCCAATTGCCCTGTCCGACGGTTTTCCATTGCTGTTTCCAGCAGGTACTCAAGTTTTGACTATCGAAAGGTTGAGCCAGAGCCTCAAGAGCTTCCTTACGTGCTTTGCTTAAAATACTCTTGAGTTGTTCCTTAGCAGTCGTACCGTCTCCTACTGTTACTGCAATGCGTGGCGCAAGTTCCATCTCCACCTCCTCCACGCGGCGGCAAATAAGCTGCGCCAGGTTAGGAGGCAAGTCCAGATCGGGGAAGGTGAAGTAAATACCAGTAGTGTCGCGGTACACCTCATTACCGAGAGGATAATCTTCCTCAATCAGTTTTTTGATACGTTCACAGGCTTCGTCGATAACTCGTTGATAACCCAGCAGATCGGCGATTTTGATTGCCCTGGCATAAAGACCAGGCACGTCAAAGTTGATGCGCAAGATGCGCCATGTTTGTTGTGATGGCAACTTTAGCAGACAGCCTGCAATCAGAGGTTTATACAAGCATCCGGTGGCATATCCCCAATCCCATAGAGTAACCTCGTTGATAGGGCGGCGTGTGTCTCCCCAGGCATTAGAAAAGACTTCTTGAATTGCAGATAATAGATTTTCTCTATCGACAGGACGAGACTGGGTTTGTAACAATGGTTTGACCTTGGACAAGAGATTGTCCAGCAAGTTGTCCGGTTCAATGGGTTCAAAGCCGAATGCTGTACTGATTCGGTCACAGGCTTCATCTTCTTGCTCATTGATACCTAGTTCTTTGTCTACATGAGCATGGTCATGGCACTTTCCTAGAAGTTGTACGAGAGGAGAAGCATGCTTGCTCGCAGTTGATGGATTTCTTCCTTCTTCACACAGAGTTTTTAGGTCTATAGAGCCACAAGTAAGTACCTTAGCAGAAAGTACCTCAGCAAAATCACCTGGAGAGGGTGACGGGGTGCGGCTCCGCCAAGTTTTTTGCTTATTAGAAAGCCGCGGATTTTTTTCCCAGTCCGAAGCAACCTTTTTATCAATACACTTTTGCCAATCGTGCAACAACGCCGCCACCTCCGCCAGCAGCAGCGCTTCGCGGTTATCTGCCAGGATTTGTAGATCTAGCGTCACGCTTCACCTCCCTACCACTGCATGTATGACGACACCTATCCTCGTTAGATCGGCAGTTCCCTTCGATACTTCACGCAAATCCCTCCCACATCGATGGCCAGGTGGAAAACGGCGCACTCCACACCAGGTCGTGACCAATTAGACGGCGTTGGAGATGATAGTGCTCAATTTGTCGGCGAATCCACTCCAGGCGAGGAGCAATGTATCCTTGCGGATCGAGCAGCACCACACCATCCGGAGCAATATCCAGGTAGAGCGATGGCAGGCGAGATTCGAACTCCTGTGGAGTTTTTGCCAGCAAACTGGTCTGCCCTCGCCAGGCATCTGGGAGCATCTTCTTGAGGAAGAAATGACGAGCCAGCGCCCGTTCAGGCAGATCATGGGCAATCACCAGCAGGTCCCAATCACTTTCCGGACTCGACTCACCACGGGCGCGAGAGCCGAAGAGAACGACGGACAACAGTCCATGACCTAACCCCTGATGCAGGGATTTCACCACCGGCGATAACGTTAATTTGAGCTGGTCAGTGTCGATCATTTCGGCTTTGAGATATGTTCATCTGTACGCGTACTCATCTGAGGCAATGATACTGCTACTTTTGGCAGTAGAAGAGACTTACAGTTGTTTGCTGGGTAATCTGTAAAATTCAGCACTGTTCCCATCTGCTTACCATATGTGTTTGCCTAAGGTTTGCTCGATCCGATGAAGCGCCTGTTTTACTACTTCAAGTGCCTGGGTAGCATCTTGCTCTCCCCGCAAACCTTCCGGTAACATTCCAGGCAATGCATCGGGATAACGGGTAGGAAGCATAGAATTCGACTCAGCAATTGTAAGCCCTTGACAGCTTTTTCAACACACTACTGGGCATGGAAACAAGCCTGGTTAACTGTTCACTCGTTCCCAGTTCGGCCATCCGCAGATCCTGACGGGCAAAATCTAGCCAGCGTTCACTACTGCTCATAAATCACCTTCCCTTTTACCACGATTTTTTCGCGAGCGAATGACTGTTGATTGACCAGACTCGCAAATTCTTGCGGAGTGTAGACAAACACATCCAAACCTACCATGGGACGTAGCAATTCTATCACGTTGCGAATGCGACCCGGGCAGTGACGCTCAGTCTCCTTGATAATCACCACGTCAATATCCGACCACTCCTGTACTTGCCCTGAAGCAAGTGAGCCGAAGAGGAGAAT